>CAYFVG010000038.1:0-15233 GCA_964346365.1 uncultured Alteromonadaceae bacterium
GTGGTGGATGTTGATGGCCCGACCCTCGAGCTGCCGGCAGAGGTCGTCCGACAGAATCTGCATATAGCGCGCCAGCACCAGCAGGTCCACACGCTCGGACGCCATGAGCGCCAGCAGCTGCGCCTCCTGTTCCGGCTTGGTGTCCGCGCTGACCGGCAGGTGGTGATAGGGCAGGCCGTGAAACTCGGTGAGGGCGCGGCAGTCCTCGTGGTTACTGACCACGGCCGCGATTTCCAGCGGCAGCGCCCCGGCCTTCCACTTGGTCAGCAGCGCGCTCAGGCAGTGGTCGTAGCGCGAGACGGCCACGAGAACGCGCGGGCGGTCGCTGGTCGGCCGCAGGGTGTAGTCCATGACCAGGGCACCGGCGAGCCCCTCGAGCCGCGCGGCCAGCTCCGCGAAGGGCACAGCCATGGCACGGTCATCGAAGACACAGCGCAGAAAGAACATCCCGGTGACCGGATCGCTGTAGTTGGATACCTCGGTAATGTAGGCGCCGCAGTCGTACAGGAGGCCCGAATAGCGGGCCACGACGCCCAGGCGATCGGGGCAGCAAAAGGACAGAACGTAGGACTGGGCAGCGGTTTCCGGGGCTGTGGCAGCCATGGCGGGGGCGACTCCGGGTCAGGGGCAACCATGATCGCCAAGGCCCTCCCCCAGTTCAATAGGCGTTAGCCGCCATAGCTCACCGATCCGGCGCAAAAAATCCCACTCATATCATGAGTACAGGCTGAAACGCCTATTTGGTTTCTCGCCGGATCTTGCACGCTGCAGCGAATTTTTCTCCTGCGGCAATAGCTACGGCTATTGCCTTAGTCGGAAAATCCCCTGCAGCGCACAATCTCTCGGCGAGAAAGCCAAATATCGGTGATCTATGGCGGCTAGAGAGATGAGGCCATTGCACCGCGGGAGGCCAGCGGAGATCATTGGGGCCCGCGAACAACCACCCGCCCATCGGGCCAACCGCCCATGCGACCCATAAGGAAGCAAGCATGTCCCAGGTAGACACCCGCGTCGAGGGCCACGTCCTCCACATCCACCTGACCCGCCCGGAGAAGTACAACGCGCTCAGCCTCGAGATGTACCACGCCCTCGCCGAGGCCTACTACCGCCTCGATAACGACCCCGGGCTGCGCGTCGCCGTGCTCTCCGCCGAGGGCAAACACTTCACCGCCGGCGTGGAGCTCGACCAATGGGCATCCATCTTTTCTTCCGGCGAGGGCTTCCCGGCCCGCGAGGGTGAGATCGACCCGCTCGGCACCACCGGCGACCTCCACCGCAAGCCCGTGATCATCGCCGTGCAGGGCTACTGCTTCACCTGGGGCGTGGAGACCCTGCTCAACACCGAGATCCGCGTCGCCGCCAGCGACACGCAGTTTCAGATGCTCGAGGTGCAGCGCGGTCTCTATCCCTGCGGCGGCGCCACCCTGCGCCTGCCCCGGGAGATCGGCTGGGGCAACGCCCAGCGGGTGCTGCTCACCGGCGACCGCTGGAGCGCCGAGGACGCCCTGCGCTGGGGTATGGTGCAGGAGCTGACGCAGCCCGGCCAGCAGATCGAGCGCGCCCTCGAGCTGGCCGCCAGCGTCGCCGATGCCGCGCCGCTCGCGGTGCAGGCCTGCCTGCGGGCCACCCGCTTCAGTGAAGAGCACGACCGGGAGGCCTCGGTCGCGCAGTTTCTCCGCGATCTCGTCCCGGTCATGGCCAGCGAGGATGCCGCCGAGGGCGTGCAGTCCTTTGTCGAGCGGCGCAAGGCGGTCTTCAAGGGGCGCTGAATCGTGGCGAGCAGGCGCCGCAGCCTGGCGGTCACCGGGGCCCGACCCGCGGCGGGCCAGACACCCCTGCCACTCCCGCGGGGCCGGGACGCTGCTGGGCGCCGGGTCGCGGCGTGGGCGCCGCTCCTACGGGTGTGACGGCGGCGCCGCACCTACAGGTGCAGGGTAAAATCGTCGGCATCCAGATGCCCGGGGAAACGCTCCCGGTAGGCTTCCAGGGCGGCGCCGTCGAAGGTCACGGTCTCGCAGCCGGGGCGGTCCCGGAGGTCTGCCAGGTACTTGCCGCGGGCGTCGATAGCCACGCTGTCGCCGGCGTAGTCGAGGCCCTTCGCATCGCTGCCGATGCGGTTGACGCCGACCACACAGGCCAGATTCTCGATCGCCCGGGCCGGCAGCAGCGTCCGCCAGTGGGCGCCGCGCACCGCGGGCCAGTTGGCCACGTAGAGGAGCAGGTCGTAGTCTCCGCGGTTGCGGCTGAAGACCGGAAAGCGCAGGTCATAGCAGACCTCCAGCTTGATGCGCCAGCCGCGCCATTCGACGATCACACGCTGCCCGCCCGGCGCGTAGCGCTTGTGCTCGCCGCCCATGCGGAACAGGTGCCGCTTGTCGTAGTGGGTGACGCCTTCCGGCGTGGCGAAAAGCATGCGGTTGTAGACAGCATCGTCCTCGCGCACGGCGATGCTGCCCGTAAGTGCGCAGTCACGCAGCCGGGCAAGCTCGAGGAGCCACTGCTCCGTCGGCCCGCCGGGCTCCTCGGCGTTGCCGAGGGCGTTCATAGAGAAGCCCGTGGTGAACATTTCCGGCAGAACGATGAGGTCCGTGTCGCCGGGGATCGTCTCCAGCAGTTCGCCGAACTGGCGCCGATTATCCCCCGGGGCTTCCCAGGCGAGTTCGCATTGAACCAGGGTAACGGTCAGATCGCGCATAAACGTCTCGCGGCCTCCTCCAGCACGTCATTGGTCACGGCGAGGCAGAAGCGCGGGAGCTTCTGCCCCGGCGGCGGCTCCGCCCGGCACACGGGCACCGGCACGGCGGCCGGGCCGTGCTCCCGGGTCCAGCGCCCGCAGCGCACCGCGTCAGGCTCGTCGCTCATCGCGCGGTAGTCAAGCAACGCAGGTCAGCTGTGAAAGGCGCTGTCGTGGCCCGTGTCCGATGCCGCCATGGCCGGATAGATCTCGTCGAAGGTGGCGAAAATCGCCGCGAGGGGCAGGTCGTTGAAGCTGCCGCGCTCGCGGACATACTCCATGTGCCGGCGGCCGCTCTCGTCGTAGGGGTGCATGAGCGCACCGTTTACCGGGTCGAACGCCAGGGCCTTGACGCCGAAGCGCTCGCAGAGCTCGATGTTGAAAGCCGTAGACAGCTTCACCCAGCGCTCGTCGAGCCAGAGCTCCGCGTAGCCGTGCCAGGCGAACAGGTCCGTGCCCATGCTCTCGCTGAGCTTGTCGCTGCTGAGGTGGTTGCGCACATCGGCGAAGCCGAGGCGCGCGGGAATGCCGCGGGCGCGGGCGCATGCGACAAGGAGCACGGACTTGGGCACGCACCAGTTGCCGCCGGCCTCGGCAATCGCACTCGCGCGGTAGGCCGCCGGGTCCCGGGCGACGCGGTAGGGGTCGTAGCGGATGCCGTCGCGCACGGCGTAGAAGAGCCGCTCGGCGACCGCGACCGGGGCACCTCCCTCGCCACCGGCCCGCGCCGCCCAGGCGCGGACGGGCTCGCTGTCGCTGTCAATGAACCGGGTGGGCGTGAGGGTTTCCGGGGCCATAACCGTCTCCATCTCGAAATCGGCCCGAGCATATCGCACCGCGGAGTAGCTTACCTCAGCTCCCGGGAAAAAAGGTGTCCGGGCGACCGGGGCAGGTGTAGAGAAAAGATCCACCGGTCTTCCCGGTCGCCGAAGAACACGGTCAGTACCTCACCGCCGAAGGGCTTTCCGGGGCCGCTGTAGTCGTCGCAGCGCGCACGCGCACGCGCAAGGCCGGCGCCGGCAACCGCCCGCACGCTGTGGCCGAAAGCCCCTCGAACCATGCTCCCGCCGCACACAGCCACCCCGTCAAAGCGCCGGACTAGCGGGCAGTCCGGGCGCGGATGCAAGCCCCGGCGCAGTAGGGTAATCTTGCGGCCTTTCATCCCCTTGCGAGCAGGCAGCGAGCGCCTTGAACCCCCGCCCGGACAAGACCCGTTTCCGTTACGCCCTGCGGCCCTTCTCCCTGGTCGTCGCCGTGGCGACCTGTGGTCTCGGCGTGCTCCTCGCGATCCGGGAAGGGGCAGCGGACCCGACTCTCTCCCTCGCCGTTGTCGCCGCCGGGGTCTTGCTCCAGGCCGGGGTTAACCTGGTCAACGATTACGTCGACCGGCTGAGCCCCGCTTTCGACGCCCCGCAGCGGCGCGCCATCCGACGCAATGCCCGGCTGGGCGCCGGCGCGTTTGCCCTCGCGGGCGTCTTCGGGCTCTACCTGGTCTGGCTGCGCGGCTGGCCCATGCTGCTCCTGGAGGTCGTGGGCATGGCCGGCGCGCTGGGCTACACGGGGCACCCGGTGAATTACAAGGCGCGGGGGCTCGGTGTCCCGCTGGTCTTCCTGTTCATGGGCGTGCTCCTGGTGGGCGGCGCCTACTACGCGGTGAGCGGCGGTTATCACGCCGGCGTTTTCTGGCTGTCGCTGCCCTTCAGCCTCTTCGCCTCCCTGCTTCTGCTGAGCAACGAGCTGCGGGATTACGAGGCCGATCTTGCCGAGGGTCTGCGCACCCTGACCGTGCGCATGGGCTATGAACGCTCCGCGTGGCTCTACCGCGGCCTCATCCTGCTCCTCTCCGTTGTGACCGTCGCCCTCGGCGTTGCGGACCTGCTCGCCTACGCTGCACTGCCGGCGCTGTCGCTGTTGTTCCTGCTGCAACCGCTGCGGCTGCTGGAACGGGGACCGGACGAGCGCCGGGCGCTGGCACCGGCCACGGGGCGCAGCTTTTTTGCCTACGGCTGCACGCTGCTCGCCGCCCTCTGGATAGCGCAGTGAACCAGGACCCGATCCTCGCCATCGCCCTGCCGGTGACCCTCTTCGTCATGATGCTGGGCATGGGCGCCAACCTCAGCCCCGGCGACTTCCGCCTGTTGCTGTCGCGACCGGCGGCGGTGCTCTGCGGCATCGCGTCGCAGATGCTGCTCCTGCCCCTGCTGGGATTCCTGCTGCTGTCGGCGCTGGCGCTGCCGGCGGAAATCACCGTCGGGTTCATGATCCTGGCCCTGAGCCCCGGCGGCACCACCTCGAATATCTTTGCCTACCTGGCGGGCGGCAACCTGGCCCTGTCGATCGCGCTCACGGCAGTTGTCAGTCTGGTCACGCCGCTCAGCCTGCCTCTCCTCGCCACCTGGTTGCTGAGCAGCCGCCTTGCCGCCGGGGCCGAACTGACCCTCCCCTTCCTGCCGACGATCGGCAAACTGGTGGCGATCACGCTGGTCCCCGTGTTCCTGGGCATGCTGCTCCGGCACCACCGGCGAGCCTTCTGCGAGCGCAACGAATTCTGGATGACCCGGCTCCCCTTTGGCATGCTTCTGGGCGTGATCGCGGGCATCATCGCGCAGAACTGGGAGCGGATGCCCGGGTTTCTCGAGCTCACCGCCCTGCCGGCGCTGCTGCTGGCGGCGACGGCGCTGCTCGCCGGCTACGGTTTCGCCCGCAGCCTCGGCCGCGACCGCCGCGACGCCCGTACCATCGCCATCGAGACGTCTATCCAGAACGGCGGCACCGCCATCCTCGTCACGGGCACGATCCTCGGCAACCCGGCCATGACCATTGCGCCGGTCATGTACGGCATTCTCATGCTCCTGCCCGTCTTCGCGTACCTCGCCTGGCGGCGGCTGCAAACGGCGGTTTGAGGTGTCGCTTTACTTGCATGCAAAGCCTGGCGCGCAGTCAAGACAAACTCGTTCTGTTCATCGCCGGGCCGTGGCCGGTTCGCGGCTCGTGAGCGGCAACAGCAGCGTCCACTTCGGTCTCGACGCCGCCATGACCGCGCGCTGGAACGTGGCCCCGCCCGGCGCGTCGGCGCCGTGAAGGCGCTGAAATATCTCCCCAACCTGCTCACCGGCAGCCGGCTGCTGCTGGCGCTGCCGCTCGCCCTGGCGATCCTCGACGGACACTTCGCCATCGCGCTGGTTATCAGCGCTGCGGCCGGCCTCACGGACGCCCTCGACGGTCTCCTCGCCCGGCGCCTGGACGCCCGCTCCCGGCTCGGCGCCGCCCTGGACCCGCTGGCGGACAAGGCGCTGATCCTCGCGGTCTTCGCCAGCCTCGCCGCCGTCGGTCTGATGCCGGCCTGGGTGGCCGTGGTGGTGATCGCCCGGGACGTGGTGATCGTTTCCGGCGCCCTCGCCTACCAGCTGTTGATCGGCGAACTGGAGTTTGCACCCACAGCCCTGTCAAAGGCCAACATGGCAGTGCAGGTGTTGTTCCTGATCACGGTGCTCGGCAACGCCGTGGGCAGCTGGCTGCCGGCGTGGGTGCTGGTCGCCTTCACAACCGTCGTGCTGGTGATCGCCGTGAGCAGTGGTGCACAGTACGTCGTGCTGTGGTCACGCAGAGCCATCGCGATCCGGCGCGGGGCGTGACCGATGGCGCGGGAGACGACCATCAATGTCCTGACCTACAACATCCACAAGGGCTACTGCACCGGTAACCGCCGGTTCATACTCGACGCCATTCGCGAGCGCATCACGGAAACGGGCGCAGATATCGTGTTCCTGCAGGAGGTGCACGGCCGCGCCGAGAAGAGCGAGGCCCGACGCCGGCGCTTTTCCTACCCGGACCAGCCCCACTTCGAGTACCTCGCCGAGCAGGTCTGGCCGCACTATGCCTATGCCCGCAACGCCATCTACCGCAAGGGCGACCATGGCAACGCCATTCTGAGCAACTACCCGATCCTGGACTGGGAGAACATCGATGTCTCGATCTTCCCGCGCTCCAGCCGGAGCATCCTCCACGGCGTGATTCACCTGCCGCAGATCGATGCCAGGCTGCACACGCTCTGCGTGCACCTCGGCCTGCTGGAGCAGGAGCGCAGGGAGCAGCTGCAGGCCCTGGCGCAGCGTATCGAGGATCACGTGCCCCACGACGAGCCCATGATCCTCGCCGGCGACTTCAACGACTGGCGCAAAAGTGCCGAGCGGCATCTGCAGCTCAGCCTGGAAATGGAGGAACTCTTCGTGACGCTACAGGGACGCCACGCCCGCACCTTCCCGGTGTGGGCGCCGCTGTTCCCCGTGGACCGGATCTACTTCCGGGGCCTCACCCCCATCGCCTGCGAACGCCTCGGCGAGGGCCACTGGCGCGATCTCTCGGACCACGCCGCCCTCCTCGGCCGCTTCAGCGTCGGCGCAGGGCGCTGAACGCTCACGCTTCCTCGAGATTGAACAACTGCGTGTTGCCGCCCTTGGCGACGACGTTGTCCGTGCGCGTCTTCTCCGCGGCGAAGCGCATCAGGTAGTGCGGCCCGCCGGCCTTCGGGCCGGTCCCCGAGAGGCCCTGGCCGCCGAAGGGGTTCACGCCGACGATGGCGCCGACCATGTTGCGGTTGATATAGGTATTGCCGACCCGGGTGGCCTGGAAGACTTCGCGGGCGAAGCCATCGATGCGGCTGTGTACGCCGAGCGTGAGGCCGTAGCCGCTGGCATTGATTGCCTCGTAGACGCCGGGCAGATCCTCCACGCGGTAGCGGATGACATGCAGGATCGGTCCGAACACCTCGCGCTCGAGCTGGTCCAGGCGGTCGATCTCGTAGACCCGCGGCGGGAAGAAGAAGCCGCCCGCGGCGTCGGCCGGCGCCGCACAGGACGCCACCAACCGGCCCTCGCGGTCCATGCGCCGGACGTGCCGTTCGAGGTTCTGCCGCGCCTCGAGGTCGATCACCGGCCCGATATCCGTCGCAAACAGCGACGGGTCCCCCAGACGCAGCTCGGCCATGGCGCCGGCGAGCATCTCGAGTACGCGGTCGGCGATGTCCGCCTGCAGGTACATGACCCGCAGCGCGCTGCAGCGCTGGCCGGCACTCTGGAAGGCGGAGATGATCACATCGTCCACCACCTGCTCCGGCAGCGCCGTGGCATCCACCAGCATGCAGTTGAGGCCGCCGGTCTCGGCGATCAGCGGCACCATGGGGCCGTCGCGCTCCGCCAGGCTCTGCTGGATGCGCCGGGCTGTGTCCATACCGCCGGTGAAGGCGACGCCGCTGACCCGGCGGTCGGCCACGAGCTGCGCGCCCACCGCGCCGTCCCCGGGCAGGAGGTGGAGCACGTCGCCGGGCACACCGGCGGCGTGGGCGAAACGCACCACCTGCGCCGCCACCAGCGGCGTCTGCTCCGCGGGCTTGGCCACCACCGCATTGCCGGCGACCAGCGCCGCAGCGACCTGCCCCGTGAAAATCGCCACCGGGAAATTCCAGGGGCTGATGCAGGCGAACACGCCCCGGCCGTGGAGGGTCAGCTCGTTGACCTCGCCGGTGGGCCCCGGCAGCTGCTTGACAGCGAAGGCAGCGCGCGCCTGCTGGGCGTAGTAGCGGCAGAAATCCACGGCCTCGCGTACCTCGGACAGGCCATCGTCGATGGTTCGGCCGGCCTCCGCGGCGATCAGGCCCATGAGTTCACCGCAGTTCGCTTCCAGTATTTCCGCCAGGCGCTCGAGGCAGACGGCCCGCGCCTCGACGCCGGCCGCATCCCAGGCCGCCTGGGCCGCGCTCGCAGCCGCCAGCGCCGCTTCCAGGGCCGCGGCGTCGGCCTCGAGGACCGAGCCGACCGGGTCCTCCGGTGACGCCGGCCTGTGCACCGGACGGCCCTCGCCGGGCAGCTCCAGGCCACCGACGATGGGCGCGGCCCGGTGCGGCTGCGCCACCCCGGCCGCCATGGTATCCAGGAGCGCCGCGACCGCGCCGGGGTCGGCGAGGTCGATACCGCGGGCGTTGTCCCAGGGCAGGGGCTCTGCGCTGTACAGGCGCCGGGGCACGGGAATGCGCGTATGGCGCCAGCCCTGCAACTGCTGCGCCTCGGCGAGCGGGTCCCGGAGCAGCTCCTCCGGCGGCACCCGCGCATCGAGGAAACGGTTGACAAAGGAGCTGTTGGCGCCGTTCTCCAGCAGCCGCCGCACCAGGTAGGGGAGCAGGTCGCGATGGTTGCCCACGGGCGCATAGACACGCACGGGCAGCGCCGGGTCCTCGTCCTGCAGTTCGTCGTAGAGCAGCTGCCCCATACCGTGCAGGCGCTGAAACTCGAAGGCCGCGTCGCCGGCGAGCGCGCGCACCACCGCCACCGTGTGCGCGTTGTGGGTGGCGAACTGGGGATAGATCGCGTCCGGCGCGGCGAGAAGCCGTGCCGCGCACTGCTCGTAGGCGAGGTCGGAGTGGCACTTGCGGGTGAACACCGGGTAATCGGCGAGGCCCTGCTCCTGGGCGCGCTTGATCTCGCTGTCCCAGTAAGCGCCCTTCACGAGGCGGACGGGGAGCCGGCGCCCTGTCTCCCGCCCCAGGGCAACGAGCCAGTCCGCAACCGCGAGCGCGCGCTTCTGGTAGCCCTGCAGCACGAAGCCGAGGCCGTCCCAACCGGCGAGCTCCGGGTCCCGCGCCAGCGCCTCGAACAGCGACAGGGACAGGTCCAGGCGGTCGCACTCCTCCGCATCGATGGACAGAGCGATCCCGCCCCGGGCCGCCATAAGCGCCAGTTCGCGGATGCGCGGCAGCAGTTCCTCGACCACCCGCGCCTCCTGCCGGAAGGTGTAGCGCGGATGCAGCGCCGACAGCTTCACGGAGATGCTGTTGGCGGCAAGCGCCGAGCGGCCGCGGGTATCGGTGCTGACGGCACGGATCGCGTCCGCGTAGGCCTGGAAATAGCGCCGGGCGTCGGCATCGGTGCGGGCGGCCTCGCCGAGCATGTCGAAGGAAAACCGCGTGCCGCGACGGTTCTCCATCACCCCGCGCTGCAGTGCCTCGCTGATGCTGCGGCCGAGGACGTACTGGCCGCCCATGATGCGCATGGCCTGGAGCACGGCCTGGCGCACCACCGGTTCACCGAGGTTGTTCACGAGCCGGCGCACCCAGGAGCCGGTGTCGCTCACGGCCTCTTCGTCGAGACGCACGATGCGGCCTGTCAGCATCAGGCCCCAGACGGAGGCGTTGACGAAGCGCGAGGCCGACTTGCCCCGGTGCGAGCCCCAGTCACCGGACTGGATCTTTTCGGCGATGAGGCGGTCCGCCGTCGCTTCATCGGGGACGCGGAGCAACGCCTCGGCAAGGCACATGAGGGCGATGCCCTCCCGGTTGGACAGGCCGAACTCCTGCAGAAACGCATCCAGCGTCCCGGCCTGGCGGCTGTGACCGCGGCAGCGCCGGACGAGCGCAATGGCCGCGCTGCGAGCCGCCTGGCGCTGCTCGCCGGCGAGCACCGGTGCGGCCACAAAGGCCTCGAGGAGCTCCTCCTCCGGGGCGTGGGTGGTGGCCCGGACAGCGGCGCGCCGCATCTTCAGAGAGTCGCTCATGGGATCTTCCTGTGCAGCAGACTTCTTGGTAATTCTGCACAGTTTGCGCGATATTTGACGCTTTATTTTTGCATAATGCAGGTCATTATCCTGTCGATCGCGTTATCGTGGTGATTTGTCGGCCAGGATCATCATGAGCAACGCGCGCCCTCTCGACCGCATTGACCGCGCCATTCTCCGCGAGCTTCAGCGCGAGGGGAGGCTGAGCAACGTTGCCCTCGCCCGCCGCGTCGGCCTCAGCCCCACGCCCTGCCTCGAGCGGGTGCGGCGCCTCGAGCGGGACGGTTTCATTACCGGCTACGTCGCCCTGGCGGACCCGGCCAAACTGAACGCCAGCACCGTGGCCTTTATCCAGGTGCTGCTGACCAACACCAGCACGGAAAACCTGCGCGCCTTCAACCGCGAGATGCAGGCTCTGGCGGAGGTGGAAAGCTGCCACATGGTCGCCGGCGGCTTCGACTACCTGATCAAGATCCGCTGCGCCGACATGCGGCACTACCAGCGCTTTCTCGGGGAAAAGCTCGCCGCCATCCCGCTGGTGGCGCAGACCCACACCTACGTGGTCATCGAGGAAGTAAAGTCGGCTACCGCGATTCCGCTGGATAACCTCTAGCCGCCATAGCTCACCGATTCGGCGCGTGGGTTCGCAATGACATTCACAGTGCAGGTTGACATGCCTATTCGGTTTCTCGCCGGATCTTGCACGCTGCAGCGAATTTTTCTCCTGCGGCAATAGCTACGGCTATTGCCTTAGTCGGAAAATCCCCTGCAGCGCACAATCTCTCGCCGAGCTGGACGTTACAAGAGCCGAATATCGGTGAGCTATGGCGGCTAGAGCGCAAGCCCGTCAGGCTGAGAGCGCCGGCGCCAGGCATCTTTCCGCGGGCGAGCTTTCGAACGGCGGGCCCTGCCGCACACCTTGCGTGCACCCGCGCCGGTCACGCGCAGCGACGCCGATCTACTGGTACGATCCAATGGTACGATCAACTGGTGAAGATCGAGTACGGCATCGACACTGCCCGGCACCTCGCGGCAACGGAGTTGAAGCTGTACCCCGGCATGGGGCACGATTTACCTGCAACCCCGCACGCGCCCATGCTCGACAGGATTTACCGAACGGCCACCCGGGCCTGAGCCAGCCCTCAAGGAGAACGCTATGGACACCTCGACCCTCTTCGACCTCACCGGGCGTACCGCCCTCGTCACCGGTGGGTCCCGCGGTATCGGCCTGATGATCGCCCGCGGCTTCCTGGCCCAGGGAGCCCGCGTCTACATCTCCTCGCGCAAGGCCGAGGTCTGCGACGCGGTCGCCGAAGACCTCGGCCCGAACTGCCTGTCCCTGCCCATGGACGTGTCCACGGTCGACGGTTGCCGCGGCCTCGCCGAGGCCTACGCGTCGCAGGAGAACGGCCTGGACATCCTGGTGAACAACGCCGGGGCGGCCTGGGGCGAAGCCTTCGAGAGCTTCCCGGAGGGGGGCTGGGACAAGGTCATGAACCTCAATGTGAAATCGCCGTTCTTCCTCACTCAGGCGCTCCACGCCGCGCTTAAACAGCGGGCCTCCGCCGAGCAGCCGGCGAAGGTCATCAACGTCGCCTCCATCGATGGCCTGCGCCTCAACCCCTGGGAGACCTACAGCTACCAGGCTTCCAAGGCCGCGATCATCAACCTGACCAAGCGCACCGCCGCGCGGCTGGTCGAGGACTGTATCAACGTCACCGCCATCGCTCCCGGTGCCTTCCCCTCGGCTATGAACCGGGCGGCTCGGGACCACGCGGACAGCGTTGCGACCGCGATCCCCAACAAGCGCATCGGGCGCGACGAGGACATGGCCGCCGTGGCCATCTACCTGGCCGCTCGCTCCGGGGACTACGTGATCGGTGAGACGATCGCCGTGGACGGTGGCGTGGTCAACGCCTCGCTGCCCGAAAGCTGGGACCCGGCCTAGAGTGGGCCACCCGCCTCTCAGCGAACGATGAATACGGACAGGTCAGTGTGGCTCGCCAGCCAGCCGCCGTTGGAGGCAAACACGTACTCGCGCAGACCGGGCACGTGCGAGGCGACCACCAGGAGGTCCGCCCCCAGCTCGTGAAAGGCGTCAGAAAGCGTCCTGTCGAGTTCCACGCTAGGGTCGTCGCAGAGCCGCGCATGCGCGGTAAAGGCCACGCCGTGCCGCGCGCTGCAGTCCTCGGCATAGGTCGCCAGCTTCTCGGCGAAGGCATGGGGATCGCGGGCCACCGCGCTGGGTGACGGCGAGGTCACCGCGACCAGGTCCAGGGCCGCACCAAAGGTGCGCGCCAGGGCGGCAGCGGTCTCGATGGTCTTCTCCAGGGTCTCCGTGTGCTCGAGGTCCACGGGAATGCCGATACGCCGGTACATGGGTCAGCTCTCCTCCGCCCGCGCGACCGCCAGCAGTTGACGCTCTGCCCGCAGGCCGCGATAGAGACTCACGGCCATGAGGAGCAACACCAGCGAGAAGGGAAACGCAGACGCCAGGGCCAGCGCCTGCAGGGACGGGAGCCCGCCGCCGAGCATGAGCGCGACCCCCAGCAGCCCGAGGAAGATACACCAGAAGATGCGCTGGCCCACGGGGGTCTCGATCTTGCCGCCGGCGGTCATGGTGTCAATGATCAGCGAGCCGGAGTCCATGGAGGTGACGAAGAACACCAGCACCAGGAGCACGCCGAGCCCCGAGGTCAGCAGCGTCAACGGGAACTGCTCAAGAAACACGAACAGCGTCAGTTCCGGCTTGAAATCGCGAACGGTCTGCGCCACGCCGTCCCAGCCCTCCAAAAAGTACTGGTCCATGGCCGTCTCGCCGAAGATCGTCATCCACAGCACGAAGATGGCCGATGGCGCCAGGAGCGCTGCGACCACGAACTCGCGCACGGTGCGTCCGCTGGAGATACGGGCGATGAACATACCGACGAAGGGAGAGAAGGCGATCCACCAGGCCCAGTAGAACGTCGTCCAGTCGTGCATGTAGTACTCATCCTCGCGACCCATCCAGTTGCTGAGCTCCGGCAGATAGCGCAGATAGGCGCCGCCATACTCAACCACTCCACCGAGAATCTCGCGCGTGGGGCCGAGGGCCAGCACGAACAGGCCCAGCACGGCCGCCGCGGCCATATTCAGTTCACTGAGCACCTTGATGCCCCCGTCGAGGCCCCGGAGCACCGAACCGAGTGCAAACAGCGTGATTGCCGTAATGACCAGTACGCGGAGCCAATTCGCATTCGGGATACCGAAGAGATAGGCGATGCCCCCGGCCGCCTGCTCGGCGCCGAAACCGAGGGACGTAGCCAGCCCGAAGAGCGTCGCAAATACCGCCAGCACGTCGACCACGTGCCCCGACCAGCCCCAGACGCGCTCGCCGAAGAGCGGGTACAGCGCAGAGCGCATGACCAGCGGCAGGCCCTTGTTGTAGCTGAAAAAAGCGAGAGACAGACCGACCACCGAATAGATCGCCCAGGGGTGGAACGCCCAGTGGTAAATGGTCGCCGCCATGGCGAGATCACGGCGCGCCGTGCCGGTCACACCCTCGGCGGACAGTGGCGGCGTCAGGGCATGGCTCATCGGTTCGAGCACACCGTAGAACATGATGCCGATACCGATACCCGCCGCGAACAGCATGGCGACCCAGCTGGGGTAGCCGTAGCGGGGCCTGGCATCGGGGCCGCCCAGGCGCACGGAACCCAGCGGCGAGACCACAAGGAACGCGCAGAACAACAGAGCCGCGTTCGCCACGGCCATAAAGAACCAGTCGAGCTGCGTCGTGAGCGTGATCCGCCACTGGCCGAAGAGGTCCGCCGCCAGCGTCGGCAGCGCAAGCGCAAAGGCGACGAACAGCACGATGGTCGTGCCGGATACAAGGAAAACCGGGTTGTGTACATCCAGCCCCAGGGCCTGGATGTTGTCCTCACCGACCCGATGATCGGAGGTGTAGTCGTCCAGACCTTCGGCCCGGGCCAGCTCCGAGAACCGGTCGATGTCCAGGGAGGAGGAGGAAACGTCTGCCAAAGTCGTGGGCCTTTTCCAAAAACAAACGCCCCAACGATAACGAACTGAGCGCCCGCTGTCGTCCCATGCCGGGACATCGGCCTGGACGACGGCCTGCTGATTGCCCTTGATCCTCTAAAGTGAAACGATAACCGGCAGGGTTTTTCGAACTTCGCGACTTTCCAGGGAGCAAGCATGACCACCAACATCGACCTGTCGGCCTACGGCATAGAAAATGTGACGGAGATCGTTCACAACCCCGGCTACGAGCAGCTCTTCGAAGAGGAAACCCGCGACGATCTGGTGGGCTTCGAGCGGGGCGTCGTCACAGAGTCCGGGGCGGTTGCCGTGCGCACCGGCGAGTTCACCGGCCGCTCACCAAAAGACAAGTTTGTTGTCTACGACGAGGTGAGCCGGGAGAACCTGTGGTGGACCTCCGAGCGGACGCCGAACGACAACAAGCCGATCACCCCCGAGGTCTGGGCGGAACTCAAGGCGCTGGTGGCCCGGGAGCTGTCAGAAAAACGGCTGTTCGTTATGGACACGTTCTGCGGGGCGAACCCGGCGGTACGCATGAAGGTCCGCTTTGTTGTCGAGGTCGCCTGGCAGGCGCACTTCGTCAAGAACATGTTCATCCGGCCCACGGAGGAAGAGCTGGCGAACTATGGCGAACCGGATTTTGTCGTGCTCAACGGCTCCAAGACCACCAACCCGAAGTGGCGGGAGCACGGGCTCAACTCGGAAGTCTTCACGCTGTTCAACATGACCGAGAGAATGCAGGTCATCGGTGGCACCTGGTACGGCGGCGAGATGAAGAAAGGCATGTTCGCCATGATGAACTACTACCTGCCCCTCGAACACATGCCGTCGATGCACTGCAGCGCGAACATGGGTGACGCGGGCGACGTCGCCATTTTCTTCGGCCTCTCGGGCACTGGCAAGACAACGCTGTCGA
>CAYFVG010000039.1:0-14921 GCA_964346365.1 uncultured Alteromonadaceae bacterium
CGGCGCCGAGCCCGCCGCGCGGGAGCCCCTCGACCGCGGGGGCATCGGTGGGGGCGTGGTGGGGCGCAGCGTGCTGCGGGGGTCGCCCGCCGATGAGGCGGGCATCCTCCCCGGTGACGTCCTCACCCTGGTCGGGTCAACGCCGGTGAACAACCTGGAGAGCTTGCGCGCTGCCCTCGAGGACCGGGCGCCCGGGACCTCCGTGCCGCTGCGCCTCATCCGTCGCGGCGCGCCGCTGTTCATCGGCCTCCGGCTGCCGGATTAGCGCGTAGCCGGCGCCGCGGGCCTGGGGTACAATCCGCGCCCTTGAGCCGGCGGCGCTTCCCGTCGCCATCCTTGTTTCGCCGTGGTCCCCCGGGCCGCGTGCCCCTGTCAGGCGCGCCTGCGCCCGGATCCTGCCAAGTGAGCGACCTCCGACACATTCGTAATTTTTCGATCATCGCCCACATCGACCACGGCAAGTCGACGTTGGCCGATCGGTTTATCCAGCATTGCGGCGGGCTGGCGGACCGGGAGATGAACGCGCAGGTGCTCGATTCCATGGACCTCGAGCGCGAGCGCGGCATCACCATCAAAGCCCAGAGCGTCACCCTGGAGTACCGGGCCGCGGACGGGCAGGTCTACCAGCTGAATTTTATCGATACGCCCGGTCATGTCGATTTCTCCTACGAGGTGTCTCGTTCCCTGTTTGCCTGCGAGGGGGCACTGCTGGTCGTGGATGCGGGGCAGGGCGTGGAGGCGCAGTCCGTAGCCAACTGCTACACGGCTATTGAGCAGGGCCTCGAGGTACTGCCGGTCCTGAACAAAATGGACCTCCCGCAGGCGGACCCGGACAAGGTGCGCACGGAGATCGAGGAGATCATCGGCATTGACGCCAGTGAGGCCTGCCTGGTCAGTGCCAAAACCGGCCTCGGTATCGAGGACGCCCTCGAATACCTGGTGGCGCACATCCCGCCGCCGGACGGCGATCGGGAGGCGCCGCTGCAGGCCCTGATCATCGACTCCTGGTTCGACAACTATCTGGGCGTGGTCTCCCTGGTGCGCGTGAAACAGGGTGTGCTGCGCAAGCGCGATCGTATCGTGACCAGGGCCACGGGCAAGGTTCACCAGGTCGACGGCGTCGGCATATTCACACCCAGGCGCCGGGAGACGGAGGTGCTCCAGGCGGGGGAGGTCGGCTATGTCATCGCCGGTATCAAGGATATCGCCGGTGCGCCCGTGGGCGACACGCTGATCGGCGCAAAGCACCCCGATGTGCCCGCGCTGCCCGGCTTCCAGCAGGTGAAGCCGCAGGTTTACGCCGGCATCTTTACGGTGTCCACAGACGATTACGAGGATTTCCGGGACGCGCTGGCCAAGCTCACCCTGAACGATGCCTCCCTGTTCTACGAGCCGGAGACCTCCGATGCCCTGGGCTTCGGCTTCCGCTGCGGCTTCCTCGGTATGCTGCACATGGAGATCGTCCAGGAGCGTCTCGAGCGCGAGTACGACCTGGATTTAATCACCACGGCGCCGACGGTCATCTACGAGGTCGTCAGGAAGAGCGGCGAGGTGGTCCACGTCGACAACCCCTCGGCTCTGCCGGAGGTGGGCGACATCGAGGAGATGCGCGAGCCCATCGCCCGCTGCAGCATTCTTGTGCCCCAGGACTACCTGGGCAATGTGATCACGCTCTGCGTCGAGAAGCGCGGTGAGCAGAAGGACATGCAGTTTCTCGGCAGCCAGGTCTCCCTGACCTACGACATTCCCATGGCCGAGGTGGTGCTGGACTTCTTCGACCGCCTCAAGTCCGTCAGTCGGGGCTACGCGTCGCTCGAGTACAGCTTTGACCGCTTCGAGGCGGCGAGCCTCGCCCGCCTGGACGTGCTCATCAATGGCGAGCGGGTGGACGCGCTGGCGATCATCGTGCACCGGGAGCAGCTGCAGTACCGCGGTCGGCAGCTCACGGACAGGATGAAAGAGCTGATCCCGCGGCAGATGTTCGACGTGGCCATCCAGGCCGCCGTCGGCGGCAAGATCGTCGCCCGGCAGACCGTGAAGGCGCTGCGCAAGAACGTGACGGCCAAGTGCTACGGCGGCGATGTGTCCCGCAAGCGCAAGCTCCTCGATAAACAGAAAGCCGGCAAGAAGCGCATGAAGCAGGTCGGCCGGGTGGAGATTCCCCAGGCCGCCTTCCTGGCCGCGCTACAGGTCGACAACTGAGGCGCCCATGAATATCGACTTCCCCCTCATTCTCCTGCTCGCGGTGGCCTTCACCGGTGGCGTCTGGCTGGTCGATGTGCTGTTCTTCGCCCCCGCGCGGCGGCGCGAGGGGGTGGAGCCCGGCGCCGAGCCGGTGCTGGTGGAATACTCGAAGTCTTTCTTCCCGGTGCTTTTCGTGGTCTTCGTGCTCCGCTCCTTTATCGTCGAACCTTTCCAGATTCCGTCGTCCTCCATGGTGCCGACGCTGGAGGTCGGCGACTACATCCTCGTCAACAAGTTCACCTACGGTATCCGCCTGCCGGTCCTGCGCAGCAAGGTCATCGCTGTCGGAGAGCCGGAGCGCGGCGACGTGATGGTCTTCTTTCCACCGCACATGAACAAGACCTACTACATCAAGCGGGTCATCGGCCTCCCCGGGGATCAGGTCAGCTACCGCAACAAGCGTCTCTACGTGAACGGTGAGATCGTGCCCCGGGAGCCCCTGGCTGTTATGCCCGGCGCGCAGTCCCGGCAGCAGGTGAGCCTCGCGGACTTCGGCGGCCGCAACCATCTGGTGCAGGAGGATCTGGCGCGGGCGGCGCGGGACTTCTCCATCACTGTGCGCCCGGGCCACTACTTCATGATGGGCGACAACCGCGACAACTCCAGTGACAGCCGCGTTTGGGGGCAGGTCAGCGAACAGGATATAGTCGGCAAGGCGTTCGCGGTCTGGATGCATTGGGAGTCGCTGTTCAGTATCCCGAGCTTTCGTCGCGTCGGCGTCATAGAATAAGCGGACGAGGACAGCGGAGCACAGTCATGGCGACGATCCACAGGCAGCGGGGGATGTCTCTTCCGGCATTGCTCATCATCGCGATGATGGTGGGTTTCTTTATCATGGTCGGCCTGCGCATGGCCCCGTCCTACATCGAATACCTGCAGGTCCGGGAGGTGGTAACCAAGGTCGCGGAGGAATACGACCGCGAGGAGGACACCATAGCCGACGTACGCCGGAAGCTGGCCACGCTCCTCAACACGAACCAGATTTACGGCATCGACTACAAGGATATTGAGGTCTTCCGCGAGGAGGGCGACACCTGGATCGACGCCCGCTACGAGGCGCGGGTCCCGGTCGCCTGGCGTATCGACGCGGTCATCAAGTTCGACGACCTCAAGTTCGAGGCCGGCCGCCGTTACTCCGACTGAGCGCCCGGTGCCGCTGGATCGCCTGGAGAGCGCGCTCGGCTATCGCTTCGAGGACCGGGCGCTGCTGGAGCGGGCCCTGTCCCACCGCAGCGTGGGGCGCAGCAATAACGAGCGTCTCGAATTTCTGGGTGACTCGGCCCTGAACCACCGGGTCGCCGAGCGCCTGTTCCATCATTTTCCCGCGTGCGATGAGGGCGAGCTGTCGCGCCTGCGCGCGGCGCTGGTCCGCGGTGACACCCTGGCCGCGGTGGCCCGGCGGCTCGGCGTCGGCGATCACCTGCGCCTCGGCCCCGGGGAGCGCAAGAGCGGCGGTCGCGGCCGCGCCTCGATTCTCGCCGACGCGCTCGAGGCCCTGGTCGGTGCGGTCCTGCTCGACGGTGGCCCGGCGGCCTGCGCGGCGCTGGTTGACCGGTTGCTGGGGGAGGAGCTCGCCACCCTGGAAGGGGCAGGCGCGAGCAAAGACCCCAAGACCCGCTTGCAGGAATACCTGCAGGGCCGGGGCCTGCCGCTGCCGGGCTACGAGCTGGTGGCCGTGGCGGGAAGTGAGCACGCGCGGGGCTTCGAGGTTGCCTGCCGCCTCGAGACGCCGCCCTGCGAGGCCATCGGCAGCGGCAGCAGCCGTCGCCGTGCGGAGCAGGCCGCGGCCCGCGCCGTGCTCGAGAAGCTCGATCATGGCTGAGGGGCGGCGCGCGGGCTACGTCGCTCTCGTGGGGCGCCCGAATACGGGCAAGTCCACGCTTCTCAACTACCTCGTAGGACAGAAGCTCAGCATCACTTCGCGCAAGCCGCAGACGACCCGGCACCAGATCCTCGGCATCCGCAGCGAGGGTCACTGGCAGGCGGTCTACGTCGATACCCCGGGCATGCACCGGGATGGTGAGCGCGCTATCAACCGGGTCATGAACCGGGCCGCGCGCTCAGTGCTCAGCGACGTCGACGTCATCATTATGGTCGTGGACCGCACGGCCTGGACGGATGACGACGAGCGCGTTCTCGAGCAGGTCACGGGGAGCGGTGTGCCGGTAATCCTGGCCGTCAACAAGGTGGATCTTCTCGCGGACAGGCGCGTGCTTCTGCCGCACCTCGAGGTTCTCGGGCAGCGCGCGGATTTTGCCGCCATCGTGCCCCTGTCCGCGCTGCGCAAGGTGAACCTCGACGCCCTCGATGCCGAGGTGCTGAAGTGCCTCCCGGCGGGCGACTTCTTTTTCCCGCAAGACCAGCTCACGGATCGTACGGAGCGCTTCCTCGCCGCGGAGATCGTGCGCGAGAAGCTCACGCGCCAGCTCGGTGACGAGCTGCCCTACGCCGCAGCCGTCGAGATCGAGGAGTTCGTCGAGGACCGGGGTGTGTTGCACATCAGCGCTCTCATTCTCGTGGAGCGCCGCGGCCAGAAGCGTATTGTCATCGGCGAGGGTGGCTCCCGGCTCCGGGCCATTGGCACCGACGCGCGCAAGGACATGGAGCGCCTCCTCGACCAGAAGGTCATGCTGCGACTCTGGGTCAAGGTGCGCGCCGGCTGGTCCGACGACGAGCGCGCCCTGAAGAGCCTCGGCTACGACGAGCGTTAGCCGCCTTGCGGGAAAACCTGCAGCCCGCCTACCTCCTGCATCGGCGCCCCTACCGGGAGAGCAGCCAGCTCCTGGAGCTGCTCACGGCCCAGTACGGCCGGGTCGGCGCCGTGGCCCGGGGCCTGCGCCGGCGCAGCCGCGGTGGCAGCCCCGGGGCGCTGCTGCAGCCTTTTTCGCCGCTGCTCGTGGGCCTCGTCGGGCGGGGGGAACTGAAGACCCTGGCGGGCGTCGAAACCGGCGGCGGGCTGGTGCCCCTGCGCGGAGACGCTCTGCTCTCCGGGCTCTACGTGAACGAGCTGCTGGTGCGGCTGCTGCACCGGGACGACCCGCACCCCGGGATCTTCGCCAGCTACGCGGCGGTGCTCGCGGCGCTGGCCGGCGGTGAGCGCATCGAACCCGCGCTGCGCCGCTTCGAGTGCCAGCTGCTCGAGGCCCTGGGCTACGCTTTTGCCTTCGACCGCGATGCCCGCGCCGGCATACCCGTGGAGGCCGCGGGGTGCTATGTGTTTGAACCGGGCGTGGGTCTGTGTGCCCAGCACCCCGGCGCCGGCGGGTCGACCTTTGCCGGCGCCGACCTGCTGCGCGCCGCCGCCGGCGACTTCGGCGACAGTGCCGGCCGGGCGGCGAAGGGGGTGCTGCGCAGCGCTCTCGGCGAGCTGCTCGGCGAGCGTCCCCTGCGCAGCCGGCAGCTGTTTCTGCGCCGACGGGACCGGGGCGGCTAGCCGATCCACACCGGACACCGCCCGGCGCCGTGTACGCAGGATGGGCAAGCTGCGCGTTCGCGATGGCGGCGAACGTGCTCTACACTTGCCGACGTCAGGCCACCCACCGAGGAGATTGCCCGTGACCCACGCTCTGCTGTTCGACTGTAGCGGCCATCGCGTTCGCCGCTGCTGGCCGGCCCGGGTGCTGCTCGCGCTGTGGTCGCTGGCCGGTCTGGCCTGGGCCGGGGATTCGTCCGACCGCGCGGGCGGACTGCCTATCGAATCGACCATCGAAGCACCCGTCGCGATCGCCATCCACGCCGGCGCCGGCACCATCTCGCGGGGGGCCATGACCGCCGAACGCGAAGCGCGGATCCGCGCGGCGCTGACCGACGCCGCACGCGCCGGCCACGCCGTGCTCGGTGAGAGCGGCAGCGCGCTGGACGCCGTGACCGCCGCGATCACGGTGCTGGAGGATGCGCCGGAATTCAACGCCGGTCGCGGCGCCGTGCTGACCAGCGAAGGACGGGTCGAAATGGATGCTTCGTTGATGACCGGCCACGACCTCCAGGCCGGCGCGGTGGCCAGCATACGCGGCGTCCGCCACCCGATCCTGGCCGCACGGGCCGTCCTGGAGAACTCGCCGCACGTCATGCTGACCGGCCGCGGCGCCGAGGGCTGGGCCCGCGAAGCCGGACTGGAGTTCATGGAGGAAGCCTGGTTCATCACGCCATTCCGGGCCGAGCAACTCGAGCAGACCCGTTCCGGGGACGCTGCCGAAGCCGGCGCCGCCGTGG
Source organism: uncultured Alteromonadaceae bacterium (assembly GCA_964346365.1). Classification (GTDB taxonomy): domain Bacteria; phylum Pseudomonadota; class Gammaproteobacteria; order Pseudomonadales; family Halieaceae; genus Pseudohaliea. The sequence goes on from CAYFVG010000039.1 coordinate 6,457, forward strand.
GTCGAAAGGACGCCTGGTATTCGACCGTGGGCGCCGTGGCGCTGGACGCCGACGGCAACCTGGCCGCCGGCACGTCGACCGGCGGCATGACCAACAAGCGCTTCGGCCGCGTCGGCGACTCGCCGATCATCGGCGCCGGAACCTATGCCGACAACGCCAGCTGCGCGGTTTCGGCCACGGGCCACGGCGAATTCTTTATACGCCACGTCGTCGCCTACCGCATCTGCGTCGGGATGACGCTGGGCGGACAGACCCTCGGCGAGAGCGCCGACGCCGTGATTAACGGCGTGTTGGTCGAGGCCGGCGGCGAAGGCGGCGTGATCGCCATCGACGGGGCCGGCCGGATCGCCATGCCGTTCAATACGCCGGGCATGTACCGGGCTCGGATCGACACCGACGGCACGCTGCACGTTGCCATCTATGGCGACGAGTAGCGCGCGATGCTGACGTCGTCGCTGAGCTTCGACTGTCCCTTCACAGCGGGTGGTGAACAACACACATTTCTTCATCCTCCCGTGGATACAGGCCAAAGAGCTGGCATTGAGGATACTGAGCCTTGCCGCGACACAGCTGCCCGCTGACCGGCAGCAGCGCTACGCTTACCGGCCAGTTTGCCTGAGAGCGTCGTTGAATCACCGCGTCATGCCGGCACGCGTTGCCCGGTCGCGGCGCGGGGGCCGCTCCGACTATACTCACCGCCCTGTCAGGGAAGGGAGCGCATCATGCCCGACTATCCCACCATCGAAAGCTGCATCGGCAACACGCCGCTGGTGCGCCTGCAGCGCCTGCCGGGGGACACCAGCAACACGCTGCTGGCAAAGCTCGAGGGCAACAACCCCGCCGGGTCCGTAAAGGACCGGCCGGCGCTGTCCATGATCGTCGAGGCCGAGCGCCGCGGCGACATCTCCCCCGGCGACACGCTGGTGGAGGCGACCAGCGGCAATACGGGGATTGCCCTGGCCATGGCGGCGGCGATCCGCGGGTACCGCATGGTGTTGATCATGCCGGCGAGCGCCAGCACCGAGCGCAAACTGGCCATGCGCGCCTACGGGGCTGAGCTGGTGGAAGTGAGCGCCGAGGACGGCATGGAGGGAGCCCGGGACCTCGCCGAGGCCATGGAGCGCGAGGGGCAGGGCCGGCAGCTGAACCAGTTCTCCAATCCCGACAATCCTCTGGCGCACTATCGCGGCACCGGGCCGGAGCTCTGGGAGCAGACCGGCGGTACGATCACCCACCTGGTGAGCTCCATGGGCACGACCGGCACCAGCATGGGCTGCTCCGCCTACCTGAAGGCGCAGAACCCGGCGCTGCAGATCGTCGGCCTGCAGCCGACGGAGGGGGCGCGCATTCCCGGGATCCGCCGCTGGCCCGAGGCCTACCTGCCGAAGATTTTCGAGCCGGCCCGGGTGGACCGCGTCATGGATATCTCCCAGGAAGAGTCCGAGGAGGCCATGCGCCGGCTGGCCGCGGAGGAGGGGATCTTCTGCGGTGTCTCTGCCGGCGGTTCCGTGGCCGCGGCCCTGCGCCTCGCGAAGGAAGTGGAGAACAGTACCATCGTTTCCATCATCTGCGACCGCGGGGACCGCTACCTGTCCACCGGCGTGTTCGGCGCGAACTGAGGACGGCCGTGGTCCAGGTTCGCGACCAGGTGTGGATCGGCGCCGACGGGCATGCCGACGTCGACGCCTGGCTGGCGCAGCTGCCGCTGGCGCTGGAGCCGGCGGACGGCGAGCGTGTCGCTGCGGCGGCGCACAGCGTGGCCGACGCGGTGGGTAAGTCGGGTCGCGACCTCGCCGACTGGTGCAGCGACTCGAACTGTCTCCTCGCCGGGCTGGAAACGGCGCAGATCCTCGCGGAGCTGCAGGTGAGCGCCGACTGCCTGATCGCCGGGCTGCTCTACCGTGCGGTGCGCGAGGAGCGTCTGGCTCTGAGCAGCATCGGCGAGCAGTTCGGCAAGAGCACCGCACAGCTCCTCGAGGGCGTGCTGCGCATGGCCGCTGTCTCCGACCTGCGCAAGACCGGCGAGGAACGCGTACTGGGCCAGGCCGATGCGCAGCGGGACAACCTGCGCAAGATGCTGGTGGCCATCGTCGATGACGTGCGCGTCGCCCTGATCAAGCTCGCCGAGCGCACCTGTGCCATTCGCGCCGTGAAGCAGGACCGGGAGCGGCGGGAGCCCATCGCCCGGGAGGTCTTCGACGTCTACGCGCCGCTCGCGCACCGGCTCGGGATCGGTCACCTGAAGTGGGAACTCGAAGACCTGTCCTTCCGCTATTTGCATCCCGACGCCTACGGCAGGATCGCCCGGCTCCTCGATGGCAAGCGCCGGGAGCGCGACCTGTTCATTCGGCGCGTGTCGGAGCAGCTGCAGGTGGTGCTGCACGACGCCGATATCCGCTTCGAGATCTCCGGGCGCGCCAAGCATATCTACAGCATCTGGCGGAAAATGCAGCGCAAGGGCATCGGCTTTTCCCAGGTCTACGATATCCGCGCGGTGCGGCTCCTGGTGCCGACGGTCGCCGACTGCTACGCGACCCTCGGTCTGGTGCACGGACTCTGGCGGAACATCCCGAACGAGTTTGACGACTACATCGCCAACCCCAAGGAGAACGGCTACCGGTCCCTGCATACGGCGGTGATCGGCCCCGAGGGCAAAACCCTTGAAGTGCAGATCCGCACTTTCCAGATGCACGAGGAAGCGGAGCTCGGAGTCTGCGCCCACTGGCGCTACAAGGGCTCCGACCGGGAGGCGCGCCTCGGCAGCAGCTATGACGAGAAGATCGCCTGGCTGCGTCAAGTGCTGGACTGGCACGAGGAGGAGGACGCGGAGGGCATTGCCGAGTCTCTTCGCGCGGGCATCACCCAGGACCGGGTCTACGTATTCACGCCCGGGGGTGACGTGGTCAGCCTCGCCGCTGGCGCCACGCCGCTGGACTTCGCCTACCACGTGCATACGGAGGTGGGCCATCGCTGCCGCGGTGCCAAGGTGAATGGCCAGATCGTCCCCCTGACCTACGCTCTCAAAACCGGCGAGCGGGTGGAGATACTTGCCGGGCGTCAGGACCAGCCCCGGCGGGACTGGTTGCAGCCGGGCCTGGGTTACCTGCGCACCAGCCGCGCCCGGGCGAAGGTGCAACAGTGGTTCAAGAGCCAGGCCCGGGAAGAAAACATCGACGCCGGGCGCCAGCTTCTGGAGCGCGAGTTCCGGCGCATGGCCCTGACCAGCATCGACTACAAGCGCATCGCCGCCAAGGTGCAGCAGCCGACCGTGGAAGACATGTACGCGGCCGTCGGTGCCGGTCTTCTGTCTTCATCGTCGGTGGTCAGCGCGGCCCAGGGGCTGGTCCGTGACCAGCCGCAGCCCCGGCTGCGGGTCGCGGCGTCGCCGGCGCGTCGCCGCGACCGCAAGGTCGAAGTGCTCGGGGTGGGCAACCTGCTCACGCACATGGCAGGGTGCTGCAAGCCCGTCCCCGGTGACCGCATCGTCGGCTACATCACCCAGGGCCGCGGGGTCAGCGTGCACCGGGCAGACTGCCAGCGTGTGATGCAGTTTCAGGAGGAGGCGCCGCAGCGGATCATCGAGGTGGACTGGGGCGCCGCCGAGGGCGATCGCTTTGAGGTCGACCTGGCCATCGAGGCCTACGACCGTCAGGGCCTGCTCCGGGACGTGACCGAACTGTTCGCCAGGGCGCGGACCAACGTGCTCGCCATCAACACGCTGTCGAACAAGAACACACACACCGCGACCATGCGCCTGACCGTGGAGATCGCCGACCTCGGCTCCCTGGCCAAGCTCCTGGAGCGCCTGAACCGGCTGAAGAACGTCATCTCTGCCACTCGCCTGGACCGCTGAAGGAGCCCGCCCGTGCCCGACGACCGCTATGGCCTCGACGACCTGCTGCGCATCATGGAGCGGCTCCGGGATCCGGAGACCGGCTGCCCCTGGGACCTGAAGCAGGACTTCCGCAGCATCGTCCCCTCGACGATCGAGGAGTGCTACGAGCTGGCCGCGGCTATTGAGCACGCTGACTACGATCACGTTGCGGAGGAGCTCGGGGACGTGCTCTTCCAGGTGGTGTTCTACGGCCAGCTGGGCCGGGAGGCGGGGCTCTTCGACTTTCCGCAGGTGGTGCACACGCTCGCCGACAAGCTTGTGCGCCGGCACCCCCACGTCTTTGCGGACGGCACCATCGAGGGCGTGGTCCGCGGCGAGCTCGACGAACAGCAGGTCAAGGCGCAGTGGGAGACGATCAAGGCGGAGGAGCGGGTCGCCCGGGACCAGACCCGGGCCCTGGCGGACGTGCCTGTGGCGCTGCCGGCGCTGCCGCGGGCGCAGAAGCTGCAGAAGCGCGCGGGCCGGGTGGGTTTCGACTGGGACGGCCCCGCCGGCGTCCTCGCCAGGCTCGAGGAGGAGCTGGCGGAACTGCGCGAGGCCGTGGCGGCAGGGAAGGGCGCGGCGGTCGCCGGGGAGCTGGGCGACCTCCTGTTCACCTGCGTGAACCTGGCCCGCCACCTCAAGGTGGACGGCGAGACGGCGCTGCGCGGCGCCAACGCCAGGTTCGAGGCGCGTTTCACGGCCATGGAGGATGCGGTCCAGGCCGATGGCGCGCGTCTCGAAGACCTCGAGCCGGCCGCTCTGGAGGCGCGCTGGGCGGCTGCCAAGGCTGTCCTCGCTTCGACCGAGGGCGGTTAGTCCTGCTCTTGTGCGCGGGAAAGGTGCTGTGTAAGGATGCGCACCGTGCCGACGGGGCCGGCGCCCGACAGCTGCCGCCGCGTCTATTCAGCGACCGCAACGACGAGGAAACTGCATGCGTCTGATACTCCTGGGTGCGCCCGGTGCCGGCAAGGGTACGCAAGCCAAGTTCATTACCGAGCGGCTCGGGATTCCCCAGATTTCCACCGGCGACATGCTCCGTGCTGCGGTCAAGGCCGAGACGGAACTCGGCCTCGCGGCCAAGGCGGTGATGGATGCCGGCGGCCTCGTGTCGGACGACATTATCATCGGGCTGGTCAATGAGCGCATCGCCCAACCGGATTGCGCGAGGGGTTTTCTCTTCGACGGCTTCCCGCGGACCATCCCCCAGGCCCAGGCCATGGTCGATGCCGGCGTCGACCTGGACCACGTGCTGGAAATCGCCGTTGACGACGAGGAAATCGTCGCCCGGCTCGCCGGCCGCCGCGTGCACCCGGCCTCCGGCCGCGTGTATCACGTCGAGCACAGCCCGCCGCGCGGGCCCGGCGTCGATGACGAGACCGGCGAGGCGCTGGTGCAGCGCGACGACGACCGGGAAGAGACCGTGCGCAAGCGTCTCGCGGTCTACCACGAGCAGACCAGCCCCCTGGTGGCCTTCTACCGGGAAATGGAAGGCGAGCGGGCGCCGCAGTGCCACCGCGTCGAGGGTGTCGGCACCATGGAGGAGATCCGCGACCGGGTTTTCAAGGCCCTGGGTATCAGCTGAGTCGCTCCCACGGAATACCGTCCGGGGCTACCCGGTTGTAATTGGCGAAGGCGCCATCCCCGCCGGGGAAGTCCACGGCGCCGCCCGCCAGCGCCGCATACCAACCGCGCACGCTGCGCCCACCGGCATCCAGGTAGCGTCCGACGCTACCCGCGGCCCGGGCCGTGAGCAGGGCGCACAGGTAGTGGTCCCGGTCACCGTCCCGGGCCCAGGCCACGCTGTCGCCCCGCGTCAGCAGCGCCTGCCGAAGCCTGTCAACGAGATCCGGCGGCAGCCCGGGCACGTCGCAGGGGGCGAGGGCGAGGAGCCAGCCGGGCGGCAGTTCGCCAAGGGCGGCCTCGACGCCGGCGAGGGGCCCCTGATAGGGCGGGCGCCGGTCCCGCACCACCGCATCGCCGAGGGCGGCGTAGCTGTCGCGATGGCGGTTGCAGGCGATGACCAGCCGGTCCACCTGCGGGTGCAGGCGTCCGGCCACCGCTGCCGCCAGCGTGCTGCCGGCGAACGGCAGTAGCCCCTTGTCGGCGCCACCGGCGCGACGGCCCGCGCCGCCGGCGAGGAGCAGGCCGAGGACCGGGGGCGGTTTGCGGGGCGTGACCATGGTGGTTCCCTGGGTGAGGCCGCACCAAGTATGGGATACTTGCGCCCTCATCACGAGCCCGGAGCAGCCCATGACCGACGGCACTGCCGTGCTGGCCCTGGAAACGGCGACGGATGCCTGCAGCGTCGCTCTCGCCGCGGGCGGGGAGACCCGAAGCCGGCACGAGATCGTGCCGCGGCAGCACCAGCAGCGGCTGTTCGCCCAGCTGGGCGAGCTGGCCGACGGCCGCCCACTGACCGGGCTCGGCCTGGGACTGGTGGCCTACGGCCGCGGTCCGGGGTCCTTCACCGGTCTGCGCATCGCCGCGGCGGCGGCCCAGGGTCTGGGCTTCAGCCTCGGGCTGCCTGTGGCCGGCGTGTCCACCCTGGCCTGCCAGGCCGCCACGGCGCTGCGCCGGGGCGAGGCGACCGCGGGCAGCATCGTCCTGAGCACCATCGACGCCCGCATCGGCGAACTCTACTGGGCGCTCTACGACCCGGGCGGAGGGCTGCCCCGGGCACTGCTGCCGCCGGCGGTGTGTCGCCCGGAGGCGCTGCCGGTGGCGGCGATCGCCCGGGCCCTGGAGGGCCGGCCGCTGTGCCTGGTCGGCTCCGGCGCCGCCCTGCGCGGGGCGCTGCCAGCGGCGCTGCCGCCGCTGGCGCACTGTGCACCGGCGCTGCTCCCCGAGGCGGAGGACCTCATTCCCCCGGCGCGCGCCGCCCTTGCCGCCGGGGAGGCAGGCACGGCCGCCGACGTCGCGCCGCTTTACGTACAGGGCGGGGACCGCTGGAAGACCCTGGCCGAACAGGCAGCCGTGCAGTGATCGAGCCCTGGCAGGGGGCGTTCCTCGCCCTGGTCCAGGGGCTGACGGAGTTCCTGCCGATTTCCAGCTCGGCCCACCTCGTGATCCCGGCTCTGGTCCTGGGCTGGCCGGACCAGGGCCTGGCCTTCGATGTGGCTGTGCATGTGGGGACGCTGGCCGCGGTGTTGCTCTACTTTCGCCACGACCTCGCGGCGCTTGCCGCGGGCACCGGCGCGGCGCTGGTGCGGCGGCAGTTTACGGCACCGGCCCGGGAGGTGCTGGCCCTGGCCCTGGCGACATTGCCGGTGCTGGTAGCGGGCTTCCTCGCCCAGGACTGGGTCGAGGCGCGGCTGCGCACGCTGCCGGTGATCGCGACGACGACGCTGGCCTTCGGCCTCTTGCTGGTGGTGGCCCACCGGGCCAGCCGCCGCGGCGGCCTCGGCACCGTCGGTCTCGCCGCGGCCCTGGCCGTGGGGCTGGCGCAGGTGCTTGCCCTGGTCCCGGGCACCTCCCGCTCCGGGGTCACCATGACCGCGGCAATGCTTCTCGGGGTGGAGCGCACGGCGGCGGCCCGTTTCTCCTTTCTTCTCTCGGTGCCGGTCATCGCCGGCGCCGGCCTGCTCAAAGGCGTGGAGCTGGTATCGTCGCCGGTGCCTGCGCCCTGGTTTTCCCTCGCCCTCGCCGCGCTTCTGGCCGGCGTCTGTGCCTACAGCTGTATCGCGCTGTTCCTGCGCTGGGTGGCGCGCCTCGGACTGCTGCCCTTCGCCGCCTACCGGGTCGGCCTCGCGCTGGTACTGTACGCGCTGTGGTTGGCATAATGTGAGCCTTTTTCCGCAGGAGGCAGCATGAAGGTCGCGTTTATCGGCCTGGGGGTCATGGGTTTCCCCATGGCCGGACACCTGGCGGCAGCCGGACACAGCGTCACCGTGTACAACCGCACGCCCGACCGGGCAGCGGCCTGGTGCGAGGTCCACGGCGGCGCCCGGGCGGAGGCGCCGGCGGCGGCCGCGGCGGGAGCGGACCTCGTCTTCTGCTGCGTGGGCAACGATGACGATGTGCGCGCTGTGCTCCTCGGCGACGACGGCGCGCTGCCGGCCATGGCTGCGGGCAGCCTGCTTGTCGATCACACCACGGCCTCCGCGGCGCTGGCCCGGGAGCTTTTCGCGGCTGCCGCCGGGCGAGGCATCGCCTTCCTCGATGCGCCGGTGTCCGGCGGCCAGGGCGGCGCGGAGAACGGCGTGCTCACGGTGATGGTCGGTGGCGAGGAGGCGGCCTTTGCCCGCGCCGAGCCGGTGCTCGGTTCCTATGCGCGCTGTGCCCGGCTGCTGGGTCCGGCGGGCAGCGGCCAGCTCGCCAAGATGGTCAATCAGATCTGTATCGCGGGGGTCGTCCAGGGCCTCGCCGAGGGCCTGACTTTTGCCGAGCGCGCCGGCCTCGATGCCGCCGCGGTGGTCGAGGTGATTTCCCAGGGCGCGGCGCAGTCCTGGCAGATGGAGAACCGCTTTCGCACGATGCTGGCCGGGGACTACGACCACGGTTTTGCGGTGGACTGGATGCGCAAGGCCCTGGGGCTCGTCCTCGACGAGGCGAGCCGGCAACGGCTGGGCCTGCCACTGACCGGCCTGGT
>CAYFVG010000040.1:0-7188 GCA_964346365.1 uncultured Alteromonadaceae bacterium
CGCTCCTTGTCGCCACCGACGTTGAGAAAGAACTGGCCGGCACTGTTCACGGAGCCGATCAGCGGCTCACTGTCCTGGTTGTCCACCGGCTCTGCTGCCGCATCCGGCAGCTCGACCTCGACCCCCTGCATGAGCATGGGCGCGGTCACCATAAAGATGATGAGCAATACGAGCATCACGTCGATGTAGGGCACGACGTTGATCTCGGCCATGGGCCGGTGCTTGTTGCGCTGGCGGCCCACGGCGGGTCAGCGCTCCCGGGTGCGCCCGCGCAGGGCGTAGGCCTGGCGGTAGAGGATGCTCGAAAACTCGTCGACGAAGGTCTCGTAGCGGTTCTCGAACATGTCTACCCGGGCCGCGAAACGGTTGTAGGCCATCACCGCGGGAATCGCCGCGAACAGGCCCATGGCGGTGGCAATGAGGGCTTCGGAGATACCGGGAGCCACCGTGGCCAGGGTCGCCTGGGTGGCATTGGCCAGGCCCCGGAAGGAGTGCATGATCCCCCAGACCGTGCCGAAAAGACCGATATAGGGGCTGGTGGAGCCCACCGAGGCAAGGAAAGGCAGGTTCCTCTCCAGCCGCTCTTCCTCGCGCAGGGTCGCCACACGCATGGCCCGCCGGGCGCCTTCAACCGCGGCCTCGGCATCCATGTCGGACTGCTTGGCGAGGCGGGAGAACTCCTTGAAGCCGGCGCGAAAAATGCTCTCCATGCCGAGAATCGTGTCGCCGTCGGCGGCGCGCTGATTGCCCTCGCGATAGAGCTCGGCGAGGTCGATGCCGGACCAGAACTGGTCCTCGAAGGCGGCCATGTCACCGAAACTCTGGCGGTAATACATGACCCGCTGGGCAATCATGTACCAGGAGGTCACGGACGCCGCGAGCAGGATGAGCATGACCGCCTGCACAGTGAAGCTCGCGTTGAGCACGAGATCCAGGAGGCTGAGCTGTTCTTGCAAGTCCTTACTCTCCCGTTACAGCGGCGGGCAGTGTAGCAAGCATGCGCTGGGCCCGCACCGACGGGGACAGTTCAGCGACGGGGCCAGTTCACCGGCAAAGACAGTCACCGCTGCTCACGGCTGCTCACCCGGGGGCTCATTCAGGGGCAGAGTGCGCTGGGGCGGCGGCTCGCCGCCGCGGTCCGGAGCGTTAAGGCCGAAGTGCAGGTAGGCGCTCCGGGTGACGACACGGCCCCGGGGTGTGCGCACGATAAAGCCCTGCTGGATAAGGTAGGGCTCGAGCACGTCCTCGATGGTGCCCCGCTCCTCCGAGAGGGACGCGGCGAGGCTGTCGACACCCACCGGGCCGCCGTCGAATTTCTCGATGAGCGCAAGCAGCAGGCGCCGGTCCAGGTGGTCGAAGCCGGCGGCGTCGACGCTGAGCATGTCGAGGGCCCGGTCCGCCGTGCCGGCATCGATGCGGCCGTCGCCGCGCACCTCGGCGAAATCGCGCACGCGGCGCAGCAGCCGATTGGCGATCCGCGGCGTGCCCCGGGAGCGGCGGGCGATCTCCCGGGCGCCGCCGTCATCCATGGGGATGCCGAGGATGTGCGCGCTGCGGGCGACAATGTGGGCGAGATCGGCGACGTCGTAGAACTCGAGGCGCTGCACGATGCCGAAGCGATCCCGCAGCGGCGAGGTCAGCAGCCCCGCGCGGGTGGTCGCACCAACCAGCGTGAAGGGCGGCAGATCAAGCTTTATGGAGCGCGCGGCGGGACCCTCGCCGATCATGATGTCGAGCTGGTAGTCCTCCATGGCCGGGTAGAGGATTTCCTCGACAAAGGGGCTGAGGCGATGGATCTCGTCGATGAACAGCACATCCCCGGGCTCGAGGTTGGTCATGAGCGCCGCAATATCACCCGCCTTCTCGAGCACCGGGCCGGAGGTCGTCTTCAGGGAGACGCCCAGTTCCTGCGCGACGATGGCCGCCAGGGTGGTCTTGCCGAGCCCGGGCGGTCCGAAGATCAGGGTGTGGTCCAGGGGCTCGCCCCGGGCCTTTGCCGCGGCCAGGAAGATACCCATCTGCTCGCGCACGGCGGGCTGACCGACGTAGTCCTCCAGGGTTTTCGGGCGGGTGGCCCGATCCTGCGCATCCTCGCGCCCGGGCCCGCCGCCGGCGGCCAGGAGCCGGTCCGGTTCGATCACGAGCGCACCGTGGAGCGCAGCGCCCGGCGGATCAGCTCCTCGCTGTCAGCGATGCTGTCGTCGTTCACCGCCGCGACCAGGCGCGCCGCCTCCGCCGGCTTGTAACCGAGGCCGACCAGGGCGCCCTCGGCATCCGCGCTGATGCCCCCGGGCCCCTCGGCCAACGCCGCGGTGGCCGCTGTGTCGGAGCCCCCGAGCCAGTCGCTGAGCCGGTCGCGCATTTCCACCAGCAGCCGCTCGGCGGTCTTGCGGCCGACGCCGGGCAGGGCGACGAGGGAGGTGGTGTCGTCCCGCTGCACGCAGCGCACAAAACTGTCCGCGTCCATGCCGGAAAGGATCGCCAGGGCCAGCTTGGGGCCGACGCCGGAAACGCGCACGAGGTTGCGGAACAGCTCCCGGTCCCGCGGGTCGATAAAGCCGTAGAGCACCTGCGCATCCTCGCGCACGGCGAAGTGAGTGACCAGCGCAACCTCTTCGCCCAGGGCGGGCAGCTGAAACAGCGTGGTCATGGGCACCTGCAGCTCGTAGCCGACGCCGCCGACCTCGACGAGAATCTCCGGGGGCTGCTTGGCCACCAGGACACCGCGCAGACTGCCGATCACCGCAGGCCCCTCAGCGAGCCCGGCGCCGGCGCACGGCGCTGGCGCCGGCCAGGGCCACGAGCCCCGCCCGCGTATGCACGTGGCAGAGAGCGGCCGCCAGCGCGTCCGCTGCGTCTTCCTGCGGTGTGCCCGGGAGCTTGAGGAGGGTTTTGACCATATGCTGCACCTGCACCTTGTCGGCGGCACCGGTACCGACGACCGCCTGCTTGATCTGCCGCGCCGAGTACTCGCTGATCTGCATACCCGAAGTCACACAGGGGACGATAGCCGCCCCCCGGGCCTGCCCCAGCTTGAGGGCGGAGCCGGCACTGCGCGCCATGAACACCTGCTCGATCGCCAGCTCCGACGGGCAGTGCAGCTCGACCAGCTCGGTGATGCCTGCGACAAGGACGCGCAGACGCTCCGGCAGGGCCCCGGCAGGCAGGCGGATTACGCCGCTGGTCACGTAGCGGGCACCGCAAGCGTTTGCCTCACCAGCATTGGCCTCGATGATACCAAAGCCGGTCTTCACGGAGCCGGGGTCAATCCCGAGAATTACCGCCATGGGTGCCGCTCCGGCGCTGGGCCTGCCTGCCTACCCTGTGGGAATCTACAGTATTTCAGCGGCCGGGCGAAGCGCTTCAGCCCTGCAGCTCGGCGAACACCTCGTCGGGGATGTCGACATTGGTATACACGTTCTGCACGTCGTCGAGGTCCTCTAGCGCATCGACCAGACCCATAAGCGACTCGGCCCCGGCGGCATCGACGGGAATCGTGGTGCTGGCGATCATGGCTACCTCGCCGCTCTCTGCGATGAGCCCCGCCTGCTCGAGAGTCTCCTTGATAGCGGAGAAGTCCTCCCAGGGCGTCATGACATCGAAGGAGCCGTCGTCGTGGGCGACGATGTCCTCGGCGCCGGCCTCCAGGCCCACCTCCATGAGCTGCTCTTCATCGGTTTCCGCCGCAAAGGTGAGCCGGCCCCGGCGGGTGAACAGGTAGGCCACGGAGCCGTCGGTGCCGAGGTTACCGCCCCGCTTGCTGAAGGCGTGGCGCACTTCCGCCACGGTGCGGTTGCGGTTGTCTGTCATGACCTCGACCAGCACGGCGATACCCCCCGACGCATAGCCCTCGTAGGTCAACTCCTCGACGTCATCGGACTCGTTGTCACCCGCGCCGCGGGCAATGGCCCGGTCGATGGTGTCCCGGGTCATGTTGGCGCCGAGGGCCTTGTCGACGGCGGCGCGCAGCCGCGGGTTATCTTCCGGGGCAGGCCCGCCCTGCTTCGCGGCAACCACCAGTTCCCGGATCAGCTTGGTGAACATCTTGCCGCGCCTGGCGTCCTGGGCCGCCTTGCGGTGCTTGATGTTGGCCCACTTACTGTGGCCGGCCATGGCTTCCTCCTCTGCGCTCCCCCGTTACCGCTGCCGCGCTCAGCCGCCGCTTTCGCCCGGGGACGCTCCGCCCTGGGCCTCGGCCTGGCCCTCCACTTGGCTCTCGACCTGGACACGCTGCTCCCGGCGCAGGCGGATACCGACCTCCTTGAGCTGGCCGGCGCTCACCGGCGACGGCGCGTCGGTCATGAGGCAGTGCGCCGTCTGGGTCTTCGGAAAGGCGATGACATCGCGGATCGAGTGGGCACCGGCCATAAGCATCACCAGGCGGTCGAGGCCGAAGGCAAGGCCGCCGTGGGGCGGCGCGCCGTAGCGCAGCGCATCGAGGAGGAAGCCGAACTTACTCTCGGCTTCCTCCGCCGCGATCCCGAGGATATCGAAGACCGCTTCCTGCATCGCGCGGTCGTGGATACGAATGCTGCCACCGCCGAGCTCGGTGCCGTTGAGCACCATATCGTAGGCGCGAGACAAGGCCTCCCCGGGCTCCCGGCGGAGCGTGTCCAGATCGCAGGCGGGGGCCGTGAAGGGGTGGTGCAGCGGCTCCCGGCTACCGTCCGCGTCGACCTCGAACATGGGGAAATCGACCACCCAGAGCGGCGCCCAGCCCTCGCGGACGAAGCCCCGGTCCGTACCCACCTTGATGCGCAGTGCGCCCAGGGACTCGTTGACAATGGTCGCCCGGTCGGCGCCGAAGAAGATGATGTCGCCGTCCTCGGCCTCGAGACGCTGCATCATCTGCTCGATGACCTCCGCGGGCATGAACTTGAGGATCGGCGACTGCAGCCCCTCGACACCCGCGGCGAGGTCGTTGACCTTGATCCAGGCAAGCCCGCGAGCGCCGTAGTTACCCACGAAGCGGGTGTAGTCGTCGATCTCCTTGCGGGAGAGCGACGCACCACCGGGGACGCGCAGGGCCGCAACCCGGCCGCCGGCATCTTCGGCCGGGCCGCGGAAGACCTTGAAATCCACCGCCGCCATGAGGTCGTCGAGGCTGCACAGCTCGAGGGGAATGCGCAGGTCCGGCTTGTCGGAGCCGAAGCGCTCCATGGCCTCGGCCCAGCTCATGTGCGGGAACGCGCCCAGGTCCACATCCAGCACCTCACTGAACAGCGCCCGGATCATGCGCTCACCAATGTCCATCACCGCCGCCTCGTCGAGAAAGGCGGCCTCGATGTCGATCTGGGTGAACTCGGGCTGCCGGTCCGCGCGCAGGTCCTCGTCCCGGAAGCACTTCGCTATCTGGTAGTAGCGGTCGAAGCCGGACACCATGAGCAGCTGTTTGAAAAGCTGCGGCGATTGCGGCAGGGCAAAGAAAGCCCCGGGGTGGGTGCGGCTCGGCACGAGGTAATCCCGGGCCCCCTCCGGGGTCGCGCGGGTGAGGATCGGCGTCTCGATATCGAGAAGGCCCTCGCCGTCGAGGAAGCGCCGCACGGCGGCCGTAATGCGCGAGCGCAGCATGAGCCGGGCCTGCATTTCCGGGCGGCGCAGGTCCATGTAGCGATAGCGCAGGCGCACTTCCTCGCCGACGGCGGTGTGCTCATCGAGCTGAAAGGGCGGGGTCGCGGCGGTGTTGAGGACCTCGAGCTCCTTGCCCAGCACCTCGATGCTCCCCGTCGCCATGGCCGGGTTGATCGTTGCCTCGGAGCGCGCCCGCACGCGGCCCGTGACCCGCAGGACATACTCGCCGCGCACCCGGTCGGCGCGCTCGAAGTGCTCCTCCGTATCCGGATCGAACACGACCTGCACGATGCCCGCGCGGTCGCGCAGGTCCAGAAAGATAACGCCGCCATGATCCCGGCGCCGGTCAACCCAGCCGCAGAGGGTCACGGTATCGTCGATGTCGGCGTTGCCGAGCACGCCGCAGTAATGGCTGCGCATGGTTGCTGTTTCCCGATTGCTGGGGCCCGCGCCGGCGGGCCATCAGACGGCGCTGGAACCGCTCCCGCCCTTGCTTTGGTCGGCAGCCTTTGCGTTACCGCCCCCTGGCTTGGCGTCTTTTTTTCCGTCTTTCGCGCCGTCGTTCGCGCCGCTTTTCTTGCCCTCTGTCGCGCCGTCTTTCGTGCCGCCCGCAGCGCTGCCGGCCGCACCGTCACCGGTGGTGCCGCCGTCGCCCTCTCCGGCAAGGTTCTTCTTGTTGCCGGTCTTGAAATCAGTTTCGTACCAACCGCTGCCCTTGAGACGGAACGCCGCCGCAGAGACCTTCTTGCGCAGCGCCTCCTGGCCGCAGGCGGGACAGCGGGTCAACGGCGGATCGCTGAGCTTCTGGAGGGCCTCGGTGAGTGCACCGCAGGCCTGACACTGGTATTCGTAAATTGGCATGTTCGCTCGCCCGGGTCTGCCCGGTATTTGGGAGCGCCGGATTCTACCCCATGCTGTAAAAGGGGGCCAGGAGTGGCTGCGGCGGTTATCGCCAGGGGACACGAAGCCGGTCCGCCGGCGGCGGACAGTACCCGAGAGAACCACCGGCGCCCCCGGCGGCGCCGGTGGTCAGGCGCCGATCAGGAGTCGGCGAATTCTTTCATCTTCTTGAGCGGCCGCACTTTGACGGCGACGCTGGCCGGCTTGGCCTTGAACACCGTCTCTTCCTTGGTGAAGGGATTGATCCCCTTGCGAGCCTTGCGGGCCGGCTTCTTGACGGTGGTGATCTTCATCAGGCCCGGCAGCGTGAACTCGCCGACGGAACGCTTCTTGATGGAGCGCTCGATCAGCGTTTCCAGCTCACCCATGACATCGGCAACCTGCTTCTTGCTGAGCCCCGTGTTCTCGGCGATATTGCCGACGATCTGGGTCTTGGTGAGCTTGTCCTTGAGGGCCGTCGCCTTGCGAGCGGGTGCGGCCTTCGCAGCCGGCGCCTTTTTTGCAGGTGTCTTTTTCGCCGGTGCGGCCTTCTGAGCCGGTGCTTTCTTGGCCGGTGCTTTTTTAGCCGTTGCCTTCTTGGCCGCTACCTTTTTGGTTGCCGGCGCTTTCTTTGCTGCAGCGTTACGTGTCGCCATGCTTCACCCCTTCCTCGTTGCTTTTTGATGGCCTCTTAATGGCCTCGTTACAGATGGCCTCGTTACAGCCGCGCAGCAGGCT
>CAYFVG010000040.1:7288-14859 GCA_964346365.1 uncultured Alteromonadaceae bacterium
ATGGCCTCTTAATGGCCTCGTTACAGATGGCCTCGTTACAGCCGCGCAGCAGGCTCTGTTACCAATGCCTTTACTCGCTTTCACTGGCCTTTACTTGCCGTTACTCGCTTCTACTGGCCGTTACTTGCTTTCAGTACTGCATTTACAGCGTCTGCGCCCGACTCCGCAAAGGTATAAAACACAAAATACTGTAATACAAGGGTTTTACCGCGAGCTGTAAAGAAAAAACCGGTTTTTACTGCGTTTAGTGCGAGTCTGGCATCGCTGTTCGCTGTACCACCCCCGCTTACGCACGTAAACTCCGCAGGATTCACCCTGTCCCGGACGCTCGCCCATGCGCACCCGCCATTACCTGCTGGCCACTCAGAAGGAAACGCCCGCCGATGCCGAGATCGTCAGCCACCGGCTCATGCTCCGCGCCGGACTGATCCGCAAAGTCTCCGCGGGCCTCTACACCTGGCTGCCTACGGGCCTGCGCGTGCTGCGCAAGGTCGAGCGGGTCGTGCGCGAGGAAATGGATCGGGCGGGCGCGCAGGAGGTCTCCATGCCCGTGATGCAACCGGCCGAGCTGTGGCAGGAATCCGGGCGCTGGGTCCAGTACGGCCCGGAGCTGCTGCGCATCAAGGACAGACACGGGCGGGACTTCTGCCTCGGCCCCACCCATGAGGAGGTAGTCACCGAGCTGGTGCGCAACGAGGTCAGCAGCTACCGGCAGCTGCCGATCAACCTCTATCAGGTGCAGAGCAAGGTGCGGGACGAGGTCCGTCCTCGCTTCGGCGTCATGCGCTCCCGCGAGTTCATCATGAAAGATGCCTACTCCTTCCACACGAGCCAGGCCTCTCTGGAGGATACCTACCGGGGCATGCACGGCGCCTACAGCGCGATCTTCGAACGCCTCGGTCTCGCCTTCCGCCCGGTGGTTGCCGATAGCGGCAGCATCGGCGGCAGCACCTCGCAGGAGTTCCATGTGTTGGCCGATTCCGGGGAGGACGCCATCGCCTTCAGCGACGGCAGCGACTACGCGGCAAACATCGAGATGGCCGAAGCGCTGGCGCCGGTCACCGAGCGCCCCGACCCCACCGCCACCCTCGCCGCGGTGGAAACGCCGGGCGTGGACAGCATCGACAGCCTTTGCCGACAGCTGGACATCGCCGCGACGCAGACCGTCAAGACCCTTGTGGTCGCCGGCGAGGAGGAAGGCTCCCTGGTGGCCCTGGTGCTGCGGGGCGACCACAGCCTCAACACAGTGAAGGCCGAGAAGCTCGAGGGGATCGCCTCGCCCCTGCGACTGGCTGGCGAGGAGGAGGTGCGCGCCGCCTTCGGTGCCGGCTTCGGCTCCCTGGGCCCGGTCGGTGCTGCCGTGCCGGTCATCGCGGACCGTGCCGCCGCAGTGCTCGCGGACTTTGCCTGCGGCGCCAACCGGGAGGGCTGCCATCACACCGGCGTGAACTGGGAGCGCGACCTGCCCCTGCCCCGCGTCGAGGACCTGCGGGAGGTCGTCGAGGGTGACCCGAGCCCCGACGGCAAGGGCCGGCTTCGAATCAAGCGCGGCATCGAGGTAGGCCACATTTTTCAGCTCGGCACCAAGTACAGCGAGGCCATGAACGCAACCGCCCTCGACGAGAGCGGCCGCGGGGTGGCGCTGTACATGGGCTGCTACGGCATCGGCGTGACGCGCATCGTGGCGGCCGCCATCGAGCAGAACCACGACGACCGGGGTATCACCTGGCCCGATGCCATGGCGCCCTTCCAGGTCGCCATCGTGCCGCTGAACATGCAAAAATCCGAAGCCGTCGCCAGCGCCGCTGAAGCCGTCTACGCGGCCTGCCGGGCGGCGGGCATCGACGTGCTCCTCGACGACCGGGACGAGCGCCCCGGGGTAAAGTTTGCCGACATGGAGCTGATCGGCATCCCCCACCGCGTCGTGATCGGCGACAAGTCCCTGGCCGACGGCGAGTTCGAATACAGGGGCCGCCGCGATGAAGAAGCGCAACGCATCCACCGTGACCAGGCCCTCGGGTTCCTGCGCGAGAAGCTGGCGGTCTGAGGCGCGCCGGCGCCTTGCGCTGGCCCCTCTACTGCTCGCCCTGGTGGCGGGTGCCGCTGCTGCGCCGCTGCCCCGGGGACAGGAACGCGCCGCCCTGCGCGCCTTCCTCGAGCGCACGATCAGCAGCAGCGACAGCTTCCCCGACCGCTATGCCGCCGAGGTCTGGCTGGTCGACATGGCGGCGCGGCTCGCCCCGTTCATGGACGACCCGGCGGACCGCCTCGCCCTGCTCCGCCAGGTGCACGCGGCGGCCACAGCGAGTGACCTGGCGCCGGAGCTGGTGCTCGCGGTCATCGAAGTGGAAAGTGCTTTCAACCGCTTCGCCGTTTCCCGGGCCGGCGCCCAGGGCCTGATGCAGGTCATGCCCTTCTGGAAGGGCGAGATCGGCCGGCGGGACGACAACCTCACCGACAATCGCACCAATCTCCGCTATGGCTGCCGCATCCTCCAGTTCTACCTCGAGCGCGAGCAGGACAACCTGCGTCGTGCCCTCGCCGCCTACAACGGATCCAGCGGCAGCCGCCGCTATCCGGACCGGGTCGAGGCGGCCTGGCGCGCGCGCTGGCGAACGGCGCCGCTGCTCTGGTGAGAGCGGGACAGCCGGTTGACACGCTGGCGGAGCCTACCCAAACTAACCGCCACCTCCGCTGAGGTACGGGTCGACGCATGTTCGATCTTTCCGAGCTCGGTCGGTGGCACCTGGATCTCGCCCAGGCCATCGATGGCCTGGGCAGCGACAACTTCTTCCCCGCTCTCGTAGCGGCAGTGCGCAAACAGGTTGCCATCGCCTACCCCCAGTTCTGGCTCTACCACCGCGAGCTGCCGCCACGGGTGCTCTACCACGAGATTCCCGCCCACGCGGTCGGCGCACAGATCGACCAGTACCTTGAGGGCCCCTACCGGGAAGATCCCTTTTTCCGCGCCTCCCTGGATCGGCCGAGATCCTCCATCTACTGGCTGTCCCGGCTGACCGCCGGCAAGCTCGAAGAGTCGACCTACTACCGCGACTACTACGCACAAACCGGCACGGTCGACGAGGCCGTCTACCTCGCGCGCCTGCCCGATGGTGACGTAATCAATCTCAGCATGATGCGTCTCCCGAAACAGGGCCACTTCAGCGACGATGAATACCAGCGACTGCACCTGCTCGCCGAGCCCGTTGCGGCACTCCTGCGCGCGCATACGAACATCGGCGACTTCGCGTCAAAGAACCTTATCCAGCCGGGTATCGACCACCAGGTCGAGCTCGCTTTCCATACCTTCGGCGCTTCCGTACTGTCACCGAGGGAAAAGGATGTCCTCGAACTCATGCTCCGCGGCTATAGCACCGAGGTCTCTGCCCAGCGTCTCGGCATCGCCCGGGAAACCCTGCGGCGGCACCGCAAGAACATCTACCGGAAACTCGACGTCAGTTCGCAGACGGACCTCTTCGCGCTGTTCATCAACAGTATGTCCTGCCTGGCGGAGGCAGCCGGCGAAGACCCCCTGCTCGTATACATGGGTACGGCGTAAAGTGCGTCGCTACCCAATGCGGGGCATTGAGGCGGTTGAATTGCTCGCTGATAGTCCACGCTAATTCCTGCCGATTGTTGCACCATGGCGATAGAAGTCGACTGGTTCCTCCGCGCGCACCCGGAAATCACTACGGTGGAGGCTCTTCTGCCCGACACCAACGGGATCCTGCGCGGCAAGTGGGTGCCGCGCAGCAAGCTGGCAAAGATCTACCGGGGCGACCTGAAGTTCCCCAAGACCGCGCTGAGCCTCGACGTCTGGGGCCGCGACATCGAGGAACTCGTGTTCGCTTCCGGGGACGAGGATGGCGTCTGCCGGCCCATCGAGGGTTCGCTGCTACCCACGCCCTGGTCCCCCGGTGGCCAGCACGGACAGATCATGCTCTCCCTCTTCGAAGCGGACGGCAGTCCCTACCTCGGCGACCCGCGACAGGTGCTGAAAAAGGTTGTGGCCCGCTTCCGCGAACGCGGCTGGCGCCCGGTGGTGGCAGCGGAACTGGAGTTCAGCCTCGTCGAGTGGGACGGCCGCGGCCCCACCCACGCCGGCGCCAACCCGGCGAGCCGGGAACCGGTAGCCGGCAATCTCTACGGCCTCGACGTGCTGCATCGGCACCAGGCCATGCTGGAGGAGATGCAGCGCGCCTGCCAGATCCAGGACCTCCCCTTCGATGGCGTGGTCAAGGAGTCCGCTCCGTCGCAGTACGAGTTCAATATGCGGCACGTCGACAGCCCGGTGCTGGCGGCGCGGCAGGTCCTGATGATGAAGCGCCTCATCAAGGGCATCGCCGAACGCCACGGTCTGGTCGCCAGCTTTATGCCGAAGCCGTTCCAGAACGAGGCCGGGAACGGCCTGCACGTGCACTGCAGCGTTCTCGACCGCGAGGGGCGCAACATCTTCGACGACGGCGGCCCGGGCGGCACGCGAGAGCTGCAGCATGCGATTGCCGGCTGCATGCGCTACATGTCCGCCTCCTTCGCCGTCTTTGCCCCCAGCTTCAACAGCTACCGACGCTTCCAGAAAGGCAGCCACGCCCCTACCTATCCCGGCTGGGGCTACGAGAACCGTACGGTAGCCCTCCGAGTTCCCGCCGGCAGTCCCCGCGCTCGCCGCATCGAACACCGGGTCGCCGGCGCCGACGCCAACCCCTACCTCGTCCTCGCGGTGATTCTCGCCTCGGTTCTCGAGGGCATCGAGCAGCGCCTGGAGCCGCCGGCACCGATCACCGGCGACGGTTATAGCCGGGAGGGCGAGCTGCAGCTGCCGGTCATCATGCAGGATGCGCTGCGCGTGTTCAGCGGCTCGGACTTCATCCGCCGCGCCCTCGGTGAGACCATGCAATACACCTTCGTCCTCACCAAGGACCAGGAGATCACCGAATTCATGCGCCACATCACCACCATGGAGTATCAGACCTACCTCCAGCGGCTCTGAGCTGCGGGTCGCCGACACGGGCCGTCGCGATCGAGGACAGCGGCCGCGCAAGCGATTATCATTGTGCGCGTATTCACGGCAGTCGGTAGCTCAGGTCATGTCCCAGGCAACACCCAAGCCGGCGCTCATGCCGGTCAACACCGCCATCTTCGTGGCCCTTCCCCTCGTCGCCCTTGTGCTCGTGCCCTGGTGGGGCCTCACCCAGGGTTTCACCGCGGCCCAGGGCGTCTGGGCCCTCGTCTTCCTGTACCTCAATGGTCTCGCAATCACCGGCGGCTACCACCGCCTGTGGTCCCACAAGGCCTACCGGGCGCACTGGGTGCTGCGCCTCTGGTTCGCCCTCTGGGGCGCCGGGGCACTGCAGAACAGCATCCTGGTCTGGGCGTCGGACCACCGCCGGCACCACCGGCACGTGGACGACAACGAGCGCGACCCCTACTCCGCCGGCCGCGGCCTCTGGTTCAGCCACATGGGTTGGATGCTGCGCGAGTACGCCACCAACAACGAGGACTTCAGCAACGTCCCGGACCTGGAGCGCGACCCCATCGTCCGCTGGCAGCACCGCCACTACGTGGCCCTGACCACGGCCATGAACCTCGGCCTGCCCCTGCTCCTCGGCTGGTTCCTCGGCGACATTGTCGGCACAGTCCTGCTCGTGGGCCTGGCCAGGCTGGTACTGAATCACCACGTGACTTTTTTTATCAATTCGCTGGCGCACTGCTGGGGCTCGCGCCCCTACACCGAGAACAACAGCGCCCGGGATAACGGTGTCCTCGCCTTCCTGACCTATGGTGAGGGCTACCACAATTTTCACCACAGCTTCCAGAACGACTACCGCAACGGCATCCGCTGGTACCAGTGGGACCCGACGAAGTGGCTGATTGCGCTCTGCGCGCGCCTGGGCCTCGCCCGGGACCTTACGCGGGTACCGGACTTCCGCATCCGCCGGGCCCTTCTCGACGCGCAGTTCGAGCGCGCCCGGCGCTCCCTGTCACGGCACCGGGCCGGCGCTCCCCTCCTCGACAAGCTGGAGCGCGAGTACCAGCTGTTTACCGATGCCGTAAACCAGTGGAAAGACCTGCAGGCCGAGCGCTACGAACGCCACGTGCATGCACTGGAGGACGCTATCGGCGAGCGCCGGGTCGCCCTGCAGCAGAAGTGGGAACAGGCCGTCCTGCGCACCCGCCTGCGCGAACTCGAGTTTTCCCTGAAAATGCAGCAGAAGCGCCTGCGCCTGTTGACGGCGCAGCTGCCGACGATGGCTGCGCCGCGCTGAGGAGACAGCAATGAGTGAGACCGTCTACGACTTCACCTGTACCGATGCGGGCGGCAAGCCCGTGGACCTGGAGGACTACCGCGGCAAGGTGCTCCTTATTGTCAACACGGCTTCGAAGTGCGGCTTCACGCCGCAGTTCGCCGGCCTGGAGAAGCTGTACGAGGACCTCGCGGCGAAGGACTTCGCGATCCTGGGCTTCCCCTGCAACCAGTTCGGCGGCCAGGACCCTGGCAGTAACGACGAGATCGTTGAGTTCTGCCAGCTCAACTACGGGGTGAGTTTTCCCATGTTCGGCAAGATTGCCGTGAACGGCAGCGACACGGCTCCCCTCTTCGCCCACCTCAAGGCCGAGGCCCCCGGGGCCCTCGGCAGCGCGCGCATCAAATGGAACTTCACCAAGTTCCTCTGCGACCGCGACGGCAAGGTGGTGAAGCGCTACGCGCCCACGGCCAAGCCCGAGGACCTGCGCCGGGACATCGAGGGTCTGCTCTAGCCGTCAGACCCGGTGCGGCGAGGCCGCGCCGCGGCGCCCGGTCCCGGCACATTCTTCAACGGACGACTTTGAGGCCGACGGGTGATTTTCAGGGCCACCGGGCCACCCGCCTCAACCCCGCTCCAGGTAGTGCACGCTGAACAGTCGATCCGGGTCGACCCAGTGCTCGCGCACGGCGAGTCCTGCGCCGGCGGCGAGGTGGGCGAAACCATCGGCCGTGTACTTGTAGGAGTTCTCCGTGTGCAGGGTTTCGCCCTCGGCGAAGGCGACCGGCTCCCCGGCACAGTGCACGACCTGGTCCCGGTGGCTGACCAGGTGCATCTCGATGCGCTGGCGCTCCGCATTGTAGAAGGCACGGTGGCTGAAGGCGGCCGGGTCGAAGTCTGCTTCCAGGAGCCGGTTCAGGCTGTTCAGAGCATTCAGATTGAAAGCGGCCGTGACCCCCGCGCTGTCGTTATACGCCCGCTCGAGGGTCGCCGCGTCCTTGTGCAGGTCGACGCCGATGAGTGCGCCACCGTCCTCCCCGACCCAACCGGCGAGGCGGCGCAGGAAGTCCTGCGCCACCGGCGGCTCGAGATTGCCGATGGTCGAGCCCGGATAGAAGATCAGGCGCCGTCCCGGGGGCAGGTAGGCGTCGAGTTCCGGCGCCGCGTTGAAGTCTGCGCAGATGGCCCGCACCGGCAGCCAGGGGAAGGCCTCGCCGAGGGCGGCCGCGGCATCGCAAAGGAAAGCCGCCGAGATATCGAGGGGCACATAGGCGGCCGGCCGCAGCGCGTCCAGCAAAAGCTGCACCTTCTCGCAGTTGCCGCTCC
>CAYFVG010000041.1:0-14857 GCA_964346365.1 uncultured Alteromonadaceae bacterium
AGTGTCGCACAGCCTTACGGTCGCGCCAGTAACACGATGGTGTAGGTGCCGCGTCCGGGTGGGTTGCCGCTCTTGCCGCCCTTTTCGGCCTTGCCGGTTTCGGCGATCCCGGCCATCCCGGCCATCCCGGCCATCCCGGCCATCGCAGCCATCCCGGCCATCGCAGCCATCCCGGCCATGCGGCGGGAGAGGCTGCCCGGGACACGCCGGTTCGCCATCCATGGCGGCTCGGGCTGCGGAAGGCCGCCCCCGGCCTCCAGCCTCGCACGGTCCCGGGCAGCCTCTCCCGCCGCATGGCCTACCCCCGGTAGCGCGATTCTGCGCCCGGCAGGTGGCACCCGGCACCCGGCAGCTGCCGGCTCGGGCTCGGCGTCCTGCCTCGCACGGTCCCGGGCAGCCTCTCCCGCCGGATGGCCTACCTTCGGTGGCGCGATCCTGTCTCGCACGGTCCCGGGCAGCCTCTCCCGCCGCACGGCCTACTGCTGTGCAAGGCGCGCTGTTGAAGGCGCACTGTGGGAGGCGCGCCCTCGCGCCGACACGGTTGGCGCTTCTCCCAGCCCCGTCGCGGCGAGGGCGCCGCTCCCACAGGGGGCGCCCGGCGGGTTCTCAGGGCTTGCGCAGGTAGGCCACCAGTGTGTCGCCCCCGGCGTAGTCGCCGGCGCTGATCAGCGAGTCGAGGAACAGGTAGAACAGCTCGGCCTGGGAATTGACCTCGAGCTTGGCGTAGGCGTGCTTGCGGTGCAGCTTCACGGTCTCTACGGAGATGCCCAGGCGGTCGGCGATGGTCTTGGTGCTGTGGCCGTGGAGTACGCGGTTGATCACCTGGGACTCGCGCTCTGTGAGCAGGCTGGAGCCGAACTCGGCCAGGGCGAGGTTCAGACGCTCGCGCAGCGCCTCGCCGGCGGCGCGGGCGGCGTTGCCGGCCCAGTGGGCCCGGGCCAGGGCCTCCACGGTGCTGCGTACCGCGTCGAGGCGGTCCCGGTGGGCCTTGCTGAAGCGGCCCCGGGCGCCGGTCCGCCCGAGGGCGATGTTGGCGAAGCCGCCATCGGCGAGGGCGACGAGGTAACCGCACTCGTCGTGGTAGCCACAGAAGCGGTACCAGTTGCGGTAGTACTCGCTCTCCCGGAAGCCCGTCGGCGCCAGCTCCGACAGGCGGAACAGGCCGCGGCGGCCCTCGCTGGCGGCGGTGTAATAGGGGTCGAGGAGGAACATGCCCTGGACGAAGCGATCGAGGGTGGCGGCGCCGGTGGCTGCCGGCACCTCGCTGTACTCGACCAGCGGCAATCCCTGGGCCGGATAGAGCAGCACCGTGGCATCGTCGATGGGCACGAGGCGGCGCAGGAGGGCGATCAGCGCGGCGGGAAAGCCGCTCTCGCCGACCGCCGGGAGGGTCTCGGCCAGGCCGTCGCTGAAGGCCGCCAGGATGTCCGTCTGTGTCATGGCCGGGGCTTCGCAGGATGTGCTGCCGATCATAGCGCGCTCGCGACACGCGCGCAGGGCCTGCGGGAGATCACCTATAATGCTTCAGAACTTTGGTTACCGGATGATCCATGGCCTCCGCACCCTGGCAAGCCTTCGACTGGCGCGATCCTTTTCATCTCGAGCGGCAGCTTACGGACGAGCAGCGCATGGTGCGCGATGCTGCCGCCCGCTACGCGGATGAGAAGCTGCGACCCCGGGTCCGCGACGCCTTCCGCCGCGAGGAGACGGACCCCGCGATCTTCCGCGAGCTCGGCGAGCGCGGTCTCCTCGGCGCCACCCTCAGCGGCTACGGCTGCCCGGGCGTGGACTATATTTCCTATGGCCTTATCGCCCGCGAGGTGGAACGCGTGGACTCGGGCTACCGCTCCATGCTCAGCGTGCAGTCCTCGCTGGTCATGTACCCCATCCACGCCTATGGCAGCGAGGCTCAGCGGGAGCGCTACCTGCCGGGCCTGGCGGCGGGGGAGCTCATCGGCTGCTTCGGGCTCACGGAGCCGGACCACGGCTCCGACCCCGGCGGCATGCGCTCGCGGGCGCACAGCGTAAACGGGGGTTACCGCCTCAGCGGCAGCAAGCTCTGGATCAGCAACAGCCCTATCGCCGACGTGTTCATCGTCTGGGCGAAGACCGACGACGGCGCCATCCGCGGCTTTATCCTCGACCGGGACATGCCGGGCCTCTCGGCGCCGAAGATCGAGGGCAAGCTCGCCCTGCGCGCCGCGGTGACCGGCGAGATCGTCATGGCGGACGTGTTCGTTCCCGAGGCGCAGCTGCTGCCCGGGGTTCGCGGCATTAAGGGGCCCTTCGGCTGCCTCAACAATGCCCGCTACGGCATCGCCTGGGGCGCCCTGGGCGCCGCGGAGACCTGCTGGCACGCGGCCCGGGACTACACGATGGCGCGGGAGCAGTTCGGCCGGCCCCTGGCGGCGACCCAGCTCATCCAGCGCAAGCTGGCGGACATGCAGACGGAGATCGCCCTCGGCCTGCAGGGGTGTCTGCGCGCCGGGCAACTGCTCGACGGCGACGGCATCGCCCCGGAGCTGGTGTCCCTGCTCAAGCGCAATTCCTGCGGCAAGGCCCTGGCCATCGCCCGCGACGCCCGGGACATGCTCGGCGCCAACGGTATCTCCGACGACTACCCGGTCATGCGCCACCTGGTGAACCTGGAGGTGGTCAACACCTACGAGGGCACCCATGACATCCACGCACTGATTCTCGGGCGCGCCCAGACGGGTATCCCGGCCTTCTGAGGGGGCGACCGTGAAGAAACTGCTGCTCCTGCTTCTCGTCCTGCCGGTCATCGCCGGCGCCGCTCTGCTCGGCCTGAACGGCGCCGAGCCCCCGCCGGCCGGCAGCGAGAGCGCGCGGCGGCTGGCGGACGGGCCACTGCCGGTGGCCCGCATCCCCCTGGAGCTTGCGGACCGTTCCCGGCCCCTCGACGCCAATGGCGACTTTTCGGGGGCGCCGGCCCGCCCCCTCGAGGGCAAGCTCTGGTACCCCACGGAGGGCGGGTCCTACCCGCTGCTCATCTACAGCCACGGGTTCACCTCCAGCTACGTCAACGGGGCCTACCTGGCCGGCCACCTCGCCAGCCACGGTTTTGTGGTCGCAGCCGTGAACCATCCGCTCACGCACTGGGGCGCCCCGGGCGGTCCCCGGGTCGCGGACGTGGTCAACCAGCCCGGCGACATCAGTTTCCTTATCGATCGGCTGCTCGCGCGCAGCGGCGACGCCGGGGACGTGCTGGCCGCGACCATCGACGGCGAGCGCATCGGCGCCCTGGGGGTGTCCCTCGGCGGCCTGACCGCGACGCTGGCGGGCTTCCACCCGACGCTTCAGGATCCGCGGGTCGCTGCCGTGCTCTCCATCGCGGGCCCGAGCAGCTTTTTCACGCCGGCCTTCTTCGCCGGGGACAGCACGGACTTCCTCATGCTCGCCGGTGAGGCCGATGTCATCGTGCCCTGGGCGGCAAATGCGCAGCCCATTCCCGCCAAGGTGCCCGGGGGCGGACTGGTCACCCTCGACCGGGGATCGCACACGGGCTTCGCCGGCGGCACGGCCTGGCTGCGCTGGATGAAGAACCCCGACGCCCTGGGCTGCTGGGCGGTGCAGCGCAATATCGATGACGGCGAAGAGTCCGGCTGGAGCCAGCTGCTGGGTACGGCCGAGCAGGGCGTCGACCCGTCGCCCAGGGTGGAACTCTGCACGGTGGACCCCTTGCCGCCAGCCCTCAACGTGCTGCGGCAGCAGGCCCTGGCGAAGCTGGTGGCCCGCGCCTTCTTCGAGCGCAGCCTGGCGCTGCTGCCGGCGACCCGCGACGCCGCCGACCGCTTCCTCCGCGAAACGCTACCCGCCGAAGCCCCGGAGCTCAGCTACGCGGCAGCGGCCCGGGACGCACCCTCGCCACGGCGCAACCTGAGTAGTTCGGGCTAACGAACGATCTCCACCGGGTGCACGGCGGCCATGCGGCCCCGCGGGTTGAGCTTGCGCATCTCGGCGCCGAGTTCGGCCAGCACGCGCTGGCGGTTCTCCGGCGCCGGGTGGGTGCTCAGGAACTCGGGGGGCCGACCATTACCGATGCTGCCCATCTTCTGCCACAGGGTCACGGCGGCGTCGGGGGCGTAGCCCGCGCGGGTGGCCAATTCGATGCCGAGCCGGTCCGCCTCGGACTCCGCGGTGCGGCTGTTCGGCAGTTCCAGGGCAAATTTGGCGGCCAGCGCCGCGCCGGTCATGGTGATGCGCGGGTTGTCCGAGGACGCGCCGGCGGCAAGGACCCCGAGGTTGATGGCCAGGGCCCGGGACATGCGCTCCGCGGTGTGGTTGGCGAGGGCGTGGGAGATCTCGTGGCCCATGATCTGGGCGAACTCATCGTCGTTGAGCTGCAGCTTCTCGAACAGGCCCGTGTACACCGCCATGCGCCCGCCGGCCATGCACCAGGCGTTCACGGTTTCCGGGTCGTCGATGATGGCGACGCTCCACGCCCAGTCGGCGCTCCGCGGGTAGCGGGCGATGGCCTCGGTGACGAGCCGGCCGGTGATCGTGGCGACGCGGTCGCCGAGGCGCGGGTCGTCGATCAGCTTGTTCTCCTCGCCGAGCTGCTGCACCGTGGTGAGATAGGCCTTGCGCGACTCGACGATCGCCGCCTCCGGCGAAATCAGCATGAGCTGGCTGCGCCCCGTAGGGCTGGTGGCGCAAGCGGCGAGCAGGGCGCCTAGGAGCAGGGCGCTCAGCAGTCTTGTCATGACGATGTGGCTCCGGAAGCGGTGGCGATCCCTTGGACGGGTGAAATTGAAGGAGAGTTCGCCGCGCGAACAGATCCTGCGAAAAAATCCTGCAAAGAGACCCGCCGGATTCTCCGCAAGGCGATCGAGGGCAGCCGTCATCCGCGGGCGCAAGGGGCCTGCGGCCTGACGACCTGCTGCGTCGTTCATGGGGGCCTCTCCCCGGTCTTCAGCGCTCAGCCGGGCTCGCTCTCGGCGCCGGCGGAGACGCGCAGCAGCCCGCGGTAGACGCCGCGGGCGTTGGTCTCGCCGGTGAGTACCCGGTACACATCGCTGGCGATAGGCATTTCGACACCGTGGCTTTCCGCCAGGGCCATGACCGCCGGGGCGCTCTTTGCCCCCTCGGCGACCATGAACATCTCGTTGACGATCGCCTCCATGGTGCGGCCCTTGGCCAGCTCCATGCCGACGTGGCGGTTGCGACTCTGCGTGCTGGTGCAGGTGGCGATCATGTCGCCCATGCCGGCGAGGCCTGAGAAGGTCGGGGCCTCGCCCCCCATGGCGACGCCGAGGCGGGTCACCTCCGCGAGGCCGCGGGTGATAAGCGCCGCGCGGGTATTATCGCCGGCACCGAGACCGTCCCCCATGCCCACGGCAATGGCGATGATGTTCTTGAGCACGCCGCCGAGCTCGCAGCCGATAACGTCTTCGTTGGTGTAGACGCGAAACAGCCCGCTCTTGAAGACGTCCTGCAGCGCGCGCACGATCACCGGGTCATCCATGGCGATGACACTGGCTGCTGCCTGGCCGGCCATGATCTCCCGGGCCAGGTTCGGCCCGGTGAGCACCCCGGCCGGATGCCCGGGGAGCACCTCGTTGATGATCTGCGTCATGCGCAGGTTCGTGTCCTTCTCCAGGCCCTTGGTGAGGCTGATCACGGGCACCCAGGCCCGGATGTGGGTGCGCACGTCCTCGAGCACGCTGCGGAAGTTCTGCGAGGGCACACCCATGACGATGACATCTGCCTGAGAGACGGCGTCGGCGATGTCGCCGGTGGCCCGGAGGCTGCCCGGCAGCGTCGCTCCGGGGAGGTAGGTTGCGTTGCTGTGCTGCTCGTTGATCTCCCGGACCGTGTCGGGATTCCGGGCCCAGAGGGTCACGGGGGCGTTGCGCGCCACGAGGGAGGCGACGGTCGTGCCCCAGGAGCCCCCGCCGATAATGCTGATGTTCAGTTCACTCATTCCTGTTGTTCCCGGTTGCTGTCCGCAGCGGGCGCCGCGGGCTGTTATTGTCAGGCGCCGCCGTCACCGCTGCGCAGCTTGGGCCGGGCGGCCGGGCGCTTCGCCGGCTGCTTGCGGGTGGCGGTCTGCTTTCGCGCGGGTTTGCCCGTGGCGGCCCTTTTTGCGACGGCTTTCTTTGGGGACTCATTCTTTGGGGCCACTTTCTTTGCCGTTACTTTCTTTGGGGTTACCTTCTTCTGGGCTACTTTCTTCGGAGCCACTTTTTTCGGAGCCACTTTTTTCGGAGCCACCTTCTTCGGGGCCACCCTCTTCGGGGCCACCTTCTTCGGGGCCACCTTCTTCGGGGCCGCCTTTTCTGCGTGTGTTGTCTTCGGCGCTGCCTTTTTTTGGAGGGCCTCTTCTGCGCCGGCCCTTTTCCTGCCGGCCTTGCCTGCGGAGGCTTTTTCTGGGGCTGCGCTCGCTGAGGCGGCTCGCCGCGCGGCGGTTTTCCCCGCCGCGGGACCGCGGGTCGGCGCCTTTTTAGCGGTGGCCCTGCGCTGCCCCGGAGCCGGCTCCTCGGGCTGGCCGAGCCTGCGCAGGAACAGGTTGCGCACCTCGCGCACGTGCTTGTCGATGGTGTCCGGCGACCAGTCCGCTGTTTCCACCGGCGGCAGCACCTCCACGTCCACGGTTGCCGGCCGGAACACGAAGTCGCCTTTGGGCGCCACGTCCCCCGCGTTGTGGATGACGATGGGTATGATGGGCACTCCGGCCTGCATGGCGAGGTGGAAGGCACCCTTTTTGAAGGGGCCGAGTTTCGGTGAAACGGTCCGCGTGCCCTCCGGTGCCAGCACCACGGACTTGCCTTCCCGGCGCATCGCGTCCACCAGCGGCGCCATGGCCTCGATGGCGCTGGCGGCATTCCTGCGGTCGATCATGACCACGCCGCCGAGTTCCAGCACCTTGCCGATCACCGGCATGCGCTTGATTTCCTGCTTGCCGACGCCGGCGATGTCCTGGCGCAGGAGCCGGGCCACGATCACCACGTCGGCCTTGCTCTGGTGATTGAAGATGAAGACCGCCGGCCGCCGGGACCAGAGGTGTTCCCCGCCCCTCACCTCGAGGTCCAGGTTGATCAGGGCGCTCGCCGCATCGGCGAAGAGCGACAGGGAAAAATTCAGGGCATCCCGCCGCGAGCCGGTCAGCGCGTAAATGGGCAGCCCCGCAGCGAAGCTCGGTACAAGGCTGACGGTCGCGGCAAGCGAGCGCAGGAACTGCGCCATGGTCGGCCGGCCGCGGCTGCCGAAGTTGGCGTTCGGCCAGGCGCGGTCATGAGCGACGGCGCGCAGCTTCGAGCTCGGGTTCAGGGCCACGGGCCTGCCCACGCGCTCGAAGAGGTGGATGTCGTCGGTGCTGTCGGAGTAGAAAAAGCTGTCGTCGAGGTCCGCGCCGGCGCGCCCGGCGAGCGCCTCGGCCGCGTCCACCTTGCCCTGGCCGAAGCAGGCGGGGCGCACCACGGCCCCGGTGAAGAGGCCGTCCTCCACCTCGAGGCGGGTGCAACTGATCTCCTCGATATCGAGATCCCTTGCCGCCGGCTCGACCTGGTAGGGGGTGGCGGAAGAGATGATGGCCACCGTATGGCCCCGGGCCCGGTGCGCGGCGATGAGCTGGCGCGCCTCCGGGTAGACCAGGCGGGCGATCTGCTTCCGGTACAGATCCTCACCGACGGCGCGGTAGGAGGCCTCGTCGATGCCGCGCAGAAGCTGCCCGGTGGCGGCCATGAGGGCGGAAAAGCCGAGATTGCCGAGGCCGAACTGCGCCAGGGCGGTAAACACTTCCAGCACCTCGCGGGCCGACAACTGGCCGCTGCGGATCTGCTGGCGCAGGAATACCGTGGCCGAGTAGCCGGAGATAATAGTGCCGTCGAAATCGAACAGCGCACAGATCTTCGGGCCGCGCGGTGCGGTCTCGATGGCCGCCAGCAGTTCGTCGATGGTCGCCATGAATCCTGTCCCATGCCTTGCCGCGCCCCGCAGGGCACCGTCTGATTGCGAGCTTAACACGCGGTCGGGCCCGGCCGGACGGGCTCTGCTAGACTGACCGCGCCCTGGTCGTCGCAGCGCCTGTTCATGCCGGATGTCGCCCCGCGCTCTCGTCTGCTACTGCTGCTACTTTTTACACTGGCGCTGCTGCCGCGGCTGCACGGTGCCCTCACGGTGGGCTGGGGCTGGGACGGCCCCGGCAGCTTCAACCTGGTGAACTTCGATGAGGGCGGCTCCTGCCGCGCCGCCCTCGGCGGCTTCGACTACCCGACCTTCGTGGGGCGCCAGACCCTTGGCCTCGCCGCCCTGGCCGGGATCGCGCCCGCACCCGGAACGGCCGGCGACGCCGCCCGCGCCAAGGCGTTCTGTCACGGTCCGGCGCACCTGCGCGTGGCGCGGTCCTGGTCTGCGCTGCTCGGTGCGCTGACGGTCCCTGTGCTGGTACTCATCGGCTGGCAGCTGCGCCCCGGGGAGCCCGGCCTCGGCCTGTTCGCCGGCGCGCTCCTGGCCCTGTCCGGTTTCCACACGGCCGAGTCCTTTTCCGGGACCGTGGACGCGGCCTCCGTGTTTTTTATCTACCTGTTCCTGGCCGTGCTGGTGGCGGGCGCCCGGGGCCGGCGGACGGCGCTGCTGGCGAGCCCGCTGTTCCTCGCGGCGGCAGTGGCGACCAAGTACTGGCTGTTTGCGGCCCTTGCCTACGCAGGACTCGCCGGCGGCCGCTTTCTCGCCGCGGTCACCCTAGGCTTTACGCCGCTGCGCCTGGCGGCGACGGTGCTCGGCGCCGGCCTGGTGTTCGCGCTCGCCAGCAACAGCGAGTTGCCCCGCCCCGCGGGCTACCTCTGGCTGCTGCCCTGGTACCTGCTGCCGCCCTGGCGGCGTCTGCACCCGTGGTTGCGCCTGCCCTGGGCGCTGGTGCCGCCGCTCGCCGTGGGGCTCACCCACTGGGACCTGTTCGCGGCCTGGAGCACCGGGGGCCTTGCGGGGCGTTTCGGCACGGGCTACGGCGCTATCGGCTGGCACAAGCTGCTGCGCAACCCGCTGGATGTGCTGCTCGTCCTGGTCGTGGGCCTGGGCCTCCCGGCCTGCCTGTGTCTGCCCGCAGGGCTCGGAAGCCTGCGCCGGGCCGGGGCGCAGGCCGGGGCCTGGCGGGTCTTTCTCTACCCGTTGGCCGCTTTCCTCCTGTACATGGCGTTCCTTGCGCCGGTCACCTACTACCGCCATTTCCTGCCGCTGCTGCCGGCCGCGGCGCTGCTGGCGGCCTGCGGCGTCTGGCGCCTGGCGCGGCGCTGGCGGCCCTGGGCCGTCGCCGGCTGCCTCGGCTGGAGCGCGCTCCTCGGCATCGATGTCGTGGCCGACTACCATCGGGACCCGCGCATCGCGCTGCGCGACTGGTATGCCGACGCACGGCCGGAGCGGGTCTTCGCGTCGTTCTACGTCAACCCGCCGCCCGGGCGTGCCCGCCATGCGCTGTTCCGCCCGGCCCGGGCGGCCGGTGCCCGGCCGGGGCTGGCCGCGGCGGACTATCTGGTGCTCGCGGAGAACTGGTACGACACCGCCTTCGCCAACGAGCTGAACGGCCCGCTCACGGGCAATCTCCGGCGGCTGGTGAAGACCACGCCGGACCGGGCCCGCTTCTACCGTCCCGCCCTGGCCGGCGCGGACCCGCGCCTCGAGCGCGTGCGCTTCATCCCGGTGCGCAACTTCATGCCGGAGCTGGTCCTGCACAAGGCCTTCTATGGCACGTTCCAGCTCTTCGTCGGCGACATCGTCGTGTTCCGCATCCGCGAGCCGGAGCGGTGATTCCGGTTTTAGCGGGGGCGGTCCCGGTCGTTGGACAGGCCGCGCCGGCGCGCCGCATACTCGGCGCTCCCGCAGGGGTCAGCGGAGCCGCATGACAGCGCTGGTCACCATCGTCATTCCCGTCTTCAACGAAAGCGCAGTGCTGCCGGCGTTGCACCGGCGCCTCGCCGCCGTGCTGGCGGCAGCGGGGGAACGCGCCGAGCTCCTGTTCGTGGACGACGGCAGCGAGGACGGCAGCGGCGCCTGGCTGGAGGCGCTGGCGGGGGAGGATGCGCGCGTGTCCCTGCTGGCGCTGTCGCGCAACTTCGGCAAGGAGGCCGCCGTGTCCGCGGGCCTCGACCACGCCCGGGGCGACGCGGTGATCGTGCTGGACGCGGACCTGCAGGACCCGCCGGAGCTCATCCCCGAGCTGCTGCGACGCTGGCGCGAGGGCTACGACGTGGTCTACACGGTGCGCGCCTCCCGGCGCGGCGAGTCCTGGCTGAAGCTGGCCAGTGCGCGCGGCTTCTACCGCGTGCTGGGGCGCCTGAGCGACGTGCCGGTGCCCGCCGATGCCGGCGACTACCGCCTTCTGTCCCGGCGCGCGGTGGATGGCCTGAAAGCGCTGCCCGAGTCGCACCGCTACCTTAAGGGTCTCTACGCCTGGGTCGGCTTTCCCCAGGCCAGCGTCACCTACCACCGCGAGGCGCGGGCCGCGGGCAGGAGCAAGTGGAGCTACTGGCGGCTCTGGAACCACGCCCTAGACGGCATCACCTCCTTCTCCACGGCCCCCCTGAAGCTCGCGACCTGGCTGGGGCTGGTCACGTCGACCCTCGCCTTTCTCTACGGGCTCTATTTTCTGCTGCGCACACTGCTCTTCGGCAACCCGGTGCCCGGTTACCCGTCGCTGATCATCGTCATCCTGTTCCTCGGCGGCGTGCAGCTCATCTGCCTCGGCATCATCGGTGAATACCTGGGCCGCACCTACGACGAGAGCAAGCGGCGGCCCCGCTACCTCGTCAAGGGTTACCGCCCCGGCGCCGATGACTGAGCCGACCCCGCGCGTGGCGGCGCTTACCGGGGCGCTGTGGCTGGCCGCCGCGGCGCTCCTCTACCTGACCTTCGGCTACACCGAGATGATGGGGTCGGACCTCTGGTGGCACCTCGCCGCCGGGCGGGAGATGCTCGAGCAGGGCACTATCCGGCTGGCGGATCCCTTCTCCTACAGTGCCGCCGGCGAACCCTGGCGGAACCACGAGTGGCTGGCGGACATTGTCTTCTACGCCTGGGCCAGCGTCTTCGGCGTGCCCGCGCTGGTGTACTGGAAGTGGTTGCTGGTGGTGGCCACCTACCTCGGCCTCGCCGGGGTACTCGAGCGGACGGCGGGGGACCGCGGCGCGGCGGTGCTTGCCGCCGCCCTGGCGCTGGCTGTCGCGGCACCGTTCATCGACCTGCGCCCGCATCTTTACACGCTGGCCGGCGTGGTCCTGCTCCTGCACGTCGCCCTGGGACGCGAACCGCGGCGCCTGCCCCTGTGCCTGCTGTTCCTGGTCTGGGCCAATGTCCACGGCGGCTTTGTCTTCGGCCTGATGGCGCTGGCAATCCTCGCCTTCCCCTGGCGCGCGCCCTCGCTGGCGACGCTGCGCGACTGGGTGCTGACGCTGCTCGCCTGCGCCCTGGTAAGCCTCGTAAACCCGGACGGCTATCTGGTCTTCGTGCAGCCCATCGAGTACGCCTTCACCGATTCGCCCTACCGCTCCCTCGGCGAATGGCTGTCACCCCTGGTCGCCGGCGGCATCCGTGCGCCGCTGTTTCTCCCGGCGCTGGCCGTCGCGGCGATGGCCGCGGCGGCCCATGTCGGGCTCGCGCTCGCCGGTCGCCGGCCGCTGCCCTGGGAGGCGCTGGCGCTGTGCATCCTGACCGTAGCCATGGCGCTGACCAGCCGGCGCTTCATTCCGCTCTTCGGCCTGGCCCTGGCGCTGCTGGTAGCGCCGCTGCTGGCGGACGTGCTCCGGCGCCCGCTCCTGCGGCGCCTGACGCCGCTGCTGGCGGTCGCGACGCTGGCGGTGGCGCTCCTGCGCCTGGCGCCGCTGCCGCTGGCGGCGGGCCCCGCCTACCACTATCTCACGGCCGAGTATGCCTACCCCGAGGACCTGGTCGACGTGGTCGACGCCAACGGTATCGCCGGCAAGACCTTCGCCTACTACAACTGGGGCGGCTACCTGCACTGGCGCACCGACGGCGCCCTGCGCGTGTTCATCGACGGGCGCGCCAACACGGTGTACGACGATGCGACCTACCTCGCCTACCTGCGCGTGGCCCGCGCCCGTCCCGGCTGGATCGCCGCGGTCGAGGAGTCCGGTGCCGAGTTCTTCCTCTGGCCCCTGGAGACCGCCGGGGGCCCGCGGCTCCTCGCCGAGCTGGCCGCCACGGGCCGCTGGCAGCTGGTGTACGCCGGCTTCCGCGGGGCTATCATGGCGCGGCGGGGCGTGCCGCTGCCGGAACCCCTGAGCATCACTCCCGGGTACGCTCATGACCTGTCCCGGGCTCGCGCTGCGCTGCGCCGCGGTGACCTGAGCGGGGCCGAGACCCTGGCCCGGCGGGCGCTGGCGGCGGTACCCTGGCACCAGGCCGCCTGCTCGACCCTCGCCCGCGCCTTGCGCGGCCAGGGCCGCGGCGATGCCGCCGTTGCAGTCACTGCCGACTGCCGCCGCTATTTCCCCACCCGTTACCTGCGCTAGCGGGTGCGCCAACCGGAGACCCGCACCATGCTCTATCGAACCCTCGCCCTGTTTCTGTCCCTGCTGCTGGCGCCCCTGGCGGGCGCGGCGCCGGTGACGCTGCTGGAGAACATCAACGGCTATACCCTCGATGGCGGCGAGCTGCGCCGCTTCGCGGGGCTTTCCCTCGCCGATGGCGTGGTGCTGGCCCTGCACGACAGTGCCGCCGAGGTGGCCGAGGCCGCGGCCGACCGGCGCATCGACGGTGCCGGGGCGACACTGCTGCCGGGCCTCATCGACGCCCACGGCCACGTCGCCGGGCACGGCAAGGCGCTGGCCACGGTCCGCCTGGGTGGCGTAACCAGCGAGGCGGAGGCCGCAGCACGGGTCGCCGCCTTTGCCGCGGCCAACCCCGGGGAGGGCTGGATCGAGGGCAGCGGCTGGAACCAGGTCACCTGGGACGGGGGGCGCTTTCCGCAGCGCGGAGCCCTCGACGCAGTGGTCGCCGATCGGCCCGTGGCCCTGGCGCGGGTCGACGGCCATGCGCTCTGGGTGAACAGCCGTGCCCTGGCGCTCGCCGGTATCGACGCGGCCACCGAGGACCCGCCCGGTGGGCAGATCCT
This sequence comes from uncultured Alteromonadaceae bacterium, assembly GCA_964346365.1. Classification (GTDB taxonomy): domain Bacteria; phylum Pseudomonadota; class Gammaproteobacteria; order Pseudomonadales; family Halieaceae; genus Pseudohaliea. Next base: position 13,088 of record CAYFVG010000041.1, read on the forward strand.
GCGCGACGCGGCCGGGGAGCCCACCGGCGTACTCATCGATAACGCCATGGTGCTGGTGTCCGCCGCCCGCCCTCCGGAGGACGTCGCCACCACCATGGGGCACCTGTCCCGGGGCCTGGCGGACCTCGCCGCCAAGGGGCTGACGGCGGTCCACGACGCCGGGATCAGCGCGCAGGAGCTGGCGGCGTACCGACGGCTGCTCGCCCGCGGCGACCTGCCCGTGCGCGTCTACGCCATGCTCTTCATGCGCGACCCGGCGGTGGACGCCCAGCTCGCCGCCGGACCGGAGCAGGACAGCCGCGGCCTGCTCACAGTGCGCAGCGTCAAGCTCCTTGCCGATGGTGCCCTCGGTTCCCGGGGCGCCGCGTTACTCGCTGATTACAGCGATGAGCCGAACAACCGGGGCCTGTTGCTCAACGACCCCGCGGTGCTCGAGTCGCAGATGCGTCGCGCTGCCGCGGCGGGTTTCCAGGTCAACGTGCACGCCATCGGCGACCGCGCCAACCGGCTGGTGCTGGACGCCTTCGCTCGCCTGCCGGAGCGCGCCGAGCTGCGGCACCGGGTGGAGCACGCGCAGATCCTCGCCCCGGCGGACCTCAAGCGCTTTGCCGAACTCGGGGTGATCGCCTCCGTCCAGCCGACCCACGCCACCAGCGACAAGAACATGGCCGGCGACCGCCTCGGCGAGGCCCGCCTCGCCGGGGCCTATGCCTGGCAGTCGCTGCTCGACAGCGGTGCCCGGGTCGCCTTCGGTTCCGACTTCCCGGTGGAGGATCCCAACCCCTTCTACGGCCTGCACGCGGCGGTGACCCGGCAGGACCGCGAGGGCGAGCCGCCCGGCGGCTGGCGGGCGGCCGAAAAGCTGGACCGGGTCACCGCGCTCTCCCTGTTCACAGAGGGCGCGGCCTGGGCCATGCACGCCGAGGAGCGCCTGGGGCGGCTCCTGCCCGGCTACGCGGCGGATTTCATCCTGGTGCGTGACGACCCCTTCGCGGTCCCGGCGGAGGACCTCTGGCGCAACACCGTGCTCGAGACCTGGGTAGACGGGCGCCGGGTTTTTTCCGCGGAAAGTGATGAGTAAGCGCTCACAGCTAGCGAATGCCCCAGCATTGGGGTCTCAGAGGGCGCTGCGGGACAGCGCGGGGCGAGGATCGTAGCCGCCTTAGCAAGGACGGCCGGCCGGGCAGCGCTCGCCCGCCGGGCGACGTCGAGCGGGCACGCCGTCCCTGTTGTTGAGCCGCGCCATGGAGGACAGTATACTCCGGTCCGAGAGGACCATAGCTCAGTTGGTTAGAGCGCTACCTTGACATGGTAGAGGTCGCCAGTTCGAATCTGGCTGGTCCTACCACCTACAAAAGAGCCCCGCATCCGCGGGGCTCTTTTGTAGGTGGTTGAATTCCGGGCAGCAGAACTGCGTTCGACAAATTGCGTAGCAATTTGAACGAGCGCCGCAGGCGCGAAGCCCGAAGGGTCGAAAACGGCTCAAGCCGTTTTCGATTAATCTGGCTGGTCCTACCACCTACAAAAGAGCCCCGCACCCGCGGGGCTTTTTTGTAGGTGGTTGAATTCCGGGCAGGAGAACTGCGTTCGACAAAGCGCGACCAAAGAAGCGCTTTGAACGAGCGCCGCAGGCGCGAAGCCCGAAGGGTCGAAAGCGGCGCAAGCCGTTTTCGATTAATCTGGCCGGGTCTTGAACCCCGGGCAGGAGAACTGCTTTCGACAAAGCGCGACCAAAGAAGCGCTTTGAACGAGCGCCGCAGGCGCGAAGCC
>CAYFVG010000042.1:0-14853 GCA_964346365.1 uncultured Alteromonadaceae bacterium
GCATGCGCTGCATGGCATTGGCGATATTGCCGTCGTTGACCTGCCCGAACAGATCCTTGGAAATCACCGTCTCGATCGCCCGCGAGGCACGCTGGTCATTGATAGCTCGGGCCTGGCCGCGCTCAATCACCTGCCCGTAGACCACAACTTCCTCGAGAGCGCTGGCGTCGCTGTCAGCCAGGGCGATATCGAGGGCAACGTCACTGCCGGCCTCAACGCGGACGGTTTCCTCCGTGACCTTGAGGCCCGAATAGCGTACGCGCAGGGTGTAGGTGCCGGGCTCGATCTCGGTGAAGCGATAGCTGCCACCGGCGCCGCTCACCTCGTCGGCACCGAGTTCGGGGATCGAAATGGTCGCGCCCTCGATACTCGCACCCGTATCCGCCTCGGAGATCCGGCCGGAGATCGTCTCGGCGCCGGCACCGGCGCTGGCCAGCGAAATGGCCAGGGCCAATGGCTTCACCGGCCAGATGGCACGTGCTGCCTGATGCGTTCCTCTGAACACTGTCTTGCGCATGCTGTTCTCTCCTCAGTGACGTGATGGGCCGCAGTCTCGTGCGGCTCTTTGGTGCAGGGGAGAGTAGGTTATGGAAAGATTGTGAAGCTTTGACTCACGTTACGTTAAGAATTGTTACCGATCGCAACTGGCCTCAAAGCAGCGCGTGCGGCCCACCGCTGCTTGAACTGCTGTCCAGAAAAATCGGCCGCCACGCTCATGCCTTGAAGCTTAAGCCCTCGCGTCGTCCTCGACGCAAGCAGCGTAGCCGGGAGCGGGCCACTAGCCAGAGTCAGCGTCGCGCGTCCGCTCCGAGACCGTTTCCCGGCCCAACTGAAGGGTGCGGGTTGCGAGCTGTATTTCTTTCAGGAAGAGGACCAGGGAGGTCACCAGTAACACGAGGGCCATGACAAACAGGATGCCGATCACCGCGCTCAGACGCAGCGCCCAGAAACCCTCGACAAACAGGCCGACAATCACCAGACAAACGAGCAGCGCTGCCCCGGTGCACAGCGCGATCGACCTGTGCGTGATGGCTGCCCGTCGCCAAAGAATTCGCAGTTCGCGGTTGGCGATGTCGTCGCTGCCAGGGTGCCTGGAGCGGGGGAGCGGCGCCGCCACGATTCGAGCCCGATCGATGATTCGCCCCAGGCGGCCCGACATCACGTTGAGAAACCCGGCAATGCCCGCGAGCAGAAACACGGGCGCCACCGCCAGCGATATGATCTGGGCGAGGTCGGTGCCGGTCATATTCGGAATCATTGATGAAGCCAGAGACGGAGAATCGTGCACAGGTTACTGCTGTGCTGAAGGTGAGTCATCCGGTTCTTTTTCGCGGGCCGGACACGGGTTGAACCTGCTCAACGAATGCGATGCGGGCGTTTCCGATCCGGCGCGCGCGGGGGTAGGATATCGTTATGGCATCTTTACTCCGCGGTCTGGCGTTTCTGCTGGCGGCCCTGCTCGCCCTCGGTCTGTTTCTGGCCGCCGTGTCCTATGCTCTACGGCAGTTAAATCTTTACCCGCCGGAAACGCTGACCATTGCCGCGGGACCGCCGGGTTCCGCCTACCACGCCACCGCGCTTGCCTATCGTGAGTGGCTCGCCCGGGACGACATCGCCCTGGAGATCCTGGAGACAGCCGGATCGGTGGAGAACGCGGCTCTGCTCATGGACCCCGACGGCCCGGACGTCGCCCTCGTGCAGGGCGGTGTCCCCCTGGCAGACGCTGGAATCCGCGGCCTTGCGGCAGTCGCCGTGGAGCCGCTGTGGGTCTTTGCCCGGTCTGCGGCTGGCGTCAGCGCCAACCCCCTCGACTGGGCTCAGCTGCGCGTTGCCGCCGGAGCTCTGGGCAGCGGCACACGCCTGATCGCCGATGGTCTCGCTGCCCACACGGGGGCCGCCGCCCTGGCGCCGGCTTCGGCGCAGGCCGCTGGCGGCGCCGCCGCGGCGCGGGCCCTGCTAGCGGGCGAGGTCGATATCGCGCTGTTCGTGGCGCCCGCCACCGCGCCTTACCTGCAGCCCCTGTTCGCATCGCCGGCGCTGCAGCTCATCAGTTTCGCTCACGAGGAGGCAATTGCGCTCAGTCTCCCCGGCGCGCGGCAGGTGCGCCTGCCCTCGGGCATTCTCGACTACCGGCGTCCGTTCCCGGCGCGGACGGCGTCACTGGTTGCCCTGGTGTCGCGCCTCGTCGCCCGGGAGAGCCTGCACCCGGCGCTGGTCAACCGCCTGGTGCACGCGGTCGTCGAAGTGCACGGCAGTGACTCGATCATCCCCGCGGACCGCAACTACCCGTCGGCGGACGACCTCGCCATCCCGGTCAATGGCTACGCCGCGCAGCTGCTGCGGGACGGGTTCAGCCCCCTCGAGCGGTTCCTGCCCTACTGGATCGTCGCCCAGGTAAACCGGATTCTGCTGATCCTGGTGCCGGCGCTGCTCCTGCTGCTGCCGCTGCTGCGGCTGTTGCCGGCGGTCTTTCAATGGATCTTTCGAACCCGTGTCTACCGCCACTACGCCCGGGTCAACGAAATCGACCGGATTCTGGCGGAGCAGCGGACCGATCCGACCCCGGATCAACGCCGCGCCCTCTATGAGGAACTCGATCTTATCGAGGCAAAGCTGCGCCGCACCAATCTGCCCAACAGCTACCGCAAGCAGGCCTATACGCTGCTGCACCATATCGACTACGTCCGCCGCCGCTACCGCCCCGACGGCCCGGCCACCGAGGCCTGACGCGTCGCCCGGGAGCGAGCGGCAGCGTATTTCATCGGCTGCGCTAACGGCCGCCGTCAGCCGGCGTTCAGGAAGGGGCCATCGACACACAGGCGCCGACCGTCCGGCGCGGCGCAGGCCCCGCAGATACCCACGCCGCACTTGGTCAGGTAGTCGATGGCGTTGAAGATCTGCGCCGGAGCGCAGAAGTCCCGCTGCACCGCCTCGGCGGCGTGGACCATGGGTTCCGGGCCGCAGTTGTAGAATACCAGCTTCTCGCGCTCCGCCGGCGTCATCGCCTCGAGGCGCTCGCGCAGCAGTTCCGTGACCCGGCCGTGGAAGCCGGCGCTGCCGTCGTCGGTGGACACGTGCACCTCGGCGACGGCGCGGCACTCGTCCAGGTAGTAGAGCCGTTCGGCGCTGCGTGCACCGGTAAAGACCTCCGCGTTGCCGAAATCGCGGGCGATCTGGTAGACGGCCGCCAGGCCGGTGCCGCCGGCGACCGCCATGATGCGCGCACCCTCGGGAGGTGCCACCGGGATGCCGTGGGGTCCGCGCACGTAGGCTTCCGTGCCGACGGGCAGGGACAGGAGGGCGTGGGTGAACTGGCCGACATCGATGGACACCAGCGTAAAAGGATCGTCGTCGAGCACGGAGAACGGCTTCTCGCCGAGCCCGGGAAGCCACAGGAACACGTACTCGCCGGCGCGCACCGCCACCTTGCGGTCGAAGGTGAGCAGGGCGATGTCCTCGCAGACCCGGGTGTTGTCCACCAGAGTCACGGGACGGAAGTGCATGTCCACGTCGTAGCGTACCTGCGCCTCGGCCCGGGCAGTGCCGCCGTCGAGGTCGGTCTCCAGCGCACGGAAGTAGTCCTCGATGTCGTCGGTGGTCATCCCCGTGAGCGCCGAGCCGATGCCGACGACCGTGGCTCCGGCCTCCTGCGCGGCGCGCACGTCCTCGGCGCTGGAGAGGCCGCCACAGCCGACGATGGGGAGGTCGCTCACGGCGCGAATCTCGCGCAGGCATTTGAGGGCGATGGGCAGCACACCTTTGCCGGACATGCCGCCGGCGCCGTTCGAGAGCACCGGGTGGCCGTGGGCGCTGGTATAGCCCGGCCCCACGGTGTTGATGGCGCAGAAGCCGTCGGCGCCGGCCTCCTCGGCGGCGCGGGCGATGGCGCCGATGTCCGGGGTGTTCGGGGTCAGTTTGGGGATCACCGGCACGTCCACGGCCGCCTTCACGGCGGCGACGATCTCGGCCACCAGGGCCGGGTCCTGGCCCATGGCCATGCCGTAGCCCTTCGCGTGCGGGCAGGACAGGTTGAGTTCGAGGCCATCGGACACCGCTGCCAGCACTTCGGCCACCGCGACGAACTCCTCGACCGTGCCCCCGAAGATGGAGGTGAGCAGAAAGCGGTCTTCGGGCAGCGACAGGCCCGCGAGGATTTCCCGGGAGGCGGCCGGGCCGGGGTTGGTGAGGCCGATGGCGTTGACGAAGCAACCGGGCGCGTACTGGCTGTACACGGGCTCGCGGTTGCCGGTGCGGGGCGCGGGGCCGATGCTCTTGGTCGTGATCACGCCGACCTGCGGCACGCGGTCGAGGAAATACCGCATGATCGGGCCGGCGGTGGTGACGATGCCCGAGGGAATGGTGAAGGGCCCGGAGAGGCGCTTGCCGAAGAACGCTGTAGTCAAGGAAACCCCGCTGTGCCTGGCGATGGGCGGAAGGCGCGTATTATATCGACTGCCGCGGTCCCTGGCAGGCGCTGCGGGTCTCAGGCCAGACGCTCGAAAACGTGATTGACCTTGCGGCGCTTGCCGGAGAGGCCGAGTTTCTTGCGCGGCCCCGACTTGTCGGTCATCACGAAGCGGTAGGAGACGTCCGTGTGGCGCATGGCGATGGCGTGCACGAGGCCGGCCCACCACGCCGGCGGGTGCAGGGTGCAATGGGCGTTCTGGCCGTTCGGCAGGTGCTTCACCGCCGGGTAGCAGGCGACGTTGGCGAAGACGAACTTGCGCGCATAGCTGAACATCTCCTCGATGACCCAGGGCACGTCCGGCTCGGTGATGTGCTCGAGCACATCGGTGCTGATCACCGCGTCGTACTGCCGTTCCGGCAGCTCGGCGAAGGGCGCGTGGCCCGGGTCGTAGCAGCGGATCTCGTCGACGCCCCAGTAGTCCTGGAGGCTGCTCACGGTGAGCTGGTTGTCGACGCGCAGGTTGCGCTCGGCGTAGGCGAGGCCCTTGCCGGCGCCGTAATCGAGGAGGTCCCGGGCCCCCGTGCGGTCGATGAGCGCCTTGATCTCGCGGACGTGTCCCACGAGCATCTTGCCGGGAAAGGTCTCCTCGGCGCTCTTGCCCTCGGCCCGCTCGCCGGCCGTGTGCAGGGTTTCGTACATCTGCACCATGGCGAGGTACTCGGGGCTGGGATTGTCGCGCTTATACATCGGTGCGCTATCGGTGCGGTTGTACATGGGTACGCTTATACATAAGAGCGGCTATACATGGGTGCGCTGTACATGGGTGTAGCACGACACACGTGGCGCTGCAGAAACAGGCTACCTGTCTCTGTTGCTGCGAGGGTCGAGCCTGAGGAGCATGGCGGCGAGCTGCATCACCTGTGCAATGGTAGCATCGGGGGCCCCGCGAGGACAGCCGACGGCCGCGCCACGGGGCCGCGGGAAGCCCGCTGCTGCTTTTCACCCGGAGCCGGCGCATGACCCGCAGACGACGTCCACTTATCTGGTTGCTCTCCGCTTACCGCGCGGACAGTCACGCCGCCTGGGCCGACTGGCTCGTGGCAACCCGGCGCGAGTTCGCCTGGCGTCGGCTGGAGTTGCCGGGGCGACACTTTGCCTGGCGGATTCGCGGCAATCCCCTGTCGTGGCTGGACCGGCTCCCCGGCGAGCCGCCCGACCTGATCGTCGCCACCTCGATGGTCGATCTGGCCACCCTCAAGGGACTGAATCCGTCCCTGGCGGGGGTGCCCTCGCTCTATTATTTTCATGAGAATCAGTTTGCCTACCCGGGGAGCGGCAAGCAGCTGCGTTCCCTGGAGCCCAAAATGGTGCAGCTCTACGGCGCTCTCGCGGCGAGTCGCCTGGTGTTCAACTCCGTCTTCAACCGCGACAGCTTTCTGGAGGGTGTCTCGGCGCTGCTCGACGCCATGCCCGATGCGGTGCCGACGGGAGTGCCCGAGCGGCTGGCGCGCAAGAGTTCACTCTGCCCGGTCGCCATCGACCCTGTCGCGCCCGCCCCGGCACCGGATCGCGACCCGCAGCTGCTGCTGTGGAACCATCGCTGGGAGCACGACAAGGCCCCCTGCCTGTTCGCCGACGCGATGCTGGCGCTCGCGGAAGAGGGCGTGCCCTTCAGGCTCGCGTTGCTGGGAAGGCGGCCGCAGCAGGCGCCGGCCTCGCTCGCCCGCCTGCGCGAGGCCCTGTCGCCCCGCATCGTCGCCGATGGCATGCTGCCGCGGGAGAGCTACCGCGAGCTGCTGTCGCGGGCGAGCATCGCGGTGAGTACCGCCCGGCATGAATTCCAGGGTCTTGCCGTGCTCGAGGCCGCCAGCGCCGGGGCTCGGCCCCTGGTTCCCGACGCCCTGTGCTACCCGGAGCTGTATGCGGCCCCCTACCGCTATCCGGCGGGCGATGTCGGGGCGCTGGTGGCCCGCCTGCGGCAGTGGCTGGCGGGGGATCTGCCCGCCCCGGTAGACGTCTCGCCCTGGTATCCGGAGCAGCTCGGGCCGCGTTGGGACGCACTCCTGCATGAGCTGGGGGGATGATCCTCGAGCGGTCCCGGGCCCCGGGCCTGCAACCATCTGCCTGCGCTTCGTCGAGGTCTGGCGCCGCGAGGCGGCACTGGCCTGCGACCGGCACGCAGCGGCCCGGCGCAAGCCGGCGGCGCTGGTCGGCGTGATGGCACCGGCCAGCGCGATAGTGCAGACCGGGATTACGTAAATCCTACACATTTATGACAGTTTGCGTTGCCCTTTGATGGTGCGTTGCCTAAACCTGTGGATGCGCGTTTATAGGGCATAACTCCAAGGGGAAAACCATGACTCGATTCCGTTTGAACAAACTATCGCTGGCTGTCGCCGTGGGGGCCGGCCTGATGAGCGCCGGCGCGCCGAGGCTGATGGCGCAGGACGCCCTGGTCGAAGAGGTGATCGTGACCGGTACCCGGGTCGCCGATCGCTCGGCGGCGGATTCGCCGGTGCCCGTGGATGTCATCAGCGGCAGCGACTTCCGGGTCAACAGTTCGACGGATGTGCAGGACATGCTGCGAACGCAGGTTCCGTCCTTCGACATCAACACGCAGCCCATCAGTGACGCGGCGACGATTGTTCGTCCGCCGAACCTGCGCGGGCTCTCCCCCGACAACGTGCTGGTGCTGGTGAACGGCAAGCGGCGCCATCGCGGCTCCATCATCTCGTTCCTCGGCGGCGGCATTTCCGACGGCGCGCAGGGTGTCGATATGTCGGCCATACCGGCGCTGGCGCTCAAGCAGGTCGAGGTGCTCCGCGATGGGGCGTCCTCCCAGTACGGCTCCGACGCCATTGCCGGGGTGCTCAACTTCCTGCTCCGTGATGATGCGGAGGGTTTCGAAGTGCTGGCCCGCTACGGGTCGACCTACGAGGAAGATGGCGAAAACTACATGGTATCGGCCAACCTCGGCCTGCCGCTGGGCGAGAACGGCTTCCTGAACATCACCGGCGAGTATCGCGATGTCGAGGGCACGATCCGCTCGGTCGTGCGCGACGACGTGGCGTTCGCGGCGGCCAACGGCTACACGCCGGTTTCCGATTTTCAGGCGATCAACAGTTACACCAGTGAAGTGCCTCAGTACTGGGGCCAGCCCGATGTCGAAGACGATATAAAACTGTTCTTCAATTCGGCGATCGATCTGAATGAAAACACCGAGCTGTACGCGTTCGGTAACTACGCAGAGCGCTCGGTGGAAGGCGGTTTCTTCTACCGCAATGTGGTGGGTGGGCCCAGCGGCCAGCGCGGCGGCGTCTATCGAGGCCCCACGGTGGACCCGGCGACAGGCCTTGAGAGTGAAAACGGCGTGCCGTCAGTGCTCGTCGGCGACCTGGACGGCGGCAGCAGCTGTATCGACGGCATTCCCCTGGGGGGTTCCGGCGGTGTCATTCCCGATCCGTCGCTGCTGGCAGCGGTCTCGGCGAGTGACAATTGTTTCTCGTTCATCGAAACCATTCCCGCCGGCTTTGTGCCCCGCTTCGGCGGTGATAACGAGGACATGGCGCTTGCCGCCGGTATTCGCGGCAACTTTGATGTCGGCAGTGGCCTGTACTACGACCTCAGCGTACAGCGCGGTTCCAACCGGACAGATTTCGTCATTCGCAACACGGTCAACGCGTCTCTGGGTCCCGACTCGCCCCGCGACTTCACCCCCGGGGGGCAGGAACAGACCGAGACCCTGTACAGCGCCGACTTCTCCTATGCCTTCGATGTGGGGCTGGCATCCGATCTCAACGTCGCCTTCGGGGCGGAGTACCGCGAGGAAGACTTTGAGCTCTTTGCCGGTGACCCGGCGTCTTTCGCCCTCGGGCCGCTGGCTGATCAGGGTTTCGCCTCCAGCTCGAACGGCTTCGGTGGCTTCCCGCGGGACACCTCGGCATCGCAGGACAATACGGCGTACTACGTCGACCTGGAGGCTGACGTCACAGACCGCTTGACCTTGCAGGCGGCGGTGCGCGACGAGTCGTTCAGCAACTTTGAGGGCGAGACGACCTACAAGCTGGCCGGGCTCTTCCACGTCACGGACCAGTTCCGTATCCGTGGCGGCTTCTCCACCGGCTTCCACGCGCCGACCGCCGGGCAGGCGAACATCACCAACGTAACTACCCAGAATGTCGCCGGTACGCTGATCGACCAGGGCACGCTGCCTCTATCATCTCCGGCGGGCCAGCTCGCGGCGGATTTCGTCGAGAGCGCCGGCAACGGCCGTCCCGAATTGGGTACGGAGACGGCGGAGAACATTTCCCTCGGCGTGGCCTTCGATATCGGCGTCTCGACCTGGACCGTCGACTACTACGACATCGAGGTGGACGACCGTATCGCGCTGGGGGAAAACGTCGACTTCCTCGCCGCGCTCAATTTCGCCGGTGGCGGCACGGACTTCCAGACCGTCTCCGCGGCGCTTTCGGGCCTGGATGCCTCCGGCGTGATCGACCGGCAGAATTTCCTCGGCCTCGACGACCTGGCGGAGTTCCGCTTCTTCACCAACAGCTTCGACACCCGCACGCGCGGTGTGGACCTGGTCGGCAACGTACCCTTTGACTTCATGAGCGGCAGCTCCACCGTTACCGTGGCGTTCAACTTCAACGAAACAGATGTCACGGGCCGGGGAACCATCAATCCCATCGGTGAGGGACGTGTCGAGGCGCTGGAGGACCAGCTGCCGAACGTGAAAGGCAACGTCGCGTGGTCCCACGTACAGGGCAAGCTCCGCACGCTCTTGCGCGCCAACTACTACGGTCCCTGGACGTCGACCAGCAACGACTTTGACGTGGATGCCGCGCTGCTGGTGGACATCCAGCTCGCCTACCAGGTCACGGAGGCCGCCGAGCTCGTCCTCGGTGTCGACAACCTGTTCGATGAGTTTCCGGACGAAACGCCCAATCCCGGCGGTCTCGGTCAGCTCTATCCGGAAGACAGCCCCTTCGGCTTCAACGGCGGTACCTGGTACCTGCAGGCGCGCATGACGTTCTAGGGCCGCAGGCATTGCCGCGGGATTGCTTAATTCTTGAACCCGCTTCGGCGGGTTTTTTATGAGCGGCGCCCAGGGGCGGTGGCACGCCCGCTCGATGGCCGGCAACCGGTCTGTCGCCGATCGCCGGGGCCGCCATGCTTGACTTCGAAACCGCCCGGGCTACCTTGGCATGGCGCTTTGCAGGAAGGGGGTGCAATGACGACTGCCTTTATTGAGTCCTCCGGCGGGCATCGGCTCGCCTATCGATACCTGGCGCCCCGAGACGGAGCGCGCACCTTTGTCTGGCTGTGCGGCTTCAAGTCCGACATGCAGGGAACGAAGGTACTGGCGCTGGAGCGCTGGGCGGCCGGCGCCGGGCACGGTTTCCTCGCGTTTGACTACAGCGGGCACGGGGCGTCGGAGGGGGTGTTCGAGGACGGCACCCTGTCCCGCTGGCGGCAGGATACCCTCGACGTGCTCGATGCGCAGTCGTCGGGGCCGCTGGTGCTCGTCGGCTCGAGCATGGGCGGCTGGCTGGCGCTGCTGGCCGCGCTGGCGCGGCCCCGGCGCATCGCCGGCATGGTGCTGGTGGCGCCGGCCCCGGACTTCACGGAAAAGCTCCTGTGGGCGGGTCTGCCCGAGGAGGCGCGCGCCGACATTCTCGAGCACGGGTATACGCTGCGGCCGTCCGACTACGATGAGCCCTACCGCATCACGCGCGCGCTGATCGACGATGGGCGAGCCTGGCAGTTGCTCGACGGGCCGCTGGAGCTGGCCTGTCCCGTGCGTCTGCTGCAGGGCATGCGCGACGAGGAAGTGCCCTGGCAGCACGCGGAGCGGCTGCTGCAGGTGCTGAGCACGGACGATATTGTGCTCACGCTGGTGAAGGACGGGGATCACCGCCTGTCGCGGGACACGGATATCGCCAGGCTGCTGCGCTGTTGCGAAGAACTGGCGCGCTGAAACGGATAGGTGAAACAAAGCCTCCTGTTTGCAATGGCGAGGCGCTACGCGCCCCTCACACCCCCGGTCGTCATCGACCAGATCGCCGGGCCTGCCCCTTCTGCATGCATTCCAAAGCGATCCGTGCCGCCACCCTCTCGAGCGCAACTGATGGCCTACCTGATCCCGAGACATAGGCAACTCCCCCTGGGCAGCGCCCCGGTTTTCCCAACCCGATGCCGCCGTTTGGGGTAGGATGAGGCAGCACCGCCCGGAGCTGTCGATCAATCGGAATTATGAAAAAAGTCCTTGTCTTTGTTGCCAGCTGTGCCCTGCTGAACAACGCGTTTTTTGCCGGCGCTGTGGCATCCGGGAGCAGTCCTGAAGCTGTTTTTGCCGGGTTGGCGCTGGACTGTATCCACAGGGAATACAGCAACAAGATCGCCCACGTAATGAACAGTGACGAGGACCTTAAGCCACCACGTGAGCTGTACCCGACGTTTTACGGGTGTTTCGATTGGCACTCGTCGGTGCACGGTCACTGGCTGCTGGTCAGGATGCTGAACACCCGCCCCGAGCAGGTGGACGCCGGCATCATTATCGAGAAACTCGACCTGAGTTTCAGCGCCGCTAACGTGGCCGGTGAACTGTCAAATCTCCAGCGTCCCGGCATGGAGTCTTTCGAGCGTCCCTACGGGCTTGCCTGGCTCCTGCAGCTCACTGCGGAGTTGCGGCAATCCTCTCTTCCCCAGGCACGGCGATGGTTGGAAAACCTGCTTCCACTGGAGCAGCAGGCAGTTGCAAGGATCAGCGCGTGGCTCCCCAAGCTCACCTTCCCGATCCGTACCGGGGAGCACAGCCAGACGGCATTTGCCTTCGGCCTCATGCTGGACTGGAGCCGGATCGCGGGTGACGAGGCCTTCGAGCGCCTGCTCACCGGACGCACAAAAGAACTCTACCTGCAGGACAGGGAGTGCCCCCTCGCCTACGAACCCTCGGGGCAGGACTTTCTCTCACCATGCCTGGCGGAGGCGGACCTGCTGCGCCGTGTCCTCAGCAGGACGGGCTTTGCCGCCTGGCTGACCGATTTCTTTCCAACGCTTACCCCGACGACGGGTTCAAACTGGCTCACCCCGGGCGTGGTGACCGACAAGAGCGATGGCAAGCTGGCCCATCTCGATGGCCTCAATACCAGCCGCGCCTGGATGCTCGAGGGAATCATCAGTGGATTGCCTCGGGATGACCCCCGCATCGCTCCGCTCAGGCTGGCGGCAGAGGCCCACCGGGAGGCGGGGCTGGATGCCGTTCTCGGCGACATGCACTACATGGGCAGTCATTGGCTCGGCAGCTTCGCAACCTATCTGCAGACCGGACGTGGCCTCGAGTGAGCGGTGCTGCGGCGCCGGGAAAAGGATAGCCGGTAGCGCAGCTGCGGCCGGCTGCGCCTCGTTGCCATCGGCCCCAGGCCGGACAGTCCCGCGCTACTGCGACCGCATAACTTCGCCGCGTCCCTGCTGACGTACGCGAGGGCGCGGGGGCACTCTTTGGTCGCCGCCAGGGCTTGAGGCGCAGGGGCTCCCGGAGCAGGGGCTTCGGGAGAAGAGTCGGTGATCGCACCCTAGGTGCCGCAGAACGTCCGGTGCACCTGCTCCTCCGGGCGCGCCGGGCGGGCGAGGTCCGCATCCGCCGGGTCCCAGCGAAACGGATTGCCGACGCGCTCCGCGAGGCGCCGGAAGGGCCCGAGGTCGCCGCCCTCCGCGGCCTCGATGGCGCCCTGGACCAGATGGTTGCGCGGGATGAAGACGGGGTTTGCGCCGCGCATGCGCTCGCGGCGCTCCGCGGCGCCGATGGCGTCTGCTGCCAGCCGTTCCCGCCAGGCCGGCAGCCAGCCGCGAAGCGCCTCGCCGGGCTGGAACAGGCCGTCGAGGGCGTCGGCCTCGGGGCCGTCCAGCTCCGTCAGGTAGCGGAAGGCGAGGGTAAAGTCGGCGCCGTCTTCGGCGAGGGCCGAAAACAGCGCCTCCACGAGCGGGTCGTCGTCCGGGCGCAGGCCGTCGAGGCCCAGCTTGCGCGCGAGGCCCGCGCCGTGGGCCTCGCTGAACTGCCGCGGGAATTCCTCGAGCACCGCGCGCGCCAGCTCGACGGCGCGGTCGCTGTCGGCGTCGATGAGGGGCAGCAGGGCCTCGGCGAGGCGCACGAGGTTCCAGTGCGCGATGCCCGGCTGATTCTGGTAGGCGTAGCGGCCGCCGACATCGATAGAGCTGAACACCGTGTTCGGCGCGAAGGCCTCCATAAAGGCGCAGGGTCCGTAATCGACGGTCTCGCCGCAGAGCAGCATGTTGTCGGTATTCATGACCCCGTGGATGAAACCCAGATGCTGCCAGCTCGCGATCAGGCCCGCCTGACGCGCGACGACAGTGCGCAGGAGGGCGAGGGCGGGATTGTCGTCGTCGGCGAGGTCCGGGTAGTGGCGGTCGATGACGTGGCTGCAGAGTGCGTCGAGCGCATCCCGGTCGCCCCGGGCGGCAAAGTACTGGAAAGTACCGACGCGGATATGGCTGCTGGCCACGCGGGCGAGGACCGCGCCGGGTTCGACGCCGTCGCGGATAACGCGCTCGCCGGTGGTCACGGCGGCGAGGGCGCGGGTGGTCGGCACGCCGAGGGCGTGCATGCCCTCGCTGACCAGGTATTCCCGCAGCACGGGCCCCAGGGGCGAGCGGCCGTCGCCGCCGCGGGACCAGGGCGTGCGCCCCGAGCCCTTCAGCTGCAGATCGAAGCGGCGGCCGCCGGCGTCCACCAGTTCGCCCAGGAGGTGGGCGCGGCCGTCACCGAGCTGCGGGTTGTACTGGCCGAACTGGTGACCGGCGTAGGCCGAGGCCAGGGGTTCGGCCCCCGCCGGCACCGTGTTGCCGGCCACGACGGCCACGCCCTCCTCGGAGGCCAGCCAGTCCGCGTCGATAGCCAGGGCCTCGCAGAGCGGGCGGTTTACGTGCAGCAGGGCTGGCGCGCGCACCGGGGTCGGGTCGAGACGGGCATAGAAATGCGCCGGGAGTCGCGCGTAGCTGTTGTCGAAGGGCAGGACGGGTGCGTTCATGGCGGTGGCGTCTCTTGCGGTTGCGGGATGTCGATCTTGCGAGCTGTCGCGAGCGGCGCGACGGCGCAGGCGCTGTGGCGTGGCCGGGACCGCGGAGGTAACCTTAGCGATCAACGCGCCGTCTGAAAAGCACCGGCGCGCCACTCAAGCCCTTGTTTTTAATAAGTGAATTACGCAGGTGAATCGATGAGTGACGGACAATCCTGGGATGTACTGATCCGCAACGCCACGGTCTTCGACGGTAGCGGCGCCGCGCCGGGGCAGCTCGATATTGCCTTGCGGGAAGGCTGTATTGTCGCCAGCGGCGCTGCGCTCCCGGCCGATCGGGCGGCGCGCGCGATCGACGCAAGCGGCCTCTGGCTCATGCCCGGGCTGCTCGATATTCACACGCACCTGGACCTGGAAGTGGATCTGGACCCGACGCTGCCCGAGGTGGTGCGCCACGGCACGACCACCGTGCTCGTCGGCAACTGCAGCCTCGGCACCTGCTTCGGCACCCAGGCCAGGGGCGGGCAGGAGCCGATCATCGACTGCTTCACCCGGGTCGAGAACATCCCCAAGAGCGTCCTGCGCAAGTGCGTGGATGCGATCACCTGGGATAACAGCGGCGACTACCTCGATCACCTCGACGACCTGCCCCTGGGGCCGAACATCGGCGCTTTCGTGCCGCACTCCATGCTGCGTATCGAGGCCATGGGCCTCGATGCCAGCATCAGCCGCTCGCCCACCGGCGCGGAGCTCTCGCGCATGGACGAGCTGCTCGAAGCGGCCATGCGCCAGGGCTATGTCGGCCTGAGCACCGACGGGCTGCCTTTCCATTACCTGGCCAACGACCCGCACACGGACAAGCGTATTCCCACGCAGTTCGCGAGCTTTGGTGAGCTCAAACGCCTGCTCCGGGTGGTGCGCGGCCACGGCCGCGTCTGGCAGACTACGCCGATCCTGCAGAACCGCGCCACGGCGCTGCTCTATTTCGCGCTCACCAGCGGGCGCCTTTTCGGCAAGACCCTGAAGACCTCCGCCCTGTCGGTCATGGAGTTTGCCCTGGCGCCGCGGGCAGCGCGGGCCTTCCTCGGCTTTGCCGGCCTCATGAACAGCCGCCTGTTCCGCGGCAACCTGCATTTCCAGGCCCTGGGCACGAATTTCCGCATCTGGTCCGACGGCATTGTCAGCCCCATGTACGAAGAGCTTGACAGCACCGGCCGGCTTATCGCAAAGGAATACGACGATGTCGCCGGCCGCCGCGCGCTCCTCGACGACCCGGCCTGGGTCGAAGCCTTTCGCGAGGACTGGCACCACGGCCGCCGGGGCCGCAACCTGGCCCACCTCAAGGCGAAGCTGGGCTTCCCGGAGCACATGGTGGTGCGGGAGCTGGACCGGCTGGTCTTCGATGGC
>CAYFVG010000043.1:0-1760 GCA_964346365.1 uncultured Alteromonadaceae bacterium
TCAGCCGTGACTATGACCCGAGCCTGCCGGATATCCTGGCGGACCGCACCCAGCTGGTGCAGGCGGTACTCAATATCGCCCGCAATGCCCTCCAGGCCACCAGCGGGCAGAAGGAGCGAAAGCTCTGCATCGGCAGCCGCTCCCAACGCCAGTTCACCATCGGCAACCGCCGGCACCGGCTGGTCTGCCGGGTCGACATCGTCGACAACGGCCCCGGTATACCGGAGGAGCTGCGCCACTCCCTTTTTGTGCCCATGATCAGCGGCCGCGCTGAAGGCTCCGGACTCGGGCTGGCGATCTCCCAGTCCATTGTCAACCGCCATGGCGGCCTGCTGAACTGTGACAGCAGGCCGGGCCGGACCCGCTTCAGCCTCTACCTCCCGCTGGAAGAATCCCATGCCTAGCCCCGCCAAAGTCTGGGTCGTCGACGACGATCAATCGATCCGCTGGGTGCTCGAGCGCGCCCTGAGTCAGGCCGGCATAGAGAGTGAGTGCTTTTCGAGCGGTGACCATATGCTCCAGCGCCTCGATGACGAAGAACCGGACGCGGTAATCAGCGATATCCGCATGCCCGGGACCGACGGCCTCGAACTCCTCGGGCGCCTCACGGAGAACCATCCCCGGCTGCCGGTCATCATCACCACAGCGCACTCGGACCTGGACAGCGCGGTTGCCTCCTACCAGCAGGGCGCCTTCGAGTACCTGCCCAAGCCCTTCGATATCGACGAGGTGGTGGCGATCACCGAGCGGGCCCTCGCCCACGCCCGGGAGAACCAGGCCCCCGCGAGCAATGGCCATGACCAGGGCCCGGGCACGGAAATCATCGGCGAAGCGCCGGCCATGCAGGAGGTCTTCCGGGCCATCGGCCGGTTGGCTCACAGCAGCATCACGGTCCTGATCAACGGCGAGTCCGGCACCGGCAAGGAGCTGGTTGCCCGGGCCCTGCACCGGCACAGCCCCCGCGCGGCCCGGCCGTGCATCGCGCTGAATATGGCCGCCATTCCCCGGGATCTCATGGAATCGGAGCTCTTCGGCCACGAAAAGGGGGCTTTTACCGGCGCCACGGCGCGGCGCGAGGGGCGCTTCGAGCAGGCCAACGGCGGCACTCTCTTCCTCGACGAGATCGGCGACATGCCCGCGGAGACGCAGACCCGGCTGCTGCGCGTGCTGGCAGACGGCGAGTTCTATCGGGTCGGCGGGCACACGCCGGTGCGGGTGGACGTGCGCATCATCGCCGCCACCCACCAGGACCTGGAGGAGCGGGTGACCCGCGGCGAGTTCCGCGAGGACCTCTTTCACCGCCTCAACGTGATTCGCATCCACCTGCCCCGGCTCGCGGAGCGCCGCGAGGATATCCCGAAGCTCATGGAGTTCTTTTTCGCCCGGGCGGCGCGGGAGCTGGGGGGCGAGACAAAGGTGCTGCTGCCGGAGACGGAGCGTTTCCTGGCGGGCCTGGACTGGCCCGGGAACGTGCGTCAACTGGAGAACACCTGCCGCTGGCTCACGGTAATGGCCTCGGGCCGGGAGGTGCACCTCACGGACCTGCCGCCGGAGCTGGGCCGCCGCGAAGCTGCGGCGCCGACCGGGGAGGGGGCAGACTGGCGGGAGCTGTTATCGCAGTGGGCCCACAACCAGCTGGTCCAGGGCAGGCAGCATATCCTGCGCGCCGCCGTGCCGGCCTTCGAGCGCACGCTAATAGAGGTTGCGCTGCAGCACACCCAGGGGCGCAAGCGGGACGCCGCAGAACTCCTCGGCTGGGG
>CAYFVG010000043.1:1860-7479 GCA_964346365.1 uncultured Alteromonadaceae bacterium
GCATCCTGCGCCTGGGACTGGGACTGGGCCACCGCCTGCTGGTAGAGCGCGTCGAAGTTCACCGGCGCCAGCATAAGCGCCGGGAAACCGCCCTTGACCACCAGCGTATCGATGGCCTCGCGGGCGTAGGGGAAGAGAATCGTCGGCGCGGCGGTGCCGAGCACCATGCGCAGCTGCTGCGTCTCGAAGCCACTGATGTAGAAAATACCCGCCTGCTGCACCTCGACCAGGAACGCTGTCTCCTCCTCAACCTTGGAGGTGACCGTGATCGTCAGCACCACCTCGAAGTTGCCGTCCTCGTCGATGGTATCGCTCTTGGTGTTCAGATCGACGTTGACCTTCGGCTGGTAGGCCTTGCGGAAAATCTGCGGCGTCGCCGGGGACTCGAAGGAGACGTCCTTGCAGTAGATGCGCTGCATCGAGAACTGCTGCTGGGGCGCGTCCTGTTGGGCTGCTGCCTGCTCATCGGCCATGGTTAGCTTGCTCCGTGTGGAAGTCTGAATGAGAGTTTGTCAGCGGGACCCGGACAGGCCGAGCAGCCCGTCCAGGCGCCCGGCGCGGTCCAGCGCCGCGAGTTCATCGAAGCCGCCGACGTGGTGGTCGCCGATCCAGATCTGGGGAACGGTATGCCGACCCGCCTTCGCGGTCATCTCCGCGCGCAGGTCCGCATTGCCGTCCACGGCGACCTCGTCGTAGGCGACGCCCTTGCCCTCGAGCAGCCGCCGGGCGGCGGTGCAGTAGGGGCAGAAGCGGGTGCCGTAGACGGTGACAGGGGTGGTGCTCATGTCATTGCTACCTCTTCGCCACGGTGGGCAGCTGGAGATTATTCCACTCGAGCATGCCGCCAGCCATCTTATATACCTTGCCGAAGCCGTCTGCGCGCAGCTGCTTCGACGCGGCACCGGCCTGCTGGCCCATCTTGCAGACGAGGACGATCGGCCGGTCGCGGTAGGCCTCGAGCTCATCCTTGCGCGCCGCAAGCTTGGCCATGGGAATATGTATCGCGTCGACGATATGGCCCTGCTTGAAGTCGCCGCCATCGCGCAGATCGAGGAAGACCCCGTCCTCGGCATTGACCAGGTTGATCGCCTGCTGCGGGCTCAGTGCGGGACCCGCCTTGCGGGTCTCGTGAAACAGCAGCAATCCGATCGCCACAAGCAGCGCGGCAACCAGGATCCATTGCTGGAGCAGAAACTCAAGAAGGAGGGCCATGGGGCGGTATCCGGATCCGTATTGCGCCCGGCATGTGACCGGGCCTCGGCAAGCAGGCTCCAGTATACCCTGTCTGCCGGTGGGAGGCACGCTTGCGAGAGACAGCCATATGGGCGGCGCGTCCTCGCGCCGGCGAGGGCCGGAGAACCTGCCAGCCCTGTCGGCGGGCGCCGCTCCCACCAACGTGAGCTGTCCCACACGCTCGGCGCCAGGGGTTACACTACAGGGCATCCAACCACGCCGCGGCGCACCTTTATCGGCAAAGGGAGCCACAGGCAAAGGGAGCCACAGGCAGACGGAGCAGGCATGACTGACGCGAGCAGGGTCCCCACGGTCCTCATCATCCTCGACGGCTGGGGTCACCGGGAAGAGACCCGGGACAACGCCATCGCGAACGCCCACACACCCGTGTGGGACCGGCTCTGGAACGAGGCCCCGCACACGCTCATCTCGGCCTCCGGCCCGGATGTCGGCCTGCCCGAGGGCCAGATGGGCAACTCCGAGGTGGGTCACATGAGCCTCGGCAGCGGGCGCATCATCTATCAGAACAGCACCCGTATCGACCGGGCCATCGCCGACGGCAGCTTCGACGACAACCCTGTCTATACGGCCGCCATCGATGCCGCCGCGGCCCGGGGCGGTGCCGTCCACGTGCTGGGGCTCCTGTCCCCGGGCGGCGTCCACAGCGACGAGCGCCAGCTCTTTGCCGCCCTGCGCCTCGCCTCGAGGCGCGGCGCTGAGCAGGTCTTCCTGCACGCCTTCCTCGACGGCCGCGACACACCGCCGCGCAGCGCCCGGGCCTCCCTCGAGCGGGCCGAGGCGGTCTTTGCGGAACTCGGCACCGGCCGTATCGCCAGCCTCTGCGGCCGCTACTTTGCCATGGACCGCGACCAGCGCTGGGACCGGGTGGAAAAAGCCTACAACCTGCTCACCGACGGCGATACGAACCATCGCGCGACCAGCGCCGCGGCGGGCCTCGAGGCGGCCTACGCGCGCGATGAGAGCGACGAGTTCGTGGCGCCGACGGTGATCACCGACGCCGGCGGCAGTGCCGCCCGCATCGAGGACGGCGACACCGTGCTGTTCATGAATTTTCGCGCCGATCGCGCGCGAGAGCTCAGCCGGGCCCTGACGGACCCGGCCTTCGACGGCTTCCGGCGCCGCGTGCAGCCCCGGCTCGCCGCCTTCGTACAGACCACCGAGTATGCCGCGGACATCGACGCGCCCTGCGCGTTCCCGCCGAAAGCGCCCGCCAACGGCCTCGGCGAGTACCTCGCCGGCCGGGGCCGCAGACAGCTGCGCATCGCCGAAACCGAGAAGTACGCCCACGTCACCTTTTTCTTCAGCGGTGGCCGCGAGGACGAATACGACGGCGAAACCCGCGTCCTGGTGCCCTCACCGGACGTCGCCACCTACGACCTCGCGCCGGAAATGAACGCACCGGAGGTCACCGAGCGGCTCGTGGAGGCTATCGGCAGCGGCGCCTACGACCTTATCGTCTGCAACTACGCCAACGGCGACATGGTCGGTCACACGGGCAGCTACGAGGCCGCGGTCGCCGCCGTGGAGGCTCTCGATGCCTGCCTCGGTCGCGTCGAGGTGGCGGTACTCGAGGCCGGCGGTCGCGCCCTCGTCACCGCCGACCACGGCAACTGCGAGCAGATGATGGACTACGAGTCCGGCCAGCAGCACACACAGCACACCACGGACCTCGTGCCCCTGGTCTATATCGGCGCGGCACCGGTCACCCTGGACCCCGCCGGAGGCATCCTCGCCGATGTGGCGCCGACGTTGCTGGATCTCATGGACCTGCCGAAGCCCGCGGAAATGACCGGCCACAGCCTCGTCCGGGCCAAGCACTGAAATCCGTGGGTCGCTGCCGCCGCGCGGGTCGGGCAGCGGCTGCGGTCATCCTGGCCGCCCTCGCCGCCGCCGTCGCCCTCACCGCCGCCTTCGCTGGCGCGGACCCCGTCGCCGACCCGGTCAAAGATGAACGCGCTACGCGGGAGGAACTGGAAGCCCTGCGTCGCGCCATCGAGAAAATCGAGGCCGAACAGCGCCGGGAGGAGACCGCCCGCGACGAGCTTCAAGGCGAGCTGCGGGCGGCGGAGACGGACCTCGCGCGCCTCGGCGAGGCCGTGGCCGCCGTGGCAGGCCGCATCGATGCCCTGGAGCGCCGCCTCGAAGCACTCGCCCGCGAAGAGACAACCCTCGCCGCCCGCCGCGACGGCCAGCGCGCGCGCATCGCCGAGGAGCTGCGCCGGGCCTGGGCCAGCGGAAGCAACACGGGCCTGAAGCTGCTGCTCAACCAGGAGGATCCGGAAGCCCTCGCGCGGGTGCTGGCCTACTACCGCTACATCACCGCCGCGCGCAGCGAAGCGCTGGCGGCGTTTCGCCGGACCCTCGCGGACCTGGCGGCGGTGAAGGCCAGCGCGGTGGCCCGGCGCGACGACCTGGCTGGCGAACAGCGGGCCCTCGTGGCCCGGCAGCGGGAACTCGCGGCGGCCCGGGATCGGCGCCGGGAGGCGGTCGCCGCACTGGCGGCGAGCATCGCCGAGCGCGGCGAGCAGCTCGCCCGCCTCGCCCGGGACGCCGAGGCCCTGGAGGAGGTGCTCGGCGAAATCGAGGCGGCCGTCCGCGACCTCGCGATCCCGGCCAACTACCAACCCTTCACGGCGGCGCGGGGCAGCATGCCCTGGCCGGCGGACGGCAGGCACACCAATCGCTTCGGCCTGCCGCGCAACCAGGGCAGGATGCGCTGGCGCGGCATCACCATCGACGCCGACGCCGGCAGCACAGTGCAGGCCATCCACCACGGCCGGGTGGTCTACGCCGACTGGCTGCGCGGCTCGGGGCTGCTGCTGGTGCTGGACCACGGCGAGGGCTACCTGAGCCTCTACGCCCACAACCAGAGCCTGCTCAGGGACGTGGGTGACTGGGTCACGGCCGGCACCCCCATCGCCACCGTGGGCGCGAGCGGCGGCCGCGAGCGAGCGGCGCTCTACTTCGAGATCCGCGCGGCCGGCAAACCGGTGGACCCGTCACGCTGGTGCCGCGGCTGACCCGCGGTAACGCGCCCCGTCGCCGCGGCGCGCGGGATTGCGCTACACTCTCTTCGGATAACTCCGGCAATTATCCCGTCAAAAGCCATTGACAGCCGGTGTCCTGAATCGACCGTTTTACTGCAGCCAATCCCACAGTCAGAAAGGCACGCATCATGCCCCTCGAATTCCGCAAGCTACTGCGCCGCCACGGCCGCGCCGCCGCCTTCGCCACGGTCCTGCTCGGCGGCTCCGCCCAGGCCGCCCTGGAGCCGGACGACGGGCGCCTGCCCCTCGACGAGCTGCGCACCTTCGCCGACGTCTTCAACCAGATCCGCCAGGGCTACGTCGAGGAGATCGACGACAGCACGCTCCTGGAGCACGCCATCGAGGGCATGCTCATGGGGCTGGATCCGCACTCGGTCTACCTGACCCGGGATGCCTTCGAGGACCTGCAGACCACGACTTCCGGCGAGTTCTCCGGCCTGGGCCTCGAGGTCGGCATGGACAACGGCCTGATCCGGGTGATCGCCCCCATCGATGGCTCACCGGCCGCGGAGGCAGGCGTGCAGCCCGGCGATATCATCCTCAAGCTGGACAACCAGCCGGTGAAGGGCATGAGCCTCGGCGACGCCGTCGCAAAAATGCGCGGCCCCAAAGGCAGCGAGATCGAGCTCACCATCGGCCGCGCCGGCCAGGGCCGGCCCTTCCCCGTGACCCTGGTACGCGACGTGATAAAAGTCGCCAGCGTGCGCGAGCGCTGGCTGGAGCCGGGCTTCGGCTATATCCGCATCTCGCAGTTCCAGAAAAGTACCGGCGAGGACGTCGGCGCCGCCCTCGAGCGGCTGCAGGGCGAGGAGACGCTCAAGGGTCTGGTGCTGGACCTGCGCAACAATCCGGGGGGCGTTCTCGGCGCCAGTGTCGACGTCGCCGGCCTGTTCCTCCCCGGCGGCGAGGTAGTCTACACAGAAGGTCGCCTGGCCAACGCGGCGCAGAGCTATGACGCCACGGCAAAAGATGCCACCGACGGCATTCCCATGATCGTGCTGATCAACGGCGGCTCCGCGAGCGCCTCGGAAATCGTCGCCGGGGCCCTGCAGGACCACGGCCGGGCGATCATCATGGGCACCGGCAGCTTCGGCAAGGGCTCCGTGCAGACCGTGCTGCCCATCTCCGAGGACCGGGCCGTGAAGCTGACCACGGCGCTCTATTTCACCCCCGGCGGGCGCTCCATTCAGGCCGCGGGCATCGAGCCGGACATCGTCGTCGAGCGGGCCCGGCTGGAGGCGCTCTCGGAGGAGGGCCGCATCAGCGAGGCCGATCTCGTCGGCCACCTCTCGAACGGGAACGGGAACGGGAACGGGAA
>CAYFVG010000043.1:7579-14655 GCA_964346365.1 uncultured Alteromonadaceae bacterium
GAACGGGAACGGGAACGGGAACGGGAAAGGCGAGGACGAGGGCAGCGGGGCGGCGGAGGCGTCCGGCGCCAGCGCCCTCCTCGGCACCGACAACCAGCTCTACGAGGCCCTGACCCTGCTCAAGGGCGTCAGCATCCTCGGCCTGCGCAGCGGCTCGGCAGCGGCCGCCAACATCGCCGCCAGGGAAACTCCGGCAGAGTAAGCGCGTTCAACGGTGCCCGCCGCGCCGGCGCCAGCCGGAGCAGGGCGCCAGCGCCTCCCGGAAGGCCTCGAGCGGCTCGGTGGCGTAGGGTCCCAGACGCACCGGCAGCGCGCCCAGGAAGTGAAATCCGTCTGGCCGCGGCGCGATGGTCAGGGCCCGAAAGCGCACCCCGGCGGCCGCCGCCGCCGTAGCCGCGGCGGCGAAATCCGGGTCGTGGAGACGGCTCGGGCGCAGGAAGCGCGCATCCTCCCGCTGTACCGTGAACAGTACCGTCGCACGATCGCCGGCGGCCACCACCTTCGCCAGCTCGCGCAGATGCCCGGCGGCGCGCACGCTGACACTGTCGGGAAAGTAGGCGCCGCCATCCGGGTAGACCAGGTGGCAGTTCTTCACCTCCACGTAGTGCCGCTGCGCACCCTGCTCAAGGAGCATGTCGATGCGCGAGTTGTCGCCGTAACGCACCTCCCGTCGGAGGCTGCGGAAGCGCTTCAACCCGGGCACGCAGCCGGCGCGCACGAGGATTTCCGCCAGGCGGTTGGGCACCACCGTGTTGGCGCCGACACAGCGGCCGTCGACCTCGAGCAGCTCGAGGGTATAGCGCAGCTTGCGCTTGCTCTGTGGCGGGACCGCCGAGACCCAGGCGCGGGCGCCGGGGGGCACCAGCCCCTCCATGCGGCCGGGGTTCACGCAATGAGCGTCGACCTCCACGCCGTCCAGCGCCACCCTGGCGATGAAGCGGTCATAGCGGGCGAGAAAACGGCAGGGCAGAAGCGGCCGCTCGTGCGGGATCACCAGGCTGCCGGCGGCGGTCGCCGCGGAGGTCACAGCCGGACCTCGATGCCCCGACTGGCCATGTGCGCCTTGGCCTCGGCGATGGTGTGCTCGCCGAAGTGAAAGATGCTGGCGGCCAGCACCGCGTCGGCGCCGCCCTCGAGTACACCCTCGGCCAGGTGCTCGAGCCTGCCCACGCCGCCGGAGGCGATCACCGGTACCGGCACCGCGTCGCTGACGGCACGGGTCAGGGCGAGGTCGAAGCCGTCGCGGGTGCCGTCCCGGTCCATGCTGGTAAGGAGAATCTCGCCGGCACCGAGCCCGGCCATGCGCCGGGCCCAGGCCACGGCGTCGATGCCCGTGGGCCGACGGCCGCCGTGGGTGAAGATCTCCCAACGGAGCTCGCCATCGACGTCCTCCACCCGCTTGGCATCGATGGCGACGACGATGCACTGGGCGCCGAAGCGCGCCGAGGCCTCGGCAACGAGTTCGGGCTCGCGGATCGCCGCCGTGTTGATGCTCACCTTGTCGGCACCGGCGTTGAGCATGGTGCGAATATCGGCCAGGGAGCGGATACCGCCGCCCACGGTCAGGGGAATGAACACCTCCCGGGCGATCGCCTCCACCGTGTGCACGGTGGTCTCCCGGGCCTCGTGGCTGGCGGTGATGTCGAGGAAGGTGATCTCATCGGCACCGGCCTCGTTGTAGCGCCGCGCGACCTCCACCGGGTCCCCGGCATCCCGGATAGCGACAAAGTTCACGCCCTTCACTACCCGGCCGTTGTCCACGTCCAGGCAGGGGATGATCCGACGGGCGAGGCCCATCAGGCGCCGCCGCCGGCCCGGCCATCGCACAGACGCTGGGCCGCGGCGACGTCCAGGGTACCTTCGTAAATGGCGCGGCCGGTGATGGCACCCGAGATTCCGGCATCGGCCACCGCGGCGAGAGCGCGGATATCGTCGAGGCCGGTGATCCCGCCGGAGGCGATCACCGGGATGCTGGAGGCCCGGGCCATGGCGACCGTGGCTGCCACGTTGACGCCCTGCATCATGCCGTCGCGGGCGATGTCCGTGTAGACGATGGCCGAGACGCCATCGGCCTCAAAGCGCTTCGCGAGGTCCGTGGCGAGCACGTCGCTGACCTCGGCCCAACCGTCGGTGGCGACCCGGCCGTCGCGGGCGTCGAGGCCGACAATGACGCGGCCCGGAAAGGCCCGGCAGGCCTCGGCGACGAAAGCCGGCTGCTTCACGGCCAGGGTGCCGATAATCACATAGCGCACACCGGCGCGCAGGTAGTGCTCGATGGTCGCGAGGTCGCGGATGCCACCGCCGATCTGCACCGGCAGCTCCGGCCAGGTGGCCGCGATGGCCTCCACCACGGCGCCGTTCACCGGCGCCCCCGTGACGGCCCCGTTAAGATCCACGAGGTGCAGGCGCCGGCAGCCCGCAGCGACCCAGCGGCGGGCCATGGCCACCGGGTCGTCAGAGAACACCGTACTGTCGTCCATGGCGCCCTGGCGCAAACGCACGCACTGGCCGTCCTTCAGGTCGATGGCGGGGATGATCAGCATGAGCCGTCCCAGGCAAGGAAGTTGCGGAGCAGGGTGAGCCCGGCGGTATGGCTCTTCTCCGGGTGGAACTGCACGGCGAAGAGGTTGTCCCGGGCCAGCGCGGCGTCGATGCTAACACCGTAGTCCACGCTGCCGGCCACGAGGTCGCGGTCGCTGGCATGCACGTAGAAGCTGTGCACGAAATAGAAACGCGTGCCGTCGGCAATGCCCTCCCAGAGCGGGTGGGGGCGGGCCTGACGCACCTCGTTCCAGCCCATGTGGGGCACCTTCAGGCGCTCGCCGGTGGCATCGCCCAGGTCCTCGCCGAGGAAGCGCACCTCCCCCCCCAGAAGGCCGAGACAGGGCACGCCGCCGTTCTCCCGGGAACGGTCGAGAAGCGCCTGCATGCCCACGCAGATAGCGAGCACGGGCTTGCGCTGTGCCGTGAGCGCCGTCTCAAGGAGTTCGTCGCAGCCGAGGCGGCGGATCTCCGCCATGCAGTCGCGGATAGCGCCGACGCCGGGAAAAACCACCCGGTCCGCGGCGCGCAGCACGGCCGGATCGCAGGAGACTTGCACCGCCCCCGCCCCGGCGTGCTCGAGGGCGCTGGCTACGGAGTGCAGGTTGCCCATGCCGTAATCGATAACGGCGACGCTACCGCCCATGGTTGTCAGAGCACGCCTTTCGTCGACGGCGCCACGCCGGCCATGGCCGGGTCCGGTGCCAGCGCCATGCGCAGAGCCCGGCCGAAGGCCTTGAACACCGACTCGGCCTGGTGATGGCTGTTCTCGCCGCGGAGGTTGTCCACGTGCAGGGTGACCCCGGCGTGATTCACGAAGCCCTGGAAAAACTCGTGGAACAGGTCGACATCGAAGCTGCTGATCACGGCCCGGGTGAAAGGCACGCGGAAGATGAGCCCCGGGCGCCCGGAGAAGTCCACCACCACGCGGGACAGGGCCTCGTCGAGGGGCACGTAGGCGTGGCCGTAGCGGTAGATGCCCTTCTTGTCACCCACGGCGGCGGCAATGGCCTGGCCGAGGGTGATGCCGATATCCTCCACCGTGTGGTGGGCATCGATATGCAGATCGCCGCTGGCATTGATCTCGATATCCATCATGCCGTGGCGCGCGATCTGATCGAGCATGTGCTCGAGGAAGGGCACGCCCGTAGCAAAACGCGCCTCGCCGCTGCCGTCGAGGTCGATGGTGACGCTGATCTGCGTCTCCAGCGTGTTGCGGGTGACCGAGGCCTTGCGCTCTGCCATGTCGCTCCTGCTCCCGGCTCGCCGAAACGCGGCGAGCCTGCCGTGGAAAACTCCAAATTATACGTCAATCGCGTCCCGTCAGGAGGCCCTATACTACCCGCCGTGATCGATAACTTCGCCCACAGGCTCCTCAGCTGGTTCGACGACCACGGCCGCAAGCACCTGCCCTGGCAGCAGGACATCGATGCGTACCGGGTCTGGGTGTCCGAGATCATGCTGCAGCAGACACAGGTCAGCACCGTGATCCCCTACTTCGAACGCTTCCTGGCGGCATTCCCGACCGTGGGGGCGCTGGCAGCGGCGCCGGTCGATGACGTGCTGCACCACTGGACCGGCCTCGGCTACTACGCCCGGGCCCGCAATCTGCATCGCGCTGCGCAGACCATCGTCAACGAGCACGGCGGCGCCTTCCCGGCAACCGTGCAGGAGCTCGAGTCCCTGCCCGGCATCGGCCGATCCACCGCCGGCGCCATCGTCAGCATCGCCGGCGACGGGTGGGCACCGATCCTCGACGGCAACGTCAAGCGCGTCCTGGCGCGGTACCATGCCGTAGGGGGGTGGCCGGGAAGGAGCGCGGTGCTGAAGACGCTGTGGGAGCACGCGGAGGCGCACACCCCCCGGGAGCGCGTGGCGGACTACACGCAGGCCATCATGGACCTGGGCGCCACCGTCTGCACCCGGAGCCGGCCGGCCTGCAGGCTCTGCCCGCTGGCCGACGGCTGTGCCGCGCACCGTGCCGGCAACCCGGGCGACTACCCCGGGAAGAAGCCCCGCAGGACCCTGCCCGAGCGACAGACCACCTTCGTACTCGCCCGCCATCCCGACGGCGCCTGGCTCCTCGAGCAACGGCCAGCCGCGGGCATCTGGGGTGCACTCTGGTGTTTCCCGGAAGTTGCCGATGCGGCCGAGGCGGAGACCTGGTGCCGCGACGCAATCCGGGCCGAGCCCGCCAGCGTCGAGGCCCTGGCGCCCTTCCGGCACACCTTCAGTCACTACCATCTCGACAT
This sequence comes from uncultured Alteromonadaceae bacterium, assembly GCA_964346365.1. Taxonomy (GTDB): domain Bacteria; phylum Pseudomonadota; class Gammaproteobacteria; order Pseudomonadales; family Halieaceae; genus Pseudohaliea. Next base: position 12,373 of record CAYFVG010000043.1, read on the forward strand.
CACGCCGGTCGTAGTCCGCCTGCGAGCCACGATCGAGGCTGTGGAAGAGAGCGGACAGCGGCTCTGGTACCACCCCGCGTCGCCGCCCCGAATCGGCCTTGCCGCCCCGGTGGTGCGGCTTCTCGAGACGCTCGCCGGCCGCGAAGGGACAGAGAAAAGCTGAGAAAGACGGAGGAAGGTGGAGACAGACGAAGCGGACCCGGTGTCGGGGCGGCGGCCCGGAGCTGCACCGGGCGGCGGGTCAGGGCGCGTCCGGCCTCTCCTCATAGCCGGTAATCATGGCCCGCAGGTGTCCCAGGGGCCTCGCGCCGGTGGCGAGCGACAGGTAGAGGTGGACGATCAGGAAAGCCAGCATGGCGTAGGCGCCGAGAACATGGGCCTGTGCGATGACCGTCAAGGCGGACGCGGCACCGCTCCAGTGGTTCCAGGCACCATAGCCCAGCAGGGCGAGCCCGCTCAGCCAGAGCAGGGGACTGATGCCGAGGTGCAGACCGAGGTAGGCCAGACGCTGCAGCGGGTTGAGCTTGCGCTTCGGCTCGCGGCGAAAGGGCGGACGGCGGCCGAGAAAGATATCGTAGAGATAGTACCGCAGCATCGCCCGGAGCCGGGGCCAGGGCGCCGGCAGGTACTGGCGCCACTCGCCGGTCGTGAGGTGCCAGAACCAGGCCAGCACCCAGAGGCCCACAAGGGCCAGGGCTATCACCTGGTGCAACGCGAGCGCGGTCGCAAAGCCAAGCAGTTGCAGGCTGCCGTGCAGTTCAAACCCGGTGAGCAGCAGGCCGCTGACGAACAGCGCCTGAAGCCAGTGCCATAGGCGCTCGAAGCGGGTGTAGAGGTACTGACCATGACCTTCGCTCACCCCTGCCTCCGCCGTGCAGCGACCAGCCGGGCACCGCCATGGAAGGCCACGCCGCCGAGCGACGCCATGACCAGGAACATACCCACCCCGTCGACCAGCGGGACGCGATCCTCCGCCGGGACATAGATCTGTCCCACCCCGGCCATGCGCCCCCCGCGCCGATGGCAGCCTTCGCAGGCAAGGCTCGCGTCTGCCGGCGCCACCATGTGGGTGATGGGCCAGTGAAACGCCGTCTCGACGAAGCCGTAGTCACCGCTGAAGGCAAGATCCCGGGCCTCGGCACCCGCACGCAGTGCATCGCCCCAGTCGAAAGAACGCCAGAATGCGTCGTCGTCCTGGCCGAACAAATGGGTAAGGAGCAGGACCTCCCGCTGCGTGTCATAGGGCTGGCGGCCGCGCATGGTCTTGAAGGGCCAGATGCGCGCCCGGGTGTTCGACCGATCGCCGGCGATGCGATTCAGGTGAACGGTACCTTCCGGGTCGATGGGCTCGTCCGGCAGCGTATACAGGATATTACCCCCGTACCAGCGGTATGCCGGCACCACGTTCTCGGCCCAGCGAAGCGTACCCTTTTTCGTGTCGTAGACCGGCTTGCCCTGCTCGTTGCGCTGGACGTAGGGTTCGCCATCCTCGCCGAGACGCCCGGCCGTGGACCAGTCCCACCAGACCTTGGTGGCAACGCCCCCGCGCGCGAACTCGGGCACATGGCAGGCCGTGCAGGCAAGAACGTCCGCATGGCGGTTCAGTCGACCGAAACCCCTGCGGTCGTGCGGCTCGCCGCCATGGCAGGACTCGCAGCTGCCGAGTTTGCGGTCGGCGTCGCCGGGCATGGCACGGCCCCTGGAGTCGCTCGGCTGGAAGTGATAGCGACTGCCCGCGATCTCGTGTCCGCCGGCCGTGTGGCAGCGCTGACAATCAAAGTCACCCCCCTCCGCGGACATGTGTACATCGAGGCTGACCGGCGCGTCGAGGAGAGACGAATCCAGATGCCCGTGCTTGGTGCCATCGCCGCCGCCACCATAGAAATGACAGGAACCGCAGTGGCGCAGGTCCGGCTCGGTGACGCTGCGGGCGACAGCAGCGAGGTCCGGCGGCTGCCAGAGTTCACCGGATCCCGGGGGAAAACGCCGCGGCTCGTACGGGGGGTGGCCCGCGGCGGTCGGGAATTTACGGTAGGTGCCGGTGCCGTCGTGACAGACCAGGCAGTCGACCCGATCCTCCGCGGCGAAGTCGAAATCACTGTCGCGCCAGCCGTAGCCAGCATGACAGCTGGTGCAGCGTGGCCAGTTGGAGACGATCCCCTGGCAGAAATTGTTGACCAGGTGGCGCTTGCCAAGCTGCTGGCCGGTCTCCGGATGGGTAAAGGACAGGGTCCAGTGAATCGTATCGTGAATCTGCCCGGCCGCCTCCGTGTGACAGCCCAG
>CAYFVG010000044.1:0-11915 GCA_964346365.1 uncultured Alteromonadaceae bacterium
CGCTGGCCGCCGGTGATGAAGGCGGACTGGATAATGGTGTGCACCGCCGCATCCAGGTGCGCGACCCGGTCGACGATGAGGGGGTTGTTGCCGCCGAGTTCCAACGCCAGCAGCTTGCCGGTCTGGCCGGCGAACTGCCGGTGCAGGAGCTGTCCGGTGCGCGCGCTGCCCGTGAACAGAAGACCGTCGATCTGCGGGTGCCCGGCCAGCGCCCTGCCCGTCGGGACCGCGCCCTGCACCAGGTTGAGGACCCCGGCGGGGAGGCCGACCCGCTCCCAGAGCTCGACCAGGGCGGCGCCCACGGCGGGGGTGAGATCACTGGGCTTGAACACGACCGTGTTGCCGGCGAGCAGGGCCGGGACGATATGGCCATTGGGCAGGTGGCCGGGGAGATTGTAGGGGCCGAAGACCGCGAGCACGCCGTGGGGCCGGTGGCGCAGGGCGGCGGTGCCTTCCCCCAGGGGCTGGCTGCGGCTGCCGGCGCGCTCGGCCTGGGCCGCGATGGACAGCTTCACCTTGCCGACCACGGCGGCGATCTCCGTGCGCGCCTCCCACAGCGGCTTGCCCGTCTCGGCAGCCAGCAGCCGGGCGAGGCGTTCGCTGTCGTCCTGCACGGCGGCGGCGAAGGCCTCGGCGAGGCTGACCCGCTCCGCCAGGGGGCGCCGCCCCCAGGCCGGTGCGGCCTCCCGGGCGGCGCCGACCGCGGCGTCGACCAGCGCCGCGCTCGCGGCCCGACCCTCCCAGAGCACCGTGCCGTGCGCCGGGTCTGTGGACCGCAGCGCTTCGCCGTCGCCGGCCTGCCACCGGCCGTCCCGGTAATGCCCGCTCATGCTGCGTGCTCCTCCCGGAATTGCCGGGCGGCCAGGGGCAGAGCCCGAAGACGGGCGCCGGTGTCCGTCTCGAGGGCCGCCGCGGTCGCGGCATCGATCTGCAGCGCGCCCTGGTCGTCAACCCGGTAGTTGCCGAGCACGGCCCGAAAGCCGGCGCACCCGCCGTTGCTCAAGAGCGCCGTGGCCGTGTCGGCGGGCAGCGCGTCCACCACCGCGACCGTTTTTTCCCGGCTCGCGGCGACCGACGCGATGGCGTCGAGACGCGCCTCGACGGTGGGGCCGGCGTCGAAGGGATCGATATAGCCGCGCCAGAGAAAACCCTCGCTCTCGAGCATGCGCAGCGCCGGTACGGTCTGCGCGTGCACCTTGCCGATCACGGCCTGCGCCGCCTCGTCGAGAAGACTCACATAGACCGGGTAGTGGGGCATGAGCTCGGCGATGAAGGACTTCTGGCCCATGCCGACGCGGTGCACCGCGTCGGCGAGATCCATGGAGAAAAAGTGCTTCTGCAGCCAGCCCCAGAAGGGCGAGCGCCCGTCGCTGTCACTCACGCCGCGCATCTCGGCCATCACCGTGGCCGCGAAGAACAGCGGGTGCTGGGCCATGAACAGGAAGCGGAAGCGCGACAGCAGGAAGCCGTTGCGGCGCTGCCGGGCCGCGGGGGTCAGGAACAGGGTGCAGATCTCCGTGGCCCCGGAGTAGTCATTGCACAGCGTGAGCACGTCCACGGTGTTGTGGATGCCGAGCTCCCGGGAGGTGTGCACTACCTTGCTCAGGTGATAGTGGTAGACGGCGTCGTCCGTGCCTACCCGGGCCTCGACACCGCTGGTGCCGACCACCGTGCCGCTCTCGCTGTCTTCCATCACGAACAGAAAGCCGGCGTTGCCGCGGGCGTCCGGGCCGTCGCCGAAGGCCTGCCGGGCGCGCTCGATGCGGACCTGGAGCTGCGGCTCGTTCTTCGGCAGCGAGGTGAAGCCGTGGCCGGATTCACCCGCGAAGCGGACGAGGGCGGGAAAGTCCCGCGCCTCGATGGGCCGGATGACCATCACGGCGTCAGCTCGCGACGGCCGCCGGCGCCGCGACCACAGCCACGCCCTCGGCGAAGCGGCGCAGGCCTTCGTCGATGTCGGCTTCCGGGATCACCAGGGACGGTGCGAAGCGGATCACATCGGCGCCGGCCACGAGGACCATGGTGCCGGCGTCGAGGGCCGCATTGAGGAAGTCCCGGGCGCGGCCGGCATAGGCGGGTGCCAGCGCCGCGCCGATGAGCAGCCCCTGGCCGCGGATCTCGCTGAACACGCCGTGCTCGGCGTTTATCGCCTCCAGGGTCGTGCGAAAGCGCCGCCCCCGGGCCCTGACGCCGTCGAGAACCTCCGGCGTGTTGATGAGGTCGAGCACTGTCTCGCCGACGGCGCAGGCCAGGGGATTGCCGCCGTAGGTGCTGCCGTGGGTGCCGACCTTGAAGCTCTCGGCGATCGCCGCCGTGGTCAGCATGGCGCCGATGGGGAAGCCCGCGCCCAGGGCCTTGGCACTGGAGAGGATGTCCGGCGTGACCCCGGCGCCCTGGTGGGCGTAGAGATGGCCCGTGCGACCGACCCCGGTCTGCACCTCGTCGAAGACCAGGAGAGCGTTGTGCCGGTCGCAGAGTTCGCGCACGCCGGCGAGGAAGCCCGGCGCCGGGTTGACGATACCCCCCTCGCCCTGCAGCGGCTCGGCAACCACGGCGCAGGTGCGCTTTGACATCATGGCCTCGAGGGCTGCGCGGTCGTTGTAGGGGACGTGGTCGACGGCTCCGGGGCGCGGGCCGAAGCCCTCCGCGTAGGCGGGCTGGCCACCGACGGTGACCGTGAAAAAGGAGCGGCCGTGGAAGGCGCGCTCGAAGGCGATGATCTGGTCCTTCTCCGGTCCGTGGTGGTCAACGGCCCAGCGCCGCGCCAGCTTGAGGGCGGCCTCGTTGGCCTCGCCGCCGGAATTGGCGAAGAAGACGCGGTCGGCAAAGGTAGCGTCCACCAGTTTGCGGGCGAGGCGCAGGGCCGGTTCGTTGGTGTAGACGTTGGACAGGTGCCAGAGCTTGTCCGCCTGCGCCTTGAGCGCGCTCACGACCGCCGGATGGCAGTGGCCGAGGCAGTTTACGGCGATGCCGCCGGCGAAGTCGATGTACTCGCGCCCGTCCTGGTCCCAGAGCCGCGAGCCCGCGCCGCGCACCGGCACGACGGCGGCCGGGTTGTAGTTGGGCACCATGACCTCGTCGAAGGTCGCGCGATTTACCTGCATGGCTACTACCTCATGATATGAACGGGAATCAGTCTACGCGGGGTATCCGTCATGCTGAATAGCCGAAGCCCGCAGATTCGTGCCTGGCAATGACAGAATTTCTTCCTATTATGACGAAATGTCGGGCTCGCTGGCTTTGCATCATCGCGGGGCGGGGTATGTCGCACGTCGTCCTCGGTGATCCCGGAGACCAACCTGCAGCGCTGAGCGCTGCGAGGCCTCCGTAGATTCGGTACCATGCGGTTTTCACGCAAGCAGGATGCCGACATGAGCGCACTGATACGTTTTCTCCTGGCTCTCGCCATCATCGCGCTGCCGCTTCGAGCCGCGGCGGCAGCGGCGGACTGGCCCCACGGCGCTATGGCCGCCGTCGCCAACCCCTATGCCACCGATGTCGCGGCTGCAGTGCTCGAGCGCGGCGGCAGTGCCGTCGATGCCGCCATCGCGGCGCACGCGGTGCTCGGCCTGGTGGAGCCGCAGAGTTCCGGGCTCGGTGGCGGCGGGTTCATGCTGGTCTACGATCGCGGCGAGGACCGCGTCGTGTTCCACGACGGGCGGGAGACCGCGCCGGCGGGGGCGCGGGTGGACATGTTTATGAAGGACGGCGAGGTCATGGGCTTTCTGGATGCCTGGCAGAGCGGCCTCGCCGTCGGCGTGCCGGGGGTGGTGGCCATGTACAAGCAGGCCCACGACCGGCATGGCAAGCTGCCCTGGGCGGACCTCTTTCAGCCGGCGATCCGCCTGGCGGAGGAGGGCTTCGAGGTGTCGCCGCGGCTCGCGGGCCTGCTGGAACGCATGAGGCAGTACACGCGCCTCGACGACAACCCCGAGACGGCTGCCTACTTCTACCCCGATGGCGACTCGCTTAAGGCCGGCGACCGGCGCAGGAACCCGGAATATGCAGAGACGCTGACGGCGCTTGCGGAGGAAGGCATCCAGGCCTTTTATGGCGGCTCCGTGGCGGCCGAGATCGTTGCCGCGGTGGCCGCCGGGCCGAATCCGGGTACCCTGAGCCTCGGTGACATCGCCGCCTATCGCCCCGCCGAGCGCGCCGCGGTCTGCGGGCCCTGGCGCAGCCTGCGCATCTGCAGCGCGACGCCGCCGTCCTCCGGCGCCATGGAGATCCTGGTGGCCAACCTCTACGACGCGCTGCTGCCGGAGAACGCCGAGCGCGAGGATCGCATCGCCGCCTTTGTCGACGCGCAGCGCCTCGCCTATGCAGACCGCGACCACTATTTCGGCGACCCCGGGGCCATGACACTGTCGCTGCAGCACCTGCTGGACCCGCGTTACGTCGCCGCGCGCGCCGAGGACCGGGCAGCCCCCGAGGACGAGGCGAGCCACGGCGACCCGAGCGCGGTGCTTCTCGACCAGCCCCGGGCGGCGCTGCACGGCGCCGACACGACCCGGGAGATCGGTGGCACTACGCACCTGTCCATCGTCGACGGGGAGGGCAACGCGGTGTCCTTCACCGCGTCCGTCGAGGCGCCCTTCGGCAGCTCGCGCTGGGCGGCCGGTTTCCTGCTCAACAATGAGCTAACGGATTTTGCCCGCGAGGTCGGGGACAGCGGCCCGCACCCGGCCAACGCCGTCGGCCCCGGCAAGCGGCCGCGCTCGTCCATGTCGCCGACGCTGATCTTCGACGATGCCAGCGGCGAGCTGGCGATGGTCACCGGCTCCCCCGGCGGCAACTCCATCCCGGCCTATGTGGCCAAGTCCGTGCTCGGCGTGTTCGACTGGGGGCTGTCTGTCGACGAGGCCGTGGCCTTCCCGAACATCATCGCCCGCGGCCCGTCCGTGCGCGTCGAGGTCGGCACGGATACCGGTCAGGGGCTCGCCGACGCGCTCGCGGGGCGCCGCTACCCGGTGCAGGAGCGCGAGGGGGAGAACTCCGGCCTGCACGTTATCCGCGTTACCCCCGAGGGTCTCGTGGGCGCTGCGGACCCGCGCCGCGAGGGCACGGTTCGCACCATCGCGCCCTGAACGGGTGGCGGGGCTCTGACTCAGGCCACTAGCGCCGGCACTCGCTGGCCGGCAGCTCGACGCGGCGCTCGTAGCCGTCCGGCGTGCGCTCGATGCGGTAGCAGCCGGTGATCCGGCTCCGCGGCCGCGCGTCCCGGTGGCGTGTACCGTAGCGGCAGTCGTCGCTGTCGAGGAGAGCCCTCGTGATTGCCGAGCCGATGATCGCGCCGCCGATCACCCCCGGCCCCTGGTACCGGCGATCCCGGTAGGGATAGCGCGGGTGCCAGGGGTGCCGCGGCGCGGTGTGCCAGCGCCGGTGCCAGCGGTGTCTCGGTACGCCGCGGTAGCTCCACCAGCGGCTCCGGTCCCGCCAGTGGTTTCTGTCCCGCCAGTGGTTCCGGCGCCAGCGGTCGTCCCCGCTTCGGTATTCCCGGCGGTGGTCCCGGTCCCAACGCTCGTCAGCCTGCCAGTGGTCGTCGCGGTCGGCCAAAGCGAGCCCCGGCGCGCCGATGGCGAGGGCCGCGGCGAGGGCGAGGGTGGTGAGTCTGCTTGCCATGCTGTGCCTCCTGTTCCCGTGCTCCAGTGCACGGCCCCATGCTGCCCCGGGCTTCCTGAACCGCGCCTGAACCGCTCCCGCGAACTCTCCCGGCGCCATTCAGGCGTCGTTCAGGATTCCGGGCGCACCCTGGCAGGCAGGTTGAACAGGAGGATGCAACCGTGAAAAAGATGCTGCTTGCCCTTGCCCTCAGTACCCCGGCCCTCGCCCTGGCGCAGTCCCACAGCTCTGTCGTCGATGCAGCCGTCGTGTCGGTACAGCCGCTCGTGGAGGTGGTCTCCGAGCGCATCCCCCACGAGACCTGCCGTGCAGAGCGCGTGCGGGTGGTCGAGCGCGGCCGCAGCCGCTCCGCGACCCCGGCCCTCCTCGGCGCCGTCCTGGGCGGAACCGTGGGCGGTGCGATTGGCGATGACACCGGGCACCAGGGCGTGATCACCGGTGCCGGCGCTTTGCTCGGCGCGTCCGTGGGCAACGATATTGGCCGGCGCCGGCAGCGCGACGACGGCTATTACGTGACCGAGAATGTCTGCACCGTCGAGTACGAGCTGCGGGAACGGGAGCGGGTGAACGGCTATCGCGTCAGCTATCGCTATGGCGATACCATCTACGAGACGCGCACGGCCCGCGATCCCGGTGCCACCATCCCGGTCCGTGTGGAGCTGAAACCGCTGCCCTGAACCGTTGGCGGGGCGGCTCGCCTTTTGGGGTGTTGCCCATGTGCCTGCGCCGGTTCTGGCTGCCCCTGCTTGCTGCCGCGCTGCTCGCCGGCAGTAGCGGCGTGCGGGCCGACGACAAGGGCCTCGAGGCCTGGCAGGAGCGGATTCTCCGCGCTCTGGAGCGCCGCGAAGAGGACCGCCGCGACGATGGCGACGGGCGCGGCCGGGAGCGTGACGGCGCGCGCGAGCGGGATCGTGCGCCGCGGCGGCAATCGCTGCTGGCGCCGGCGAGCGGTGATCCCGGGGCGCGGGCGGCGGCGGCCGAGGCGCGGAAACGTTTCGGCGGTCGGGTGCTCGCGGTCGGGCGGGCTCGCGAGGGCTACCGCGTGCGGCTCCTGCGCGAGAATGGGCGGGTGACCACCGTCACCATCCGGGACTGAGCGGTGCGCCTGCTTGTCGTCGAGGACGACGTGCGGCTCCGCGAGCGCCTCGCCGCACACTTCCGCGCGGCGGGCTTCGTCGTCGACGAGGCCCCGGATGGGCGGGAGGCCGCCTGGCTCGCGAGCGAATATCCCTGTGATATTGCCATTGTCGACCTCGGCCTGCCGGACGTTGCCGGCATCGACCTGATCGCCCGCTGGCGCGCCGACGGTCTCGCCATGCCCCTCCTCATTCTCACCGCCCGGGCGGACTGGCAGGACAAGGTTGGCGGGCTCGAGGCGGGCGCCGATGACTATGTGACCAAGCCGTTCTATCTCGAGGAGGTGGACGCGCGGGTACGCGCGTTGCTGCGCCGGGTCGAGGGGAGGCGGTCCGGGGTAGCCGACTATGGACCGCTGCGCATCGATTTCCGCGCCCGCCGCGTGTGCCGCGGCGACCAGGAACTGGCGCTCACGGCCTACGAATACAATACCCTGGCTTACCTGGCCCATCGCGCCGGCGAGGTGATTTCCCGCAGCGAGCTCCTGGATCATCTGTACGACCACGACAGCGACCGCGACGGCAACGTCATCGAGCAGTTCGTGGCCCGGCTGCGGCGCAAGCTCGATCCGGATGGCAGCCTGGCACCGATCGAGACTGTGCGCGGCGCCGGCTATCGTTTCTCCCTCGACCGGGGAAGTGCATGAGGCGCCGGCCCCTGTCCCTCGCGGCGCGGCTCTTCCTGGCGTCCGCGGTGCTCCTTCCCCTGGCCCTGGGCACTACCGGCGGGTACCTCGAGCGCGCGCACCGGCTCGCTCTGGATGCCGCGGCGGGCGAGCGGCTGCAGCTGCAGGTATTGGCGCTGCTCGCGCAGGCGGACTACGAAGATGGCCTCACGCTGCCGTTGGTGCCCCTGGAGCCCCGGCTGGCACAGCCCAACTCGGGGCTCTACGCGGTGGTCACGGACGGGGCCGGGGAGCCGCTCTGGCTGTCGCCGTCGGCAGCGCTGCTGCCGCAGCCCCTGGCCGCGCTCACGGCGGGGATACCGCGCCTGGCACCGGGCGGGCGCCATCGCTCGGAGCGGGCAGGGCTCCTCCGCCATGCCTACCAGGTACTCTGGGAGACAGAGGCGGGGGAGACCGTGCCCCTGCGTTTCCTGGTGGCCGAGAGCACGGCGCCGCGGGACGCGGATATTGCCGCCTACCGCCGCAGCCTCTGGCTCTGGCTTGGCGCTACGATCCTGCTACTGCTGGCGGTGCAGGGCATCATCCTCGCGTGGGGGCTGCGCCCCCTGGCCCGGCTGGCGGCGGGCATTGCCCGTATTGAAGCCGGGGAGGACGCCGGGCTGGGCGGGCCCTGGCCCCGGGAAGTGCGCCCGGTTACCGAGAACCTTGAGCTGTTGCTGCAGGGGGAACAGCAGCGCCGGGAGCGCATGCGCAACACCTTGTCGAATCTCGCCCACAGCCTGAAGACACCGCTGGCGGTGCTGCGCAATGCCGCGCCGGGCGCCTCGTCCTACCCGGCGCTCCTCGAAGAGCAGCTGGAGCGCATGGAGCAGGTGGTGGGCTGGCATCTGCAGCGCGCGGCCGGAGGCAACAGCCAACTCCTGCAGCGCGTCGCCGTTGCCCCCGTGCTGGAGCGCCTGCGGCACACTCTGCTCAAGGTCTACGCGGACCGCGGCCTGGTGCTCGAGGTTCACTGCCAGGCCGATGCCCATTACCGCGGCGATCAACGGGACCTCATGGAGCTCCTCGGCAATGTTCTCGACAACGCCTGCAAGTACGCCGCCTCACGCGTTCGCGCGACCGTGGCCGGTGGCGCCGGCAGGGAGCCGCTGTTCATCACCGTGGAGGACGATGGTGCCGGTATCTCCCCGGAACTGCGCGACCTGCTCCTTCACCGCGGCGCCCGGGCGGATACGCGCCGGGAGGGGCAGGGCATCGGCCTCGCGGTGGTGCTGGAGATAACCAATGCCCAGCGCGGCGAGCTGGCGCTGGAAGCCAGCGCCCTCGGTGGCGCCCTGGTGCGTATCCGCCTGCCCTGACACGCTACACTAACGCCGGGAGGGATTGCATAGGGGGTTCGTGTGCCTGGAAGAGCGGCCGGTGGCTGCCTCGTGGCAATGCTGTTACTGCTGGCGACGACCGCCACGGCGGAGGAGTATGCCGCAGGCGAAGCTGCCTGGGATCGCGGCGACCACGCAGCAGCGGTGGCGCTGTGGCGACCGCTGGCCAGCGACGGTCACGCCCGGGCGCAGTTCGCGCTGGGTCTCGCCAGCGAGCGGGGCCAGGGCATTGCGCAAAGCCTGGCGTCGGCGGCGCGCTGGTATCGGCGCGCTGCCGCGCAGGGCCTGGCGGATGCCGAGTACAACCTCGCCCTGCTGTACCTCGACGGGCGCGGTGTCGAACAGGATCTCGGCGAAACCGTGCGCCTGTTTCGCGCCGCGGCCGAGCGCGGCCATATTCCCGCGCAGGTGAACCTGGCCTATTCCTACGAGCAGGGCAGCGGCGTTGAGCAGGACCGCGCGGTGGCCGCGGCCTGGTACGCCCGCGCCGCCATGGCCGGCAACCGCGAGGCCTGGCGCCGCTTCACGGACCTGCGCGAGGCGGGCGTCCGGCCGGCGGTCCTCCCGGCGCTACCGGAGCCGGCGCCCTCGCCCGGGAACGCTGCGGGTGCTGCGGCGGCTGAGCCTGCGGTGGCGCAAGGCGGGAGCGAAGCTGCCGACGTGCCCCCCGGTGACGCACCTGCGGCGCCGCCGGGTTTGCAAGGAAACCGGAGCGAGGCCGGTCCCGCTGCCGGGGCGTCGCCGGCGGCCGGCCTAGAGGCCTCGCCGCGGCTGCGCCTCGCGGCCTACCGCAAGGCGGCCAATGCCGAGCGTGGCTGGGCCACCCTCCGGGCACGCCACGGCGCGGTGCTGGAGGAGTTGCGGCGCGAGCTGGTGCCGGTGGAGCTCGGCGAGCGCGGCAGCTTCCTGCGCCTCGAGGCCGGGCCCTTCGACTCCCTGGCCGCCGCGCAGGCCGCCTGCGCGACGATTCGTGCCCGCGGCGATGACTGCCGCGCGATCAGCCCCGGGCGTTGAGGTCATCGGGACGGTCCACATCCCGGAGGATGCCCGGGTCGTCCAGGGCGAGTTCGCGCACGGTCCTGGCGTGGCGGGCGAGAAGCTCCCGGGCGCCGTAATCCCCGTCGAGCCGCGCAAGCTCCGGCAGGAAGCGGGCGCCGAAGGCGACCGGGTGTCCGCGATGCCCCCGGAAGCTCGGGATGCAGATGCCGCCTTCCCGCGCAGCGGCTGCCACCGCGCGCATGCTGTCCGCGCGCAACCAGGGCATATCGGCCAGGGCCACCAGTACGGCCTCCCAGGGCGGCAGCTGGCGTACGGCCTCGGCCAGAGTCGCCCCCATGCCCCGGGGAGCCTCCGCGCAGCGGAGCGTCGCGATGCCGCGGGCTTCGAGGTCCGCCGCCAGGGCGTCGTCGCCGGATCCCAGGGCCACGCGTAGCGGCAGGTCGGCCGCGCATACCGTGGCGATGCAGGTGTCCAGCAGGCACTCGCCGCCGGAGAGGCGGGCCAGCCGCTTGTCGCTGCCGAAGCGGGCTGCGCGGCCCGCGGCGAGAAGCAGAACCCCGGGACCGCCTGTCACCCCGCGTCGACGCCCGCACAGGGGTCCGGCCGCGCCGCGGCTGCGGTTACAGCCACATAGTCCGCATAGCCGGCCTGAGCCTCCGGGTAGTCATCGGGAAAGATCGCGTCGGGGCGGCGCTCCAGGAAGAGCACCACACTGATCCGTGCCTGTGGCCGCAGCCGCTCGATAAAGCGCGGCACGCCCCGGTCGCGGCGCGCGTGCCCGGCGCCGAGGACAAGGACGCCGCGGTCGCCGGCGGCGACCTGCCGCCAGGCCATGTGCGCATCCCGGGCGACCTGGACCGTGGCCATGGCCGGGAGCATGGCCTGCGGCAGCTTGCCACAGTGCGCGTCGGCGAGTTCCCGCTCCAGCGCTGCCTGCGTCGCAGTATCGAGAAGCGTCTCCGGCTTCAGCGCGGTGAGCGCGTCCGGCGGCAGCACAGTGCCATAGCCCTGTTCCGCCACCGCGAAGGCCTCGCGCCTCGGGAAGGACAGCGCGACGAGATCGTGGTTCGCCGCCACGGCTGCTGCAAAGACCGGTTCGTAGAGGGCCCAGGGCGGCCAGCCGGCGTCGGCCCAGGCGACGGCCCGCGGCAGGGCGGCAAGGGGATCCTCGGCCGCGGAGGCTTCCTTCAGCCCCGGAAGCTGATCACTGTCGAGCTGCTCGAACCCGACTGCGATGCCCTCGCCCGGGAAGCGCCGCAGCAGGTCGGCCTGACCGAGGTGATGGGCGGGGTTATCGTGGATTTCGCCGAGGAGGAGGTAGTCGGCGTCCGCTACCGCCGCGGCGACGGCCCCGGGGGCGAGCCACTCGCCGCTCGCGACAGACCAGTAGCGCGTGGGAGCGCCGCTGTTCCCCGGCGCTGTGCTGCAGGCCGACAGCACACAGGCGGCGCCGATAAGAAAACAGCGTAAGGGCGTCAGGGGGACGGGCAGGATCGCCATACCGGGCTCCGGTGCAGGGCATCAGCCGCTTATTGTAGTGACCCTGCGGTGCTTTTACCGCGCTGCTTCCGCGGTCAGGGCCGGTGCAGCCCGGGACTGATGGTTTTGGCGAGGTCGCCTTTGTTGGCGAGAATTTCATCCGGCGTCAGGCCGACGAGCTCGTGGGGGAAGACGAGCCAGGCATCGGTCTCGTGCATGTAGTAGTCCGGGATGATGTCGGTGACGTTCTTCGCCGGTTTGTACCAGGGCGTAGCCACGCGCATGGTCTCGGGCATGTTGCGCCGGGTCCTGGCGCGCAGCTTGTCGAGGATGGCGCGGATACTGCGGCCCGAGTCGAAGACGTCGTCCACCAGCAGCACCTGGTGCTCGGCATTGACGTTGTCGATGATGTAATCGAGGCCGTGCACGCGAACCGTCTTGTCCTGCTGGTTGATGCCGTAGTAGGACGACGTGCGGATCGCGATATGGTCTGTGTGAATGCCGACGTATTCCAGGTACTCCTGGATCGCGATGCCCACGGGCGCGCCCCCGCGCCAGACACCGATAATGAAATCGGGGCGGAAGTCGCTGTCATAGATCTTCTGCGCGAGGCGGAAGGAATCCACCAGGAGATCGTTCGCGGAAATATAGACCTTGTCGTCTATGGCCTTGTC
>CAYFVG010000044.1:12015-14563 GCA_964346365.1 uncultured Alteromonadaceae bacterium
ACCGCCTCCGTCCTAGCCGAGGAACGCGAACTTTAGCACGAAGATCGACGCCACCACATAAACCGCGGGGGGGCACTCACGGCCGCGGCCGGCGACAAGCTTGATCGCCGCGTAGGTGATGAAACCGAGGCCGATCCCGTCGGCGATGGAGTAGGAAAGGGGCACCGCCAGTGCCGTTACCACCGCCGGCGTGGCCTCGGTGACATTGGCCCACTCCAGGTCCTCCAGCGCCCGCGCCATAATGCAGGCCACGAACAGCAGCGCCGCTCCGGTGGCGAAGGCCGGAATACTCTGTGCCAGTGGCGCGATGAACAGGCAGAGCAGGAACAGGACCGCCGTCGTTACGGAGGCGAGGCCGGTACGGCCGCCGGCCTCGACGCCGGCAGCGCTCTCGATGTAGCTGGTAGTGGACGAGGTGCCGAGGAGCGCGCCGATGGCCGTGGCGCTGGAGTCGGCCAGGAGCGCCTTGCGCAGCCGCGGCAGGTGGCCGTTCTCGTCGAGCATCCCGGCGCGGTTGGCCACTCCCACGAGCGTGCCGGCGGTGTCGAAGACATCTACCAGGAGCAGCGTCAGCACCACCGTAACCATGGACAGGTCGAAGGCACCGGCCAGGTCCAGGGAGAGGAAAGTCGTCAGCGACGGCGGCGCCGACACGACGCCCTGGAGCTCGGCGGCGCCGGTGGACCAGCCGAGCACCGTCACCAGCAGCATACCGATGACCACGGCGCCGGTGACCCTGCGGGCCGAAAGGGCGGCGATGACCACGAAGCCGACCAGCAGCAGCGTCGCCGGCAGCGCAGCGAGGTCGCCGAGGGAGACCAGGGTCGCCGGGTCGCGGACGATGATGTCGCTACCGGTGAGGGCGATGATGCCGAGGAAGAGGCCGATGCCGGCAGAGATGCCGAGCTTCAGGGAGCGGGGAATGGCGTTGATGAGCCACTCGCGCACCGGCAGCACGGAGAGCACGATGAAGATGATGCCCGAGATAAGTACCGCCCCGAGGGCCGTCTGCCAGGCGTAGCCCATGCCGAGGACGATGCCGTAGGTGAAGAAGGCGTTCTGGCCCATGCCGGGCGCCTGCGCCACCGGGTAGTTGGCATAGAGACCCATGATCGCGGTACCGATAGCGGCGGCGAGGCAGGTGGCCACGAACACGGCGCCGAAATCCATGCCCGCCTCGGAGAGGATCGTGGGATTGACCACGGTGATGTAGGCCATGGCCAGGAACGTGGTGATGCCCGCCATGATCTCCCGGCGGATGGTGCTGCCCTGCGCCTCGATGCTGAAGCGCGTCTCGAGTAGCCCCGCCACGTCAGTGCGCTGCCGCGCCGGGCTGCGCTGTGGCCACGCGAGCGAGGTGGGCGGCCCGCCCGGCCTCGGGGAGCCGGCTCACCGTGAAGGCCTTGACGCCGTGGTCGCTGTGATCGACGCCGACGAGGTCCAGGCACTCGCGGGTGTGTCCCGATCCAGGCGAGCCCTCGAGGTGAACGTGCAGCTCGGCCCTGGGCAGGGCCTGGATGAAGTCTCGCATGACCGTGTCTCCGGGGTTGGCAGGGTGTGACGGGGCCGCTGGCCGGGGGTCGGCATTACACCACCCCCGGTCGCGCGTCGGCAACGCCGGCGCGGGCGAGGGCCTCGCCCGCGCGCAGGCAGAGGTCCTCGCGCCAGGGCGCGGCAACCAGTTGCACCCCGATCGGTAGCGTCTCCCCGGGCAGCCAGAGCGGTACGGACAGCACCGGCAGGCCGATGCAGGAGAAAGGCTGGGTAAACAGGCCGAGGTTCGGCCGCAGGAGCTCCCGGCGCCCCGCGAGCTCGAGGTAGCGGGTGCCGAGGAGGGGCGCCGGGCAGGGCGTGCAGGGCGCCACCAGCAGATCCGTGTGCCGGAAGACCGCGGCCATTTCCTCCCGCCAGGCGCGGCGCGCGGCCTGGGCGCGCAGGTACCAGTCGGCCGGGAGCAGGGCCCCGGCGAGGAAACGGTCCCGGGTGTCCGGGTCGAAGTCGTCGACGCGCTCACGCAGGTGCCGGCGGTGCAGGGCGGCGCCCTCGGCGTTGGTGATCAGGTAGGCGGCGGCGCGACCGGCGGCGGCGCCGGGGAGCGCTTCTTCCCGGGTCGCGCCCAGGGTCTCGCAGACCCGGTCCACGGCGGCGCGTGCCTGCGGGTAGTCGACGGCGGCGAAAAAGCCGCCGGCGCGGGCGATGCGCACGCCCTCGAGCCCGGCCTCCAGCGTCGGCAGCACCGGCTCCGGTTCGCGGCGCGCGCAGGCCGGGTCGCCGGCGTCGACGCCCTGCAGGGCGTCGTAGGCCAGGGCAAGGTCGCTCACGGTGCCGGCCAGGGGCCCGACGTGGTCGAGGCTGTCGCAGAACGGATAGGTGCCCGTGCGCGGCAGGCGGCCATAGGTCGGCTTCAGGCCGAAGACGCCGCAGAGGGAGGCGGGCACGCGGATGGAGCCGTTGGTATCCGAGCCGAGGGCGATCGGGACGAGGGCGCCGCCGACGGCGGCCCCGGCGCCGGAGGAGGAGCCACCGCTCATGCGCGCGGGATCCCGCG
>CAYFVG010000045.1:0-1787 GCA_964346365.1 uncultured Alteromonadaceae bacterium
CCCCCCCCCCCCCCCCCCCCCCCCCCCCCCCCCCCCCCCCCCGCCTCCGCCCCCCCCCTCCCCCCTCTCCCGCCCCCCTCCCGTCCCTCCCGTCCCTACCGTCCCTACCGTCCCTACCGTCCCTACCGTCCCTACCGTCCCTACCGTCCCTAATGTCCTGACCGTCCTGAACATACCGACCGATTTGGCAATACGGGAAGCTGTCTGGGATAGCACGGGATGCTGCTCTCACCAAGCGTGTCGCGTGAGCGTCCCGGGCGGGCATGGCTGAGTGAAGTATCCCGTGCTCTCCCCGGCATCGTGCGGCAATGCGTGAAGACGAAAAGAGGGAAAGCTGCCCGCCGGGGCCGGCGGGCGGGCGCGATGACCGCGGTGTACACTGCCATCACCATGCCCGCCCTTCCCTACAGCGAGCTCATCGCCGTCGCCGTGGTGCTCTTCTACCTGCTGGCCATCGGCTCGGCTATCGAGGCGGTGATGACGGTGCGCACGGCCCAGGGCGCCATTGCCTGGGTGATTTCGCTGCTGACCCTGCCCTATGTCTCGGTGCCGCTGTACCTGGTCTTCGGCCGCAATCGCTTCAACGGCTACTTCGAGCAGCGGGCGGAGATGGAGGCGCGGACCGAGGCCCTCTCCGAGGACACCCTCGCCGCCGTGCGCCAGCATCTCCTGCCGGCGGGCGACGACCTGCCCCTGCACACGAGTCTGCGCCGCCTCGCCCGGCTCCCGGCCACCGGCGGCAACCGGGTGCAGCTGCTGATCAACGGCCACGCCACCTTCCGCAGCATCATGGCCGGCCTGGAGGGCGCCGAGCGCTACATCCTGTTCCAGTTCTACATCATCCGCGATGACAGCCTCGGCGCGCGGATCGGCGATATCCTCGCCCGCAAGGCCACGGCCGGTGTGCACGTCTACCTGCTCTACGACGAGATCGGCTCCCCGCGCTTCAACCGCACGCCCCTCTACCGCCGCCTGCAGCGCGCCGGGGTGCGCCTGGCGGCCTTCAATACCACCCAGGGCAGCCGCAACCGCTTCCAGCTCAACTTCCGCAACCACCGCAAGATCGTGGTCGTCGACGGTATCTGCGCCTGGATCGGCGGCCACAACGTGGGCGATGAATACCTGGGCCTCGGCAGCCGCGGCGCCTGGCGCGACACGCACCTGCGCCTCGCGGGGCCCGCTGTCATGGGCGCCGAGCTCGCCTTTGCCACGGACTGGCGCTGGGCGACGCAGCGCGGCATCGACCTCGAGTGGCGCTTCCGCGGCGACGCGCCGGGCAACAG
The DNA here is from genome assembly GCA_964346365.1 of uncultured Alteromonadaceae bacterium. Lineage (GTDB taxonomy): Bacteria > Pseudomonadota > Gammaproteobacteria > Pseudomonadales > Halieaceae > Pseudohaliea. The sequence continues at coordinate 1,284 of CAYFVG010000045.1, forward strand.
CGCCGTCCTCATCTTCCCCTCGGACCCGGCCAGCGACTTCGAGGAAGCCGGCCTCATGTACCACGAGGTTATCGCAACGGCCCGCCGCCGCATCTGGATCGCCAGCCCCTACTTCGTACCGGACCGCGGCATTGTTTCCGCGCTGCAGCTGGCGGCGCTGCGCGGCGTGGACGTGCGCGTGCTCATTCCGGACCGGCCGGACAAGGTCGTGGTGGGCATGGCGAACTGGGCCTTCACCCGCGAACTGCTGCCCGCGGGCATCCGCGTCTACCGTTTCCGGGACGGCTTTCTGCACCAGAAGGTGTTCCTCATGGACGACGAGCTCGCGGGCGTGGGCACCGCCAACTTCGACAACCGCAGCTTCCGCCTGAACTTCGAGATCACGGCGCTGGTCCAGGACCCCGATTTCTGCAGCGAGGTGGAGGCCATGCTGGTGAGTGACTTCGCCGCCTCGCGCCGCGTGGAGGCAGCGGAACTGGCCGGGAAGCCGTTCTGGTTTCCCTT
>CAYFVG010000045.1:1887-14507 GCA_964346365.1 uncultured Alteromonadaceae bacterium
TCAGTCGCGCCAGGCCGCCGGGTCTATATCGACATCCTGCCAGGCCGCTGTATCGAGGCGCGGCTCGCCCCCGCCGGCGAGCTGGGCGTCGTAGTCCCGCAGCAGGCGCATGGCCAGCGGGTACATCCACAGGAGCCCCACGAGGTTTACCAGGCCCAGGAGGCCCATGGTGAAGTCGGCGAAGCCGAACACCGTACCGAGGTCCTGGGCGGCGCCCCAGAAGACCAGGCCGAGCACCGCCACCCGGAACACCGTGAACAGCCGCTGGTCTTCCTCGCGGAAGAAGTTCAGGCTGTTCTCGCCGAGGTAGTAGTTGTACATGATCGAGCTGAAGGCGAAGAGCACGAGGCACACGGACAGGAACTGCGCCCCCCAGGGGCCGAGGTGGCTGGCCAGCGCGCCCTGGGTCAGCGCAACCCCCTCCACGCCGACATCGCCCGGTACGTACAGGTCCGACAGGAGAATGATCAGCGCCGTGCAGCTGCACATGATGATCGTGTCGATGAAGACGCTGAAGGCCTGCACGACGCCCTGCTTTGCCGGGTGCGGCACATGGGCCACGGCGGCGACGTTCGGCGCGCTGCCAAGGCCCGCCTCATTGCTGAACAGGCCGCGCTTGACGCCCTGTAGCACCGCCACGCCGATGCCGCCCCCCACGGCCGGCTCGAGGCCGAAGGCGCTCTTGACGATGAGGGCGAGAACGCCCGGCACCTCCGGCAGGTGCAGGCCGATCACCACCAGCGCCGACAGCAGGTAGCTCACGGCCATGACCGGGACGACCACCTCGGCGACCCGGGCGATGCGCTTGATGCCACCGAAGATGGTGATGCCGAGGACCAGCACCAGGGCTGTACCGGAAGCCCAGGGCGGCACGCCGAAGGAGGCCTCCAGGGAGGTGGCGACCACGAAGGACTGCACCGCGTTGAAGCCGAGGCCGAAGGTCACCAGCAGCAGTACCGAGTACACCACGGCGAGGCCGCGCTGACCGACGCCGTGGACCAGGTAGTAGGCCGGGCCGCCGCGGTAGGTGCCATCGGGCTCGGCGCGCTTGAACAGCTGGGCCAGGGAGCACTCGAAGAAGCTCGTGGCCATGCCCATAAGGCCGATGAGCCACATCCAGAAGACCGCGCCGGGACCGCCGAGGGTGATGGCCACGGCGACCCCGGCGATGTTGCCCCCACCGACCCGGCCGGCCACGCTCACGACCAGCGCCTGGAAAGAGCTGACATGACCCTCCTCGTGGTGCAGCGCGTTCGCGAGCACGCCGAACATGCGCCGGAAGTAGCGGAACTGCACGCCCCGGGAGGCGATCGTGAACATGAGGCCCACGCCCACCAGCATCACCAGCAGGAGCTGGCCCCAGAGAAAATCGTTGGCTGCGCTGAACAGGGACGGCACGGCTACTCGGTCACGCCCATGATGAAGATCACCGCCAGCGCCGGCGGCACCACGTAGCGCACGGCCAGGTACCAGAGCCGGTGGCCCGCGGGCGACAGGGTCGTGAGCTCGTCCCGGCTCTCCTCCCGCCACATGTACCAGCCGGCGAACAGCGCGATGAACAGACCACCCAGGGGCAGGAGAATCTGGTTGGAGAAGAAGTCCATGGTGTCGTTGAAGTTGAGGCCGCCGATCCGCAACTCGCCGAGCACGTTGTAGGAAAGGATGCTGAGAATACTGAGCACGGAAATACTGCCCACCACCAGCACAGCGCTCTTGTGCCGGGCGATGCCGTACTGTTCCTCGATCCAGGCGTTCACGGACTCGATCAGGCCCACCATGGAGGTGATTGCCGCCACGGACAGCATGACAAAGAAGAGTACGCTGAACAGGTAACCGCCGGGCATCTGCGCGAAGGCGACCGGCAGGGTCTGGAAAATCAGGCCCGGCCCCGCGCCCGGGTCCAGGCCGAAGCGGAACACCGCGGGGAAGATCACCAGGCCGGCGAGGAGCGCGACCAGCGTATCGGCGATGACTATGATCACCACCGAGTTGGTAATGCTGATGCTGCGCTGCAGGTAGGAGCCGTAGGTCATCATGCCGCCCATGCCGACGCCGATGGAGAAGAAGGACTGGCCGATGGCCGCGAGCAGCGTGTCGAAGCCGACCTTGCTCCAATCCGGGGTGAACAGCCAGGCCAGGGCCTCGGGGAAGCCGCCGGAGAAGGCGTTAAAGACGGCGAGAAACAACAGCAGGGAGAACATGAGAGGCATCATGATGGTCACCGCCCGCTCGATACCGTCTTTCACGCCGGCGTAGATGATGAGGCCGGTGATGGCGAGCCCGGCGAGGGTCCAGAACAGCATGCCATCGTTGCTGGCGAGCACGGCGCTGAACTGCGCCTCGGCGTTGGTCGTGTCGATCCCGGCAAAGCCCGTGGTGATGGCCTTGAACAGGTACCAGAGCACCCAGCCGGCGACCACGGAGTAGACCACCTCGATACTGAAGGCGGCGAGCAGGCCCATGGCCCCGACCAGCCCCCAGCTGCGGGCGCGGCCGCTGCGCTCGGCGACCCGCGCCATGGCGATGGGCGGCGCCGCGTCCCCGCGGCGGCCGATGAGCACCTCCGCCATGAGCACCGGGACGCCGATGACAAAGGTGCAGACGAGGTAGATGATCACGAAGGCGGAACCGCCGTTCTCCCCGGCAATGTAGGGAAAGCGCCAGATGTTGCCGAGGCCGACGGCGAAGCCAACCGAGGCCATGAGAAAACCGAACCGCGAGGACCAGTGCGCGTGGGCACCGCCGGCTGCTGCCATCGGAAGGCTCCAGGAAGCTTGACTCCCGGGCGAGTCTACACAAAAGCCCCCACCGGTGCAGCGCCGGTGCGCGCCGCACCGCCGGCGGGAGCGGGGTGCGGCGGGGGGCGTGCAGCGCTAGCTGCCGAGGGGACGGGTGGCCGCGGCGAGCCAGGCGGCCGTAGCCGGGTCGAGGTCCGGGGTCAGGGTCTCCCGGACCCGGCTGTGGTAGCCGTCCAGCCAGGCCCGTTCGTCGGCACTGAGCAACTCCGGCACCACCAGGCGCAGATCGAAGGGGGCCAGGGTCAGCGCCTCGAAGCCGAGCATGGGTTTCTCGAAGGCCGGGTTGTCGAGCGCCCGCACCACCACGAGATTCTCGCAGCGCATGCCGAAGGCGTCGTCCCGGTAGTAGCCCGGCTCGTTGCTGACGATCATGCCGGGCGCCAGGGCGGTAGCGTTCCAGGCCCGGGCGATACGCTGCGGTCCCTCGTGCACGCTGAGGAAGGCGCCCACGCCGTGGCCGGTACCGTGGTCGTAGTCACAGCCGGCCTGCCACAGGAACTGCCGGGCGAGGCTGTCGAGATGCGTGCCCGTGGTCCCCGGGGGAAAAACCGCCCGATCCAGGGCGATGTGGCCCTTCAGCACCCGGGTGAACAGGCGGCGCACCGCATCCCCGGGGTCGCCGATGGCCACGGTACGGGTAATGTCCGTGGTGCCGTCGAGGTACTGCCCGCCGCTGTCGACCAGGTAGAGGCTGTCGGGCACCAGCGCCGCCGGGGTGTTGTCCCGGTGGTTGTAGTGGCACATGGCCGCGTTGGGGCCGGCGGCGGAGATGGTGTCGAAGGACGGTTGCCGGAACCGGGGCTGGGCGCTGCGGAAGGCGAGGAGCTTCTCCGCGAGGCGCGCCTCGTCGTGCAGGCGGCCGGCGGCGACCTCGCCGTCGAGCCAGGCCAGGAAGCTGACCACCGCCAGGCCGTCGCGCCGATGCGCCTCCCGAACGCCGGCGACCTCCGTGGCGTTCTTGCAGGCCTTGGGCAGCAGCACCGGGTCGTCACCGGCGCGCAGCGTCGCGCCGGCCTCGCGCAGCGCGCGCTGGGTCCAGGCGTTGGCGGTGACCGGGTCGGCCAGCACGGTCCGGCCGGCGCAGGCTTCGAGCACCTGCCCGGCGTCCGCCTCGGCGTAGACGGTGACGCCCTCTCCCACATGGTCGTGGAACCCCGGCGGCAGGCGTCCCGGGTGGCAGACAAGATCCAGCTCACCGGCGCCGTGGAGGATACCCCAGGCCTGCAGCACCGGCGTGCGCGGCACGTCCTCGCCGCGCACGTTGAGGAGCCAGCTCACGGAGTCCGGGGCGAACACCAGCGCGGCATCCGCGCCGCTGTCGGCGAGGCTTGCACCGATGCGGCGACGCCGCGTGGGGCTGTCCTCACCGCTGTAGCGGGTGTCCAGGAGCAGCGCCGGCGTGACTTCGGCCGCGGGCCGGTCCGCCCAGGCCGCGTCGACGAGGTTGTCCGCGTCGGCCACGAGGATCGCGCCGGCCGCTGCGAGCTGCCGCTCCGTCGCCTCGAACCAGGCCAGGCTGTGCAGCCGCGGGTCGCAGGCCACCCGGGCCCCGGCCGGGAGCTGCGCCGCCAGCCAGGCGATCGGCGGCTCGTCGCTTAAGTGGTGCAGCGAAAAGGCCCCGCTGTCCACCTGGCGGCGCACCTGCACCGTATAGCGCCCGTCGACAAACAGGGCCGCGCGCTCGGCGAGGACGATGGCCACCCCCGCGGAGCCCGTGAAGCCCGTCAGCCAGCGCAGCCGCTCGTTGTGGGCGGGCAGGTACTCGCCGAGGTGCTCGTCGGCGCGGGGCACCACGAGCGCATCGTAGCCGCGCTCGGCGAGGAGCGGGCGCAGGGCGCGGAGGGCATCAGTGTGCGCGCCAGTGTGGACGTCAGTCGGGACGTCAGTCGGGATGTCAGTAGGGGCGTCAGTGAGGGCATCAGTCATGGCTTGGCCTCCGGGCTCGATGAACGGGACCGCTGCTCAGTCGAGGCGGTCGAAGTCTTCCTTGCCGACCCCGCAGTCCGGGCAGAGCCAGTCCTCCGGCAGGTCTTCCCAGCGGGTGCCCGGGGGAATGCCTTCCTCCGGAAGCCCCGCCTCCTCGTCGTAGACAAAGCCACAGACGATGCACTCGTACTTGTGATATTCCGTGTCCGCCATCGTTCCTCCGAAGGTTCAAAATCAGGGGTCAGGGTTGCAGGTCGCCATCCAGGACGAGGCGGAAACCGCGGTCCGTCGGCGTGGCGAGCAGGGCCAGGGCCTCCGCCAGAGGCCGCGGCAGGGGCCGGTCACTGTCCAGGGTGAGATCGACGCGGTAGCGCCGTCCCGCCAGGGACAGGCTGCCCGCGGCTTCCAGGGGCCCCGCCAGCGTCAGGACCTCCCCCCGTACCGCATCCCCGGCGGGAGCGAAGTCTAGCGCGTAGCTGCCGAGGGGAAAACTGCTGCCGGGGGCGTCCCAGGCCGCCCGCTCCCAGGTGAGGCGACCCGACAGTTCCCGCGGCAGGCCGTCCGCGAGTACGAGGCGGGCGAAGTCACCGGTGAGGCGGCCGCGAAGCGCTACCGGCGCCAGCTCCCTGAGCAGGGCCGCATCGAGAATCACGCGGGCGTCGCGGACCAGCAGGTCCCGCCCGCCGCGCCAGACCACGGTGCCGCTGAGGCGCTGGTCGGCCCAGGCCGCCTCGACGCTGACCGTGGGCCGCAGCAGGAGCAGGGACAGCGGCGACAATTGCCAGCGCAGCCCGCCGAGGTGGAAGAAACCGCCGGGCGTCGCCACCGCCGCCCGGGCCGCCCGGCCCCGCCACAGCGTACCGGCGTAGCCGTCGGCGACGAGCAGCGACGGCGGCAGGGCCCAGGCGGCCACGCGCGCGGGGAGGTACACGATCGCGGCGACGACCAGGCCGGCGACCAGGGCCGGGAGCACCAGCGCGCGACGCACGGCGTCTCAGGCGCCCCGGCCGAGGCGCACGGTGGCGTCGACCCGCCCGGGGGTAGCGGCGCGGCTGATAGCGACCTCGGCGACGAGAATGCCCTCCTCGCTCTCGAGACGATGCAGCCACGCGAAGAGGTCGTCAAAAACGGCCGCCTCGAAGCGCACCTGCACCTCGCCGCGGCTGTTCGGCTGCAGGCGGCTCACGGCGAGACCGGCGGCGCCGGTGCTGCGATTGATCAGCGCCACGAGGTTGCCGCGGCGCTGGCCGCCGCTGCCGTCGGCGCGCAGGGCGAGGATCTCGGACACCATGGCGTCGACCCGCTGCAGCACCACGGCGGTCGCCTCGTTGCGCTGCGCCATGTCGTTGCGGGCATCGCGCAGCGGGGTCCACAGCAGCATCCAGCCGACCCAGGCGGCCACCGCGAGGGCCAGGAGCAGCAGGCTCAGCTGCTCCCGCGGGGTGAAGCGGTCCAGCCAGCGCATCAGCTGCGCCCCCCCACCCGCAGTCGCGCGCGCACGCCGTCACCGTCGTTGGTGCTGCTCTCCATGACCGCCGCCACGCCGGCCCCGGCGAGGCCCGCGCGCACGCGCTCCACGGCCCCGAAGTCCGGCGCGCGGATATTCAGACGCATCTCGCTGCCGCGCTGGCTGTAGTTGAGGCTCTCGAGCGCCGTGCCCCGCTGCTCCTCGAGGACCGCGCCGACCCGTGCCAGGAGGCTGCTGAAACCGCTGCTCTGCCCCGTCCCCTTGAGCGCCTCGAGCTGCCGGCGCAGCTGGGTCTCGGCATCGACCACGGCGCCGCGGGGATAGGCCTCCCGGTAGCGCGTCTCGATCGCCTCGCGCAGCGACAGGTTGGCGGCGCGGAGCTGCCGGTATTCCGCCGCTGTGGCCGCCAGCTGCAGCGCGAAGGCGACGCCGAGGACCACGGCAACGCGCTGCCACTGGCCCCACCAGCGGCGCAGGGGCAGCCGCGGCGCGTAGTCCCCCTGGCGCAGGTTGGGGCGCTCGCCGCCACCGCTCAGCCAGAGCGCCTGCGCGAAGCCACCCCGGCGCCACTGGCAGCGCCCGGCGAGGGCCGGCGGCAGCAGAGCCGTATCCGCCGCCTGCTCTTCGCCGTAGACGACCAGCGCCGCCGGCGCCGGGGCGTCGGCGAGGAGCGCCTCGAGCAGCGGCGGCAGAAGTTCGCGCTCCAGCGCCGTGCCCGCGCCGGCACCGTGGCGGAGCACGGCCCGGTCGCCCTCGAGAAGCAGACACCATTCGCCCTCCCGCCAGGGCAGGAGCAGCGGCTCCGGGGTCCAGCAGCGCAGGGCGGGCAGCGCCGCGAGCGCCTCGGCCCAGGCCGCCATGCGCGCGTGACGGCAGAGCATCGCGGTGACGTCGAGATCACCGCGGAGGTGCGGGACCACGTGCAGGGCCTCGATATCCTCGGCGACCGCCTCCTCGAGCATGAACGGCAGGGAGGCGCGCAGGTGCTTCTTCTCTTCCGGCGCGACCGTGAGCTCGACCAGGCGCACATCCTCCCCCGGAGCGGCAAAGACCACCGTCTCCCGGCGCTCGCCGATAAGGCCCGCCAGCCGCTCGGCCACACCGGGCGCCGCGACGGGTTCCGGGGCATCGGTGCTGCCGGCCCGGTACCAGTGGAGCTCACCGCCGGCGAGGCGCAGCACGTTCAGATTCTCGCTCACGGGCGTCTCTCAGCGGGGTCGGGCGTCAAGAAATGAAGTCGATCTAGCAGCCGGTTACAGGCTGCCGCTGGCGCGCAGCACGCTGCGCACGTCGCGCAATTCGCGGTGCAGCACACTGTACAAGCGCTGCTCGCGGTCGGCAATCTCGACCCGCGCCGCGAGCAGGAACCAGCTCGACGACTCGCCGAGGAGGCCGGCGACGGCCTCCAGAGGCGCGCCGGCGAAGACCGGGTCCTCGAGGAAGGCCCGCAGGTCGGCGAAGCCGACGGTCCGGCGCTGCTCGAGCAGCGCCTCGGCATCGCCGGCCGGCAGCGGCTCCAGGCTGCCGTCGCGGTTGACGGCGCGCAGCAGGGCCGGCGCCATGGTGTGGATATTGAGCCCCGCGGGCGTCTCCGGCCACACGGTCACCAACGGCTCCAGCCGCGCGTAGAGCGCCGGCGTGACGCCGGCGACCGCGCGCAATTCGCTGACGCTCGCCATGGGCCGGTTGGCGGCGCGGTAGGCCGGCGTGCGCACGGCGTAGCTGTCGTCCTCGGCACCGTTCGCCCGCGGCACGCTGTCGGCGTCCAGCCAGTCGCCGATGGCCGCGGTGACGGCGGCGGCCGTGAAGGGGTCCATGGCCAGGTCCTCGAAGCTCACCAGCAGGCGGATGAAGAACGCCTGCGCCGGCGTGTAGCGGGGCGCCCCGCCCTCGGCCTCTTGCGGCTGCGCCGCGAGCAGGTTGAGGTTGAAGCGCCCCTGCAGGTCCGTGAGGTTGCCGCTGAGCCAGCCGCCCTCCTCGAGGGCATAGGGGGCGGACTCCTGGGCCCAGAGCTCCGTGAGGTCGTCCCGGGGCCTGTCCCGCTGCTGGTCCAGCTGGTAGTCCCGGACCAGCGCGAGGCTCGCCAGCGCCTCGGCGCCGCGCAGGTAGGACCAGGCCTGCTCGGCCAGAAGCTGGTTCCCGGCGCGGCGGTAGAACAGGCTGAACTCGCGCTGCAGGGCCACCAGCAGGACCGCGGCGAGGGCGAAGACCAGCAGCGCCACCACGAGCGCTACGCCGCCCTGGCGGCGCCGGGCGTCAGGGCCGCGGCAGCGCATAGAGCCTCCGCAGTTCGCCGCGCCCCGCCAGCTCCAGGCGCAGCTCCAGGGCCACCGGAGGGGTTGGCAGCGGTGTGCCGACCCCGACCTCGCGGATCCAGCTGCGCTCCCAGTTGCGGCTGTCGATGGCGCTGCCGCGGCCGCCGGTCAGCCGGTCGAGACGGTCGAGGAAGCGCAGCTCCAGGCCCTCGACCCCGTCGAGGAGGCGCACGCGCACGGGCTCCACGGAACTCGCGCGGTCGAGGACGGGCCAGGACAGGCGCCAGAGCGCCTCGTCCTCGAGGTAGTAGCTGACCCGCTCCAGGTGGCTGCGGGGCTGCTCGGCGCTCGGGTGCCAGCCGGTACGGGTCAGGGTCAGGGGAAAGGGCGCGAGGGGTCCGCCGCTCAGCGCCGGCTCCGCCTCGCCGAACTCGTCGCGCACCGGCCGCGGCGCGAACTGGCGCAGGTCCCGGGACAGGATCATGAACGCCCGGTTCAGGTCTTCCGTGCGCCGGGCGACGGCGCGGGTCGTCTCGACGCCGTCGATGACTGCCGACAGCCCGGCGTAGGCCGCGGCGGCGACGAAGGCGGTGACGGCGAGGGCGATCAGCACCTCCACCAGCGTGAAGCCCCTGCTGTCCTGACTCAGGATACTAGGGCGCCCGGTCATCGGCGCCTCCCGGGTCCTCGAGGTAGCCGACCAGGGTGACCAGGCTGTTATCTCTACCGCCGTCGCCGTCGCCCCCGCCGAAGCGGTCGCCGCGCGCCAGGGCCACCCGGACCGCGATGCGGTTGAAACCCGGCACCTCCGTCGCCTCGCTGTCGAGCCACCAGGACCAGTCGCGGCCGGCGAGGCGCGCCTCGCCGCTCTCGCTGCCGCTGAGGAGCTGCCCGCGCGCTGCGGCCAGGAGGCGCACCTCCGTCAGCTTGTTGCTGGCCACCAGGCGCGCCAGGGACTTGTCGCGCAGGTAGCCGGTGCCGTCGACCTGCTGATCCAGGGCGAACAGCAGCGCCGGCACCGCCAGGGCTACGATGGCCAGAGCGACCAGTACCTCGACGAGGGTGAAGCCGCGGCCCGGGCGCTCAGCCATCGCCGGCCTCCAGCGGATCGTCGGTCACCTCGATACGGCCGAGCAGATCCCAGCGCAGCTGCCAGAGAAATTCACCGCTGTCCGCGCGGCGGAAGTCCAGGCTGCCGGGCGTGGCCTCGCCGCTGGCGTAGAAGACCACCTGGGGTGACCGGTCGGTCTGCTCCCGACGCAGGCCCCGGTCGAGGACCACCGGGACGCCCTCGAGGGCGAGTTCCAGCGCCAGCGCCGGCGGAAAGACCAGCGGCTCGAAGAGCTCGCCGCCGCTGCGCGGGCGTTCCCAGCCCTCGCTGCGGCGCTCGCGAAAGCGCAGCACCGGCACGGGCTCACCCTCGCGCCGCTCCTCGCCGACGAGCAGGCCGTAATCGCGACCGCTGAACGCCGCCTCATCCCGGGCGTAGGTCAGGACATCGGCGAGGAAACGCACGTCCTCGGCGAGGCGCCGCTCCCCGGCGCCGCTGCCGGTGTTGAGGCTGGCCAGGGAGACGATGACGATCACCACCAGCAGTACCACGAGCATCTCCAGCAGGCTGAAGCCGTGCTGGCGGGGGCAGCGCGCCGGGTCGCGGGGGACGGGCCGGCCCCTTCGGGCCCGGTCACCGCGGGGCGTGTCTCCCGCGGGGACTCCGGTACCGTCGCGGCCGGGGGGCGTCGGGCCCTTGCGGACCCGGTCGCCGCAGGGCGTGCCCTCCAGAGCGAGCAGGTTGGCGTCGTGACCGGGTGTCACGAGCGCCTACTCCTCGTCGCGCCAGTTACCGATGTCCGCGTTCTGCCCCTCGCCGCCGGACAGGCCGTCGGCGCCGAGCGTGTAGATGTCCACCTCGCCGCGCTCGCCGGGACTCAGGTAGAGGTAGGGCCGACCCCAGGGGTCGACGGGTACCTCGGCCAGGTAACCGCCGTCCTTGAAGTTGCGCGGCTGCGGGTCGAGGGTGCTGGGTGTCACCAGCGCCTCGAGGCCCTGCTCCGTGGTCGGGTAGACATAGTTGTCGAGGCGGTAGATCTTGAGCGCGGTCTCGATGGCCTTGAAGTCCGCCTGGGCCTTCTGCACCCGCGCCTCGTCGGCCCGGTTGAGCACCGTGGGGGCGACCACGCTGATGAGGAGGCCCATGATCACCAGCACCACCAGGATTTCCACCAGGGAGAAGCCGGCAGCGCGGGCCCGCAGCGGGCGCCGCCCTGCTCGTGGGGCCATTAGTCGTGGAGCCATCGGTCTCCGACACATTGGTTGTGGCGCCATGGTCTGTCGCGTCATGTCGTTACCTTATCAGGGTTACCTTACCATCGTGTTGAGGTCGAAGATCGGCAGCAGGATCGCCAGCACGATCAGCAGTACCAGGCCGCCCATAACTACCACCATGAGCGGCTCGAAGAGGCCCATGGCGGTGCCCAGGGTCATTTCCAGCTCGCGCTCCTGGTTAGTCGCGCTGCGCTCGAGCATGGTCTCCAGCTCGCCGCTGGCCTCGCCGCTCGCGACCATATGTACCATCATCGGCGGGAACAGGCCGCTCTGGCCCAGCGCCTTGCTCAGGCTCGCCCCCTCCTGCACCCGCTCGGCAACGCGCAGGCTCTCCTCCCGCAGCACGAGGTTGGACAGCACCTGCCCGGCGATACGCAGGGCCTCCAGCAGCGGTACCCCGCTGGCCATGAGAATCGACAGGGTGGAGGCGAAACGCGCCGTATCCACCGCCACCAGCAGCCGGGACAGGCCGGGCACCCGGAGCAGCCAGCGGTGCCAGGCTTTGCGCCGGGCCGGGGCCCGCAGCAGGCGGCGCAGGCCGACGCCCAGGGCGGCCAAAAGCAGCAGCAGCCAGCCCGCCCAGGCCTCGAGGAAGGCGCTGCTGGCGATCAGACCCCGGGTCAGCAGGGGCAGCTCGCGGTTGCTGTGGGCGAAGATGCCGATGAGTTCCGGCACGACGAAGACCAGCAGTGCGGTCACCACGGCCACCGCCACGGCGAGGAGGATCACCGGGTAGATCATCGCCATCTTGAGTTTCTGGGTCGTGTACTGGCGCTGCTCGGCGTAGTCCGCGAGCTGTGACAGCACCGGGCCGAGGAAGCCCGCGTGCTCGCCGGCGCTCACCATGGCCCGGTACATCTCGTTGAACACCTGGGGGAACTCGCCGAGGGCGTAGGCCAGGGTGTGGCCCTCCGCCACCCGGGAACGCACCTGCAGGAGCAGCGCCTTGGTGCCCGCCTTGCGGCTCTGCTCCGCCGCCGCCTGCAGGCAGTCCGCGAGCGGCAGGCTCGACAACACCAGGGTGGCCAGCTGCCGGGTCAGCAGGGACAGGTCGGCGGGGCTGACCCGGGGCCGGCCCAGCCCCATAGCCAGGCCCTGCCCCCGGCCCGGGCGCAGGCGCCAGCCCCGGCCCGGCACGGGCGCGCGGTTGGCGCCGCTCACCTCCACCGGGCGCAGGCTCTGCGTGCGCAGCTGCTGGCGCACAGCCCGCTCCGAGTCGCCCTCGAGCACGCCGCGGACGAGCTTGCCGGCGGGGTTCAGGGCGCGGTAGCGAAAAGCGGGCACGGGCGCCTCAGCCCAGCGCGGTGACGCGCATGACTTCCTCGAGGCTGGTCTGCCCCGAGAGCACCCGCTGGCGCCCGTCTTCCTCGATACCCGGGTACTGGCGGCGCGCCTCGCGCAGCATCTCCTGCTCGGCGGCGCCCTCGTGGATCATGGCCCGCAGCTGGTCGCGGACCTCGATGAGTTCGTAGATCCCCATGCGCCCGCGGTAGCCGGTGTAGTTGCAGTGCTCGCAGCCGACCGGGCGGAAGACGCTGCGACCGCGGCAGCCCTCGCCGCCGAGGAGCTCGGCCTCGCCGTCGCTGAGAACATGCGGCGCCTTGCACTCGCTGCAGAGCACGCGCACCAGCCGCTGGGCCATCACCCCGAGCAGGCTGGAGGACAGCAGGAACGGCTCGATGCCCATGTCCTGGAGCCGGGTCACGGCGCCGATGGCCGTGTTCGTGTGCAGCGTGGACAGCACCAGGTGGCCCGTGAGCGAGGCCTGCACGGCGATCTCCGCCGTCTCCAGGTCGCGGATCTCGCCGACCATGACCACGTCCGGGTCCTGGCGCAGGATCGCCCGCA
>CAYFVG010000046.1:0-14489 GCA_964346365.1 uncultured Alteromonadaceae bacterium
CGATCTTGTCCTTGCCCGGCACCGTGAGCAGCACCCGGCCGGCACCGGCATCGAGGTGCTGCTGAAGCTGGGCGGCGCTGCGGAAGATACCGGTGGCCTCGACCACCGCATCGATGCCGAGCTCGCCCCAGGGCAGCGCCGACGGGTCGCGCTCGCTGAGCATGCGCACGCGGCTCTTGTCGGTGACGATGTACTCCTCCTCCAGGGACAGGGAGCCGCGAAAGGGGCCCATGACCGTGTCGTACTGGAGCAGGTAGCGCAGGACGTCGTGCTCGAAGAGATCGTTGATCGCGACCACGTCGACACCCTCGACGGTCTCGAGGATCCGGAACACGGAGCGCCCGATGCGCCCGAACCCGTTGATTGCAACTCTGAGCGCTGCCATTAAGCGACCTCCGTCTCTTGCCCGAGGTCCCCGTAGCGCCTTGCCACCTCCAGCATGCGCTTGGCGTGGCCACGGCTCTCATACCAGGACAGGGTCTTGATAAGGTGCTCCCCCGCCCGCAGCGTGCCCTGGCTGTCGAAGAGCAGGGACAGTTCGCTGCCGAGCACATCCGAGGAGACGATCGGGTCGTCGACGACGCCGATGCAGCCGGGCTGGGCCGCCGCGCCGGCGCGCATGGCCTCGTTGACGGCGGCGGCGGTGACCGACGGATCCTCCATCACAAGGGTGACGTCAAGCAGCGAACCGGCCTGTACCGGCACGTTCAGCGTCGAGGTGTGGATCTTGCCGGCAAAGGCCGGCAGAACATGCCCGAGCCAGCGCCCGGCATCGTGGGCGTTGGGGATGATGTTGCGCGCTGCCGAGCGGCTGCGCCGGTAATCGCCGCCGGCGTAGTCCTGCAGCGCCTGGTCCGAGGTGTAGGCGTGGACTGTGGTCAGGCTGCCGCACTCGATGACAAATTCCTTCGCCAGCGTGTGCAGGAGCAGGCACAGCGCCGTGGTGGTGGCGGAGCCGGCGGAGATGAGCCGGTCCGCCGGGTCGATGCGGTCGTCGTTGATGCCCGGGATGACGATGCGGTCGATCTCGTCCTCCGGCAGGGAGCGAAGCATCACCCGGGGGGCCCCACCGCGGAGGTGGTGCCGGAGCGCCTCCGCGCTGCGATAAACGCCGGTGGCGTCGATCACCATGTCGACCCCGAAGATATCCCAGGGCATTTCCGCCGGCTGGTCCGTGGACATGAGCCGGGCCCGGCTCCCGGGGCCGCAAAGATAGTTGCCCTCGAGGGAATACTGCTCCGGGTCCCTCACCTCCGAGCGCAGCAGGTAATACAGTATATCGGGCCTGCCGATATCAGCGATGACGACAACCTCGATGTCGTCGCTGGCCGAACTGAGGTCAAAGAGCTGCCGACCCGTGTGTCCGAAGCCCATGAGCCCGAGCCGCAGCGGCCTGTTGCTGTTCATCTCGTCTTCTCCCAGGGAAGCTGGCTGTCACGGCATACTGCCGCCGCATCAGTGTTGCATCGGAACACGCGCAGCGCAAACCGCAAACCGCAGACTGCAGACCGCGGATTCCGGACTGTAGAAAAGTACAGCGATCGGCCGGCCGGCGCCGGCTCACGGCCGGCAGCCCGCGGGCAAATCCATCGCGGAGAACATCGCGTACCTCTGTCGGATTGACAAGGAGATTGCCATGCAAGCCACCGCCATCAACCCCCGCACTCACAGCGATCAAGACCTGTCGGCGGAGGCTCTGGCAGTCCGTACGGCCCTCGAGCACAGGGGTCTGGAGACGCCCATGGTCAAGACGGGCCTGACCCGGGATGAGCAGTACGCCCGGCTCCGCGCTGCCTTTACGGACATCGCCGGCACCCTCGGCCTCGACCTCACTGACGACAGCCTGGCGGAGACGCCGCATCGCATCGCCAAGATGTACCTGGACGAAAGCTTCGCGGGCCTCGATTACCGGAGCTTCCCCAGCATCTCGGTGATCGAAAACAAGATGCAGGTGGACGAGGTTGTGCGCGTGGACGATATCGAGCTGACCAGTACCTGCGAGCACCACTTCGTGACCATCGACGGCAGCGCCCGCGTGGCCTATCTGCCGCGGGAGCGGGTGATCGGGTTGTCCAAGATCAACCGCGTAGTACGCTTTTTTGCCCGTCGGCCGCAGGTGCAGGAGCGGCTTACGCGGCAGGTGCTGGTCGCCCTGCAGACACTCCTCGACACGCCGGATGTCGCCGTGAGTATCAACGCCGTTCACTATTGCGTGAAGGCCCGGGGCGTTATGGATGGGACCTCCTCCACACATACCACCGCCATGGATGGCGCCTTCCGCGCCGACCAGGCGCTGCGGGCCGAGTTCCTGCGCTAGCGGGCAGTCCGCGCCAGCCAGCGGTCGAGGCAGCCGGCGAAGCGCTGCCGATCCGCAGCGCTGAGGCCCGCGGGACCGCCGGTGACCTGACCGCCGTCCCGCAGCGTGGCCATCAGGTCGCGCATCGCCAGGCGGCCGCGAATGTTGTCCGGGGTGAAGGCTTCGCCCCGGGGGCTTACTGCCTCGGCGCCGCGCTCAATGACGGCGGCGGCCAGCGGGATATCCTGGGTGACGACGAGGTCGCCGGCAGCCACTGCCTTCAGGATCGCATCGTCGGCGACGTCGAAGCCCTGCGGCACCTGGCGGAAGTGGATGTGGGGGGACGGCGGCACGCTGAGGGCATGATTGGCGAGAAACGTCGTCTCCACCCCCGCGCGCCGGGCGGCCCGGAAGAGGATCTCGCGGATCGCCTGCGGACAGGCGTCCGCGTCCACCCAGATCGCCAACGTTGCCTCAGGTCCAGTGCAAGAGCAGCTTGCCAGTCTCCGCGGCCTGGCGGGCGAGGTTCTCCGCCAGCTCGCCGAAGCGTTCGTCGACCTTTTCCCGGCGGAGTTTCAGCGTCGGCGTCAGCACTTCATTCTCGATGCTCCAGGGCTCTTCGCTGATAATGACCGCGCCGATGCGCGCGTGGCTCTCGACGCTGTCGTTAATGGCGGCCACCGTAGCGCGGAAGGATTCCTCGATCTCCTCCCGGGGGCGCTGCTTCGCGTCCTCCGTGAGCACCGCGACCATGACCGTCTTGGAGAAGCCGCGGCCGAGGAGACACTGCTGCTCCGCATGCGGATTCTCGGCGAAGCTGCCCTCGATCGGCGGCGGCGCCACAAACTTGCCCTGGATGGTCTTGAAGTAGTCCTTCACCCGGCCGGTCAGGTAGATGAAACCGTCCTCGTCCACCCGCGCCTTGTCGCCGGTATGCAGCCAGCCGTCCTGGATCAGCTCGGCGGTCTTTTCCGGCATGCGGTAGTAGCCCGGGGTACAGCCCGTGGCCTTCACCGCCAGCTCGCCCTCCCCGGTGATCTTGTACTCGACCTCACCGATCGGCTTGCCAATGGCGCCGACACGGCGGTCGTCGTGGCTGTTCAGGATCAACCCCATGGCCTCGGTCTGGCCGAAACCTTCCATGAGGACCAGGCCCAGTTCGCCCCACCAGTGGATGAGCGCCGGCGGCGTGGGGGCCGCGGCGACCAGGCAATACTCGACCTCGGCGAGGCCGATGGTGTCGAGCACGAGCTCGCCAATACCCGCCTTGTCCTGCGCGAGCGCCGCCGCCATGGCGTCCTGGCCACCGAACTTGGCGATGACCGCCTGCTGGAACTGCTCCCAGATCCGTGGCGGGCCGAAGAACATGTGCGGCCGGGTGCGCTGGAGATCGCGGAGGAGCGTTTCCAGGGACTCATTGAAGGCGACCTCGCCGCAGCTGGTCAGCGACGAATACTCGACGATCTGCCGCTCGGCAATATGCGACAGCGGCAGGTAGGACAGGTAGCGGGCGTTTTCCCGCGTGCCGAAGGCGGTGGTGAAGCGGCGGATGGGAATCAGATTGCTCTCATGGGTCTGGATCACGCCCTTGGGCACGCCGGTGGTGCCGGAGGTGAAAACGAGGGCGATCATATCGTCGGGCTTGCCCGCATAGCCGGGCGCCCCGCCATCACCCTCGGCGAGCAGGTCCTCCCAGCGCAGGTGCGGCTCCTCCAGTTCGACGCCGGGGAGCGTGACCAGGGTGATGTCCGCCGGCAGCACGCCTTTCACGGCGGCCCAGTTGGTGCTCTCGCCGACGAAGAGCACTTTGGCCTCGGTGAACCCCAGGACGTATTCCGCCGTCGACGCCGGGTAGGTTGTGAACAGGGCCACGCTGGTATTGCCGGAAGCGATGATGGCGAGATCGGCGAGGAACCAGTGCGGCCGATTCCGCGACAGGATGGCCATGCGGTGGCCGCTGCCGAAGCGCTCCTCCAGGACGGCGGCCACGGCCTGTACCTGCCGCTCGGCCTCACCCCAGCTGTAGTCGTCGCTGCCCTCTTCCCGAAGGTCGCGCAGCCAGATACGGTCCGGGCACTCGCGCGCCCAGTGAGCGAGCTGTGCCGGCAGGGTCTCGTGCTCCATAGGTGTCTCCTCTTGTTATCCTTACCACGGAATTAATGAGGATACGGTACGCCAATAGGCCTGGGAAGACGGCCTACCAGGGTATTGCCTCGCCGGCATAGTCGACGAAGTGCAGCTCGCCGTCGGCGCGGGCCTCGTCCAGGCGCGCGAGCAGCGCGTCGGCCACCGACGCCGGAGAAAACAGCTTGTGCGCCGGCACCCGGGCCTGGAAAGGCTTCGACAGGGCCGTGTCCGTGGTCCCCGGGTGGAAGGCGAGGAGCGCGACTCCCGGGGCGCGACGGGCCAGCTCTACCGCCGCGGAGCGCAGGAGCATGTTGAGAGCGGCCTTCGACGCCCGGTAGCCGTACCAGCCACCCAGGCGGTTGTCGCCGATGCTGCCGACCCGCGCACTCAGTACCGCCACCGCCGCCTCATCGCTGCGGCGCAGGAGCGGCTCCAGCGCCGCCAGCCAGAGCAGGGGCAGCACCGCATTCACCTGGTACAGATGGCCGAGCGTTTCCGCGCGCAATTCGCGCAGCGCCTTCTCCGGACGGTAGTCATCGCCGTGCAGGGTGCCGGTCGCGATCACCACGCGTGCCAGGGACCGCCCCTCGACATACCCCGCGACGGTCTCTGCCGCCGCGGCGATGGCCGCCTCGTCGGTGCCGACGCCGAGCCATCGAACCCCCGCCAGGGGCGCAAGCGCCGACGGCGCCCCGGGCTGGCGACTCACCGCCACGACTTGCTCAAAACGCTCTGCAAGCGCCGCCACCGTCGCCTGTCCGATGCCGCCACCGGCCCCGATCACCAGGGCTGTTTTCGTTTCCTTGGACATACCGCCCCTACGCGCGCGGGAGCGGGCCGGATGCCTTCTCCCGGTGCCCGGCCATGCTATCCTCGCCCCGTTTTTTCTGGAGTAGCCGCAATGACCGATAACACCGCTGCAGCCACGCCGCCCTTCGGGCCTGCCGACGTACTGGACCCGCGCATCATGGGCGACGAGGTGAGCATGTACGCCCTGTTCGATTACCTGCGCAGCACCGACCCGGTGTCCTGGGTCGAGCACCCGGAGTACCGAGCCTTCTGGAACCTGACGCGCTATGACGATATCAAGCGTATCGGCAGTGCCAACGACGAATTCCTGAGCGCACCGCGAACGGTGCTGGTGCCGGAGGCCATGGAGCAGGCCCTGCTGGCGTCCTTCGGCAACAAGAACGGCCTCGAGACGCTGATCCACATGGACCGTCCGAAACACCTCAAGCTGCGCAAGGTCACCCGGGAATGGTTCCTGCCGCGGAGCATCGACAAGCTCGAGGCCGAGGTACGCGCCCTGGCGAGGGAGTTCGTGGACAAGATGGTCGAGGAGGGCCCGGAGTGCGACTTTGTCCGGGACGTGGCCCTGCTGCTGCCGCTGCGGGTCATCGTCTCCATCCTCGGCCTGCCGCGGGAAGCGGAACCGACCATGCTCAAGCTCACCCAGGAGATGTTCGGTGGGCAGGACCCATCCCTGCAGCGCAGCGGAGACCCCACCGCGGGTCTCGCAGTGATCCAGGACTTCACCGACTACTTCACGGAAGTCATCGCCGAGCGCAAGCGCGAGCCCGGCGACGACCTCGCCAGCGTTCTCGCCAACGCCGAGGTCGACGGCGAACCCATGGCGACGCTCGACCAGATGAGCTATTTCATCATCACTGCCAGCGCCGGCCACGACACGACGTCGGCGGCGATCGCGGGCGGCATGAAGGCGCTCCTCGAGCACCCGGACCAGCTCGCCCTCTGGCGCGACCGCCCCGACCTCGACGACGGCGCCGCCCGGGAGCTGATCCGCTGGGTATCGCCGGTGCGGCACATGGTCCGCACGGCGACGCAGGAGCTCACCCTGGGCGGCAAAACCATCCGCGAGGGCGACAACCTGGCCCTCTGGTACCCGGCCGGCAACCGCGACCCCGACGCCTTCGACGCGCCGAACCGCCTGGACCTCACCCGGGATCCGAAGCAGCAGCTCGCCTTCGGCTACGGCGCGCACATGTGCCTGGGACAGCACCTGGCCACCCTGGAAGTGTCCTGTTTCTTTCGCGAGCTGCTGCCACGGCTCGAGGAGATGGAACTGGCCGGAGAACCGGATTGGGTGAGGGCCATCTTTGTCGGCGGCCTGCGTTCCCTGCCGGTACGCTACCGGCTGCGCTGACGGCGGGGCAACCGGCACCGCTGCGGCTTCCTGAGCGCCGCAGCGGGCTGACCCACAGCAGGTCGCTAGAGGTGGCGGCGCACCACCACCACTTCCGGATCGTCCCGGCTGAAGACGAGGCGGAAGCCCAGCCCCTCGCAGAGACGCAGCATGCGCCGGTTCGCGGACAGTACCTCCCCTTCCATGACCTCGAGACCGCGGTCCCGCGCCGCGTTCATGAGCTGCTGCATAAGCCGCCGGCCCATGCCCTGGTGCTGAAGATCATCGGCGACCGTGAGCGCGAATTCGCAGGATTCGCCATCGGGGTTGGCGACGTAGCGCGCCACGCCGATGATCCGCGGATCCGGGCCGTCCGGCGTGGCGATCGCCACCAGCGCCAGCTCCCGGTCGTAGTCGATCTGCGTGAAGCGCGCGAGCATCATCGGCGACAGCTTGTCGACGCGATACATGAAGCGGTAATAGCGGCTCTCGGGGCTCAGGCCCTCCACGAAAGCCCGCTCCATCTCCGCGTCCTCCGGGCGGATCGGGCGCACGAGGAGATCGCTGCCATCGGCCAGCTGCCAGTGCTCGGCCATCGCCGAGGGATAGGGATGGATAGCCATATGACCGTAGCGCCGGGTGCTCGCCTGCCGCGTGTGCACGGTCATGCGCGCATCCAGGGCCACCGCCCCCTCGCCGCCGAGGCGCACCGGGTTCATGTTCAGCTCGATCACCTCCGGCAGCTCGCAGGCGAGCTCGGAGACGCGCATCAACATGGACACCAGCGACTCCTCGTCGGCCTCGCTGAAGGTCCCCGGCGGCGCGCCGTCCAGGGCCCGACGCACCAGCTCACGAGCCAGGAAGCCGTTCAACGGCGGCAGCGCCACCTGCAGCCCGGGCATGAGCGACAGGCCATCGCGGGCGGCGCCGAGGCCGATGTAGGGACCGAAGGCCGGATCCCGGGCCAGCACCACGGCCACCTCGCGGGGGTCGTCGGCGTCGAGCAGCGGCTCAACAGAGATGCCGTTGATGCGCGCATCGGGTCGGGCAGCCTTTACCCGGGCAATAATGTCCCGGTAGGCGCTGCGCACCTCGTGGGCGTCGCGCACCCGCAGGCGGACACCGCCAACCGCCGCCTTGCGCGGGATATCCGGGGAATTGACCTTCATGGCCACGGGCAGGCCGAGGGTCTCCGCGGCCACCAGGGCATCCGCCGGTGACGACGCATTGATCGCCGGCGACACCGGCACCCGGAAAGCGCGCAGCAGCGCCTTGGCCTCTGTCGTCGTGAGCGCTTCCCGGCGCTCGCCGAGGGCGTTTTCGATCATCAGCCGCGCCCCGTCGATATCCGGCGGCCGCTGCTCCGACAGGGGCGGCGGAACCTGCAGGAGTACCGCCTGGTTGCGGCGGTAAGCGGCAATGTAGGCGAACGCATCCACCCCGCGCTCGGGGCTGGTGAAATGCGGCAGCCGGGCATTGGCGAGCATTTCGCGGGAGCGGGCCACCAGATCCTGGCCCATCCAGCAGGCGACCACGGGCTTGCGGGCGCCCTTTGTCGCCTCGAGGACGGCCGTCGCGCAGGCCTCGGGGTCGGTCATGCCCTGGGGCGTGAGCAGCACCAGCAGCCCATCCACCCCCGGGTCCTCGAGGAGTGCCCTGCAGGCGGCGGCGTAGCGGTCGGGGCCCGCATCGCCGAGGAGATCGAGGGGGTTCTCCGGCTGCCAGTGCGTGGGCATCAGTGAGCGCAGCGCCGAGTGGGTGCCCGCATTCGGCGCAGCCAGGGTGACGCCCCGACGCCACGCGCGATCCGCGGCCATGCGCCCGGGGCCCCCGGCGTTGCTGACCACAGCGAGGCGCTGCCCGGCGATGCGGGTGCCCGCGAGCAGCGTGCGCGCGGCCGTGAAGAGCTGGTGCACCGTGTTCACGCGCACGGCGCCGGCGCGCTCGATGGCGGCGTCGAAGACCCGGTCACCGAGGTCCCCCTGCAGGTCGTCGTGGCGGCCGGACTTGAGAACGATAACGGGCTTGA
The DNA here is from genome assembly GCA_964346365.1 of uncultured Alteromonadaceae bacterium. Classification (GTDB taxonomy): domain Bacteria; phylum Pseudomonadota; class Gammaproteobacteria; order Pseudomonadales; family Halieaceae; genus Pseudohaliea. The sequence goes on from CAYFVG010000046.1 coordinate 8,596, forward strand.
CCCGCGCCGTCATGCGCAGGCCGCTGAGAAACGCCCGCGGATCGGTGATACGCTCAACATAGACCAGCACGCTGTGCGTCGAGGCGTCCACGGAGAGGAAATCCAGCAGGTCGCCGAAATCGACGTCCGAGGCGGCCCCCGGCGAGGCGACGGCGGAAAAGCCGAAACTGTTTGAGTCGGCCCAGTCCAGCAACGCATTGCAGAAGCCCACGGACTGCGCCAGCAGTGCCACCTTGCCGGGCTTGCTACGGCTCTTGGCAAAGCTGGCGTTGAACTTCCACGCGGGGCGAAGCACGCCGAGACTGTTGGGCCCGAGCAGGGGCAGGTCGTAGGTACGCGCGATGTCGACGAGTTCGGCCTGCAGGCCGGCGCCGGCCGAGCCGACCTCGCCGAAACCCGCGGACATGACAATGACTGCGCCGACACCGCTGTCGGCGCAGTCGCGCAGAGCGGCGGCAACGCTCGCGGCCGGGATGGCGAGGATCGCGAGATCCACGGGACGGCTGATCGCCGAGACCCGCGGCCAGGCCCGGCGCCCCTGCACCTCTTCCCGGTTGGGGTTGACCGGGTACAGCTCGCCCTCGAAGCCGCCCTCCATGATGTTGTGGAGCACGCGACCGCCGACGGCGTCCAGGCGGTCCGAGGCGCCGACGACGGCGACGGCGCGGGGCTCGAAGAGCTTGTGCAGATAGTGCTTTTTCAAGGCCGGGGCTTCCGCCAGCGAGGGGACGGTGTCGTGCACGGCACCGCTTTTTGAAGGAGAATAGTGCCACAGTTGACGACGGGGCCGCACGCCATGACTATCGGCTATATTACGCACGCGGATTGCCTGCGCCACGACATGGGGCTGCACCCGGAGCGCCCGGCTCGCCTTTCCGCCATCAACGATCGGCTCCTTGCCAGCGGCCTCGACATGGCCCTGGTGCACTACGATGCACCGCTGGTCGAGCGCGCGGCGCTGGAACGCGTCCACGACAGCGACTACCTGGACGACCTCGAGGCGCGCTCCCCCCAGGGCGGGCTCGCCTGGGTGGACGGTGACACCGCCATGAACCCGGATACGCTGCTGGCGGCCCGCCGCGCCGCCGGCGCGGCCGCGCTCGCTGTGGACCTCGTGCTCAGCGGCAAGGAGACGCGGGTGTTCTGCGCGGTACGCCCGCCCGGGCACCACGCCGAGCGCAACCGGGCCATGGGTTTCTGTTTCTACAACAATGTCGCCGTCGCCGCCCTCCACGCCCTGGAGGCGCACGGCCTGTCGCGGGTGGCCATCGTCGACTTCGACGTGCACCACGGCAACGGCACCGAACACATTGTTGCCGGCGATCGGCGCCTGCTCTTCTGCTCGACCTTCCAGCACCCCTTCTATCCGCACTCCGGCTACGACAGCATCGACGGCAACGTGGTCAATGCACCGCTCCCCGCCGGCGCCGATGGCGCCGCTTTCGCCGCCGCCGTCGAGGCGGACTGGCTGCCGCGGCTGCGCGAGTTCGCGCCCGAGCTGCTGCTGGTCTCCGCCGGCTTCGACGCCCACCAGGCCGATGACATGGCCGGTCTCAACCTGGTCGACAGCGACTACGCCTGGGTCACCGGAGAGCTCTGCGCCCTTGCCGCCGAAAGCGCCGGGGGCCGGATCATCTCCCTCCTGGAGGGAGGCTACGACCTGCATGCCCTGGCGCGCAGCGTCGAGGCGCACCTCAAAGCCATGCTGGGCTAGTTGTGCTGGAGCGCCTGCAGGGGGCGCTGGCGGCGGCAACCGGCCCGGCCGGGTCTAGTCAACCGCCGAGCAGGGTAACGAACTGGTAGACAGCAAGGGCGCCGAGATAGGCGGCCACGCCGTAGGCCGCAAACAGCTGAACGGGCAGGCGCCAGGAGCCGGCCTCGCGGCTCAGGATCGCCAGGGTGGAGACACACATCAGGGCGATCGCGAAGAACACCAGCAGGGCGAGGCCCGAGGCCAGGCCCAGATCACTGGCCTGGATGTGGTTCACCAACGGCACCATGTTCTCGTCGGCGGACTCGATACCGAACATGGCACCGAGGGTCCCCACGAAGACCTCCCGGGCGAGAAAGGAGGTCATGATCGCCACACCGTAGCGCCAGTCGAGCCCGAGGGGTTCGAAGACCGGGCCGATGACCCGGCCGGCCTGCCCGAGCCAGGAGGCAGTGAGGTCGCTGCCGCCGTTGGGAAAGTAGCCCAGGAACCAGACCACCACGGTCACCGCCAGAATGATGCCGCCGGCCTTGGTGACGAAGTGTTTGCAGCGCTGCCAGGCCCTGCGCAGCAGCGGCACCCAGGACGGCAGGCGGTAGGGCGGCATTTCCAGCACAAAGGGCAGGTCCGTGAAATGGTCCGCCCGGCTGCGGGATACCAGCGCGGTCACGATAAGGCCGCAGAGCATCCCGAAAAAATAGATCCCGAACATGGCAAGACCCTGCAGGCCCACCAGGCCGCCGAGGGCCGTGGTGCCGGGTATGAACGCCGCAATCAGCAACGTGTATACCGGCAGCCGCGCCGAGCAGGGCATGAGCGGTATCGCCAGGTAGGTGAGGAACCGCCTGCGCGGCGAGTCGATGGAGCGGGCCGCGTAGATCCCGGGAATGGCGCAGGCGACGCCGGACAGCATGGGAATGAAGCTCTTGCCCGTAAGCCCGAAGAAACGCAGCGGCTGGTGGCAGATGAGCGCGGCCCGGGCCATGTAGCCCGAGTCCTCGAGCATGCCGATGATGAAGGTGAGCACGAAGATCTGCGGCACGAAGACGAGAAACGCGCCGATCCCGGAAAACAGCGCGTCGGCCGTAAAATCCTGCGCCAGCTGCCCGGGCAGCAGGGGCACCACGACCCCGGCAAGCCAGCCGAGGCCCGCCTCCACGGCGTCCATGGCCGGGGCCGACCAGGTGAAAATGGACTGGAACAGCAGGTACATGATCAGGAAAAACGCCACCCCGCCGCCGGCCGTGTGCAGAAAAAACGCATCGAGGCGGTTCTGGGTCCGGACCAGCAGGTCGCCCCGCGGGCCGTATTTCCGCGCGAGCTGGTGAGCGTTGCCGCGCAGGAGCACGTCCGGCGTGTGCGCCACACCCTCGTCGTGGGGCCAGGGGTCGCCGGCCCGGGCGCCCTCCCCGCGCAGGCGACAGAGCAGCTCGGGTGCGCCCTTGCCGGTGCGCGCGGAAATCGGCAGCACCGGTGCCCGCAGTTCCCGGGACAGCCCATCGAGGTCGACGTCGAGGCCGTGCCCGGTGAGGACATCCATCATGTTGGCCAGCACGAGTACGGGCTTCTGCCGCCGCTCACATTCGCGGATCACCTGCAGGGTGAAATACAGGCTCTTTTCCAGCCGGGTGACATCGATCAGGCAGAGGACGTGGGAGACGTCGGGGTCTTCAAGGCCCTGCTGGAACTGCTCCACCGCCACTCTCTCCTCGCCGGAGATCGGCTGCAGGGAATAGGTGCCGGGGTAGTCGACCAGCGTGGTGTCTTCAAGATCGGAGAAACGCCCGCTGGCCACCTCGACGGTGATCCCGGGGAAATTGGCAACCTTCTGGGTCAGCCCCGTGAGGCGGTTGAAGAGCAGGCTCTTGCCGCAGTTGGGGCTGCCGATGAGGATGACTTTACGCGTCATGGGGCGCCACCCGGATGTGGCTGGCCACCTCGTCGTCGAGGGAGAACACGGTGTTGCTCACGCGGTAGACCTTGGGCGACCCGAAGGCCGGCGCCTGGAGGCAGGTGACGGTCTCGCCGGGATGGAACCCCATCTCCATTAGGCGCACCCGGTAGTGCTCTGCCAGCGCATCGTCGTAACTGTCGATGACACCCCCTTCCCCCTTAGCCAGGGACCACAGGGACCGCGCCCTCATAACGCCCTCATACCCTTCACCCGCACGCCTTTGCCCGGCACGCCTTTGCCCCGAACGCACTTATCACCAACGCGCCTGTCCTGCACGCCCTCAGCTCGATGGTACGACCCGACAGTGCGTCTTCAAGTTGTGGTGCGCTCCCGCTGTTGCGCCAACCAAAGGTGCGAATAGTAACTGTTTGCGGCCAGCAGGTCATCGTGCGTGCCGCGCTCGACCACCCGGCCCTCGCTGAGCACCACCAGCTCGTCCGCATCCACCACCGTCGACAGCCGGTGCGCGATGACCAGCGTGGTGTGCGCCCGGGCCAGGCCCTTCAGCGCGTCGAGCACCGCGGCTTCCGAGCGGCTGTCCAGAGACGACGTGGCCTCGTCGAAGACGAGGATCGGGGCATCCTTGAGGAGCGCCCGGGCGATCGCGACCCGCTGCTTCTCGCCGCCGGACAGCTTGAGGCCGCGCTCGCCCACCGTGCTGTCGAGACCCTCCGGCAGGTCGGCCACGAAGTCCGCGAGGTGCGCCTGCGCCAGCGCCGCACGGACCTCGTCGTCACCGGCGCCGGGACGGCCGTAGCGGATGTTTTCGCGCAGGCTGTCGTTGAACAGCACCGTGTCCTGGGGGACGATGCCGATGGCCCGGCGCAGGCTTTCCTGGGTGACCTCGCGCAGGTCCTGCCCGTCGATGCGCACGGCGCCCGCGGCGGGATCATAGAAGCGGAACAGCAGTTTCACCAGGGTCGACTTACCGGCGCCGCTGGCACCGACCAGGGCCACCTTTTTTCCCGGGGGCACGCGGAAGCTCACCCCGTCCAGCACCGGCCGGCCGTTCGGGTAGTGGAAGGAGACGGCGTCAAATACCACCTCGCCGCCGGCCACGGCGAGCGCGCCGGCCCCGGGACGGTCGCGGATCGCCGGCTCCCGATCGAGGAGCGCAAACAGGTTCTCGATGCTCGCCAGGGAGCTCTTGATCTCGCGGTAAACAAAACCCAGAAAGCCGAGCGGCATGAACAGCTGCAGCATGAACTGATTGATCAACACGAAATCGCCGACGGTCAGCACGCCGCGGCTGACCTGCCAGGCCGCCAGGCCGATGACGGCGGTCTGGGAGACGGCGATGATCAGCGCCTGGCCCGCGTTCAGGGCAAACAGGGACAGGCGATTGGAGCGTCGCGCAGACTCCCACGCAGCCAGGGAGCCGTCGTAGCGGTCCGCCTCGTAGCCCTCGTTGGTAAAGCACTTCACCGTTTCGTAATTGAGCAGGCTGTCCACGGCCCGCGTGTTGCTGCTCGAGTCCGCCTCGTTGACCGCGCGGACAAAGCGCGTGCGCCATTCCGTGGCGCGGAAGGAAAAGAACGCGTAGAGGGAGACGGAGACAACCACAACCCCCGCGTAGCTTCCCCCGTAGTTGAAGAGCAGGATGCCGGCCACCATGACGATCTCGAACAGCGTCGGCGCGATGTTGAAGACAAAGAAGCGCAGCAGAAAGCTGATGCCCGTCGTGCCGCGCTCGATATCCCGGGCGAGCCCCCCGGTGCGGCGGTTCAGGTGGTAGTCGAGTTCGAGGCTGTGCACATGGCGGAAGGCCATGAGGCCGATGCGCCGCATGGCCCGCTCGGTCACGCGGCCGAAGAGCGTATCCCGCAGCTCACCGAAAAACACGTTGGCAAAGCGCGCCGCGCCGTAGGCGAGTACGAGGCCGAAGAGCAGGCCCGCGGCAATGCCGCTGCCGGCGCTCACATCGAGGCTGTCGACCAGGTGCTTGAGCAGAAACGGGATAGTGAGCAGGGCGCCCTTGGCGGCGAGCAGGCAGGCGAGCGCCAGCCCGATGCGCGGCCAATTGCCGGCGAGCAGCGGGACCAGCCGCTTGAGCACCCCCCAGTCGAGGCGTCCCGCGGGTGGATCTGTCAGGGGCATGCCTCGCATGGGTCGGCGCCCGGCACTTGCGCCCGGGACTCGCTGTCAGGGGTGGCTTGATCGGCCGCGGAAACGACGGCCTCGCGTGGCGGCAGAGGATAGCCTGTTCCCCGCGTCCTGAACAACGCCGTG
>CAYFVG010000047.1:0-14300 GCA_964346365.1 uncultured Alteromonadaceae bacterium
GCGAATATCGTGGAGCGAATCAACTGCTACCCCGTGTCCCGGCCCCGCCCCGGTATACATCCACTGAAGTGACTCCCGCGCACAAAAAAGCCCTCACGGGGAGGGCTTCTTCGATGCAGCGTTGTGGGTGCCTTACTTCATGTTGGAAGCCGCGAACTCCCAGTTGACCAGGTTCCAGAACGCTTCCATGTACTTGGGGCGGGCGTTGCGGTAGTCGATGTAGTAGGCGTGCTCCCAGACATCGACGGTGAGCAGCGGCGTGACGCTGTCGTCGGTGAGGGGGGTGCCCGCGTTGCTGGTGTTGACGATGGCCACGGAGCCGTCGCCCTTCTGCACCAGCCAGGTCCAACCGGAACCGAAATTGCCGATGGCGCTGGCGGTGAAATCTTCCTTGAACTTGTCGAAAGAACCGAAGGCCGCGTCGATGGCCTCGCCGAGCTTGCCCGTGGGAGCGCCGCCGCCGTTCGGGGACAGGCAATGCCAATAGAACGTGTGGTTCCAGGTCTGCGCGGCGTTGTTGAACAGCCCGCCTTCCGAGGCCTTGACCACCTCTTCCAGGGACTTGTTCTCCATGTCGGTGCCGCCGACCAGGCCGTTCAGCTTGTCCACGTAGGTCTTGTGGTGCTTGCCGTAGTGAAACTCGAGAGTCTCCGCCGAAATGTGCGGCTCGAGGGCATTTTGCTCATAGGGAAGGGGTGGCAGTTGGAAAGCCATGGGGTCTCCTTTGGCTGATTGATCGATTGGTCGATTTTCGATGGCTCGTGGCCGCAGGCTCGCGGCCACGGCTCGATACCACTGGAAATACGGCCAGCGCGGCGAGCCCGATTGGTTTACTGCAAGGTAAGTGGAGTGAATACCACAGCGGCGGGGGCCGAGCGAAGCTCGGCTGCTTTTTTACAGTGAACCGGGGGGCGCGGCGTCCGTTCGGTGCAGCGAGTGGTGCCCCTGGGCCTTCCTGCCTAGAGGAAGGCGACGAGGCCGAAGATGACCGCGGTCAGCAGCACGCTCATGTGGATGACGCCCTTGACAGTCGCCATGGGGCCCACCTTGCCGGCGATGCCATTAATAGCGAGCGCGATGATGATCAGCAGAGGGATGAGGAAGCCCAGGTCACTGAAACTGATTCCTTCGAAGCCGCTCGTGTCGTAAGCGCCGTGCTTGGACCCGAACATGCCCCAGAGCATCGGAGCGGAGAAGAGAGTGTTGGTGCGCGAGGCGCGCAGCGCCCTAGGCGCTGCTGCCGCGCTATCGCCTTCTTTGATCCCCACCACGATTTTCTGCGCTGGCCAGATGACCAGCCATACGTTGAGGAACATGATAATGCCCATAAGGGCACCGAGGACGATATACTGGTTGGCGCCTGCGCCGAGCATCCACAGCAGGTAGAGACCAGTCAGGAAGGTGAACATGGCACCCCAGCGGAACCACCAGAGGGCACGCGGTGCCAGCTTTTTGGTCGCGTCGGCCTTCGCGTCGGGCTCCGCTTCCTTAAAGTACTCGCCCTGTACAAAGTTGAAGTAGTACAGCATGCCGATCCAGGTGATGCCGAAGAGCCCGTGGCCCCAGCGGAAAATAAAGTCTACGAGCGCCATAAAATCCTCCCGAACGATTCGCAGGACAGGGGTTGCCGCGAAGCTCCCGCTTGCTGCGCGGTTACAGCCTTTAACTGAGGATAGCACGAAGCCCTGCGGCTTCGTACAGCGTCCTCAAAGCAGCGCCGGGACAGCCGGCGACGGCGCTTCGCTCGCTACCTGTTAAGCTGCCGGCTGGCGGGCGCTATACTCACGGTTTTTCCGCAGCCAGGTCCCGGCCATGTCCCGCGACGACGACCCCGAAGACATACCCTCCATCGTGCCGACCCGGGACGATGACGAGGTGCCCGCCGCTGTGCCCCGGGGCGCGTCTGCGCGCGGTGGCGCTACCCGCGCCGGTGCCAGCCGCGGCAGCGCCCGGCCCGCGCCGGGCGGAAGCAGCCTGCTGATGCGCCTGGTCGCCACGGTCTCGCTCGTGGTGGCCGCCGTCGCCTGCGCCTGGGCCTGGCAGCTGGACGAGCGCCTGACGCAGACCGGCTTCGAGCTCGAGCGCTACGAGACCCGCATTGGCGAGCTGGAGGCGCGGCTCTCGGACACGGGCGAGGGGCTGTCCCAGGACACGGCCGCCATGGCCGTGAAGATCAAGGAGCTCTACTCGGAGGTCGACAAGCTCTGGGCCTCGGCCTGGCGCCGGAACAAGGCCCGCCTCGACGAGGTCGAGGGCACGAACACGAACCAGGGCGAGTCCATCGCCGCGCTCAAGAAAGACGTCGCCGCCGCCAGTAGCCAGCTGAAGACCGCGAGCAGCGATATCGCCCGGCTCAAGGGCGTGGCCGGGGACCTCGAGCGCCTCATGGGCAACGCCAGGGCCAACCAGGCCCAGGTGGAGCGGGTTGCGGACACACTCAACCGCCTCGACCTCGAGATGAACCGCCTCGGCAAGCGCGTGGAGGCCAACGAGGGCTGGGTCGAGTCCATCAACGCCTTCCGCCGCCAGGTGAACACCAGCATCAGTCAGCTCGAGGGTAGCGTGCGCAGCCTGCAGCAGAGCCCCGGCGGCTGACGTCCGTTTTATCAGGGAGCCACCATGACGACCATCCGCCAGGACGACTTCATCGACAGCGTCGCCGACGCCCTGCAGTTCATTTCCTACTACCACCCCCTGGACTTCGTGCAGGCGGTGCACAAGGCCTGGGAGCGGGAGCAGAACCCGGCGGCGAAGGACGCCATGGCGCAGATCCTCATCAACTCGCGCCTGTGCGCCGAGGGCCACCGGCCCATCTGCCAGGATACGGGCATTGTGACCGTGTTTCTGACGATCGGCATGGACGTGCGCTGGGATGCCACCCTGTCGGTCAGCGAGATGGTCAACGAGGGCGTGCGCCGGGCCTACACGCACCCGGACAACGTCCTGCGCGCCTCGATCCTCGAGGATCCGGCGGGGGCCCGGAAGAACACCGGCGACAACACCCCGGCGGTCATCCACATGGAGCTCGTGCCCGGCGATACCGTCGACGTGCGGCTGGCGGCGAAGGGCGGCGGCTCGGAGAACAAGTCCAAGCTCGCCATGCTCAATCCCTCCGATTCCATCGTCGACTGGATCGTCAGGACCGTGCCGACCATGGGCGCCGGCTGGTGTCCGCCGGGCATGCTCGGCATCGGTATCGGCGGCACGGCAGAGAAGGCCGCGGTGCTGGCCAAGGAATCGCTCATGGATCCCGTCGACATCCACGAGCTGCGCGAGCGCGGGCCCGCCAACCGCGTCGAGGAACTGCGCCTGGAGATCATGGATGCGGTGAACCGCCTCGGCATCGGCGCCCAGGGCCTCGGCGGCCTGACCACGGTGCTCGACGTCAAGATCAAGGACTACCCGACCCACGCGGCCTCCCTGCCGGTGGCCATGATCCCGAACTGCGCCGCCACCCGGCACGCGCACTTCGTTCTGGACGGCACCGGGCCGGCGCTGCAGACGCCACCGTCTCTCGATGACTGGCCGGAGATCACCCGGGAGGTGAGCGAGGGCGTGCGCCGCATCAATCTCGACACCGTCACCCGGGAGGAGGCCGCGAGCTGGCAGCCGGGAGACACGCTGCTCCTGTCCGGCAGGATGCTCACGGGCCGCGACGCCGCGCACAAGAAGATGCAGGCGCTGATTCAGTCCGGCGAGGGCCTGCCGGAGGGCGTGGACCTGCGCGACCGCTTCCTCTACTACGTGGGCCCCGTGGACCCGGTGCGCGACGAGGTCGTCGGCCCGGCGGGCCCGACCACCGCCACGCGCATGGACAAGTTCACCGACTTCATCCTCGAGCGCACGGGCCTCCTGGGCATGATCGGCAAGGCCGAGCGCGGCCCCGCGGGCATCGAGGCGATCAGGAAGCACGGCGCGGTCTATCTCATGGCCGTGGGCGGTGCCGCCTACCTCGTGTCCAAGGCGATCACCGGGTCCCGGGTCGTCGCCTTCCCGGAGCTGGGCATGGAGGCCATCTACGAATTCGAGGTCGAGGACATGCCGGTGACCGTGGCCGTGGACGCCCGGGGCACATCGGTGCACCAGACGGGGCCGCAGCTCTGGCGTGCGAAGATCGAAGAGCAGGCCCTGGAGCTGAGCTAGCTTGCCTGCGCCGACTTTTTACTGGCACGACTACGAGACCTTCGGCGCGGACCCGGCGCGGGACCGGCCCGTGCAGTTCGCCGGGCTGCGCACGGACGCGGACCTGAACCCCGTCGGCGAGCCGCTGGTGCTGTTCGCCCGCCTCGCCGATGACTATCTGCCGCACCCGGAAGCCTGCCTGCTCACGGGTATCACCCCGCAGCGGGCCGCGGCGGAGGGCCTGCCCGAGGCCCGGTTCATCGCCCGGGTCCACGAGGAGCTGGCCCGGCCCGGGACCTGCGGCGTCGGCTACAACTCCCTGCGCTTTGACGACGAGGTCACGCGCTACACGCTCTACCGCAACTTCTTTGACCCCTACGCCCGGGAGTGGCAGAACGGCAACTCCCGCTGGGATCTTATCGACGTGGTGCGCACCGCCGAGGCCCTGCGCCCCGACGGTATCGAGTGGCCGCGGCGCGAGGACGGGCTGCCGAGCTTCCGCCTCGAGGATCTCACGGAGGCCAACGGCATCGCCCACGAGGGTGCCCACGACGCCCTCGGCGACGTGCGCGCGACCCTGGCAATGGCCCGCCTCGTGCGCGAGCGCCAGCCGAAGCTCTTTGCCTGGCTGCAGGATCACCGCGACAAGAACGCCGCCCGCGAGGCGCTGGACCTCGCCGCTCTGCGGCCGGTGTTGCACATCTCCGGCATGTTCGGCGCAGCCCGGCACAACTGCTCCCTTATCGTGCCCCTGGCGATGCACCCCGGCAACCGCAACGAGGTGATCTGCTATGACCTCGCCGAGGACCCGCAGCCGCTGGTGGATGGCGACGCGGAGGCCCTGCGCGACCTGCTCTATACGCGCGGCGATGAACTGCCCGCGGGCACCCGCCGCCCGGGCCTGAAGAGCGTGCACCTGAATCGCTGCCCGGTGCTGCTGCCGCCGAAGCTGCTCGACGGGCGCCTCGCCGAGCGGGCGGGCCTCGACGGCGATCGCTGCCGTGAGCATCTGGCCACGCTCCGGGCCTGGCGCGAGGGCGACCCGCAGGGGGTCGCCGGCAAGCTCGCGGCGATCCATACCCGGGCCCCGGACAGCGGTCGCCGGGACCCGGAGCTGGCCCTTTACGGGGGGTTTCTGTCCGACGCCGACCGGCGTACTTGCGACGCGGTGCGCGCAACGCCCCCGGCGGAGCTCGCGGGCGCTGCCTTCGCCTTCGAGGACGCCCGGCTGCCGGAGCTGCTGTTCCGCTACCGGGCGCGGAACTATCCCGACACCCTGGACGCAGAAGAGCGCGAGGCCTGGGAGGCCTTTCGCTACCGGCGCCTCTCCGGCGAGGACGGCTTCGGCGGTCTGGACCTGGAGACCTTCAACACGCGCATCGAGGCACTGGCGGCGGACGCCGATGCGCGGTCCGCGGCGCTGCTGGCGGAGCTGCAGGCCTGGGGAGACACGCTCCTCGCCTGAGGGCGTATAATGCCGCCGGGCGTTCGCTCGGGAGGAGCCATGCAGTTTGCCGGCAGCCACGTGCTTTCCGTCGATCAGTTCGGGCGCGGCGACGTCGAGCGTATCTTTGCCGTCGCCGACCGCATGGAGCCTTTCGCGCGGCGCCGGCGGCGCACCCGGGTCCTCGAGGGGGCGATCCTCGGCGCCATGTTCTTCGAGCCCAGCACCCGCACCCGGGTGAGCTTCGGCAGCGCCTTCAACCTGCTCGGTGGCGAGGTGCGCGAGACCACGGGCTTCGAGCAGTCGGCCCTCGCCAAGGGCGAATCCCTCTACGATACGGCCCGGGTGCTCTCCGGCTACTCGGACGTCATCGCCATGCGCCACCCGGTCGCCGGCTCCGTGGCCGAGTTCGCCGGCGCCAGCCGGGTGCCGGTGATCAATGGCGGCGACGGCAGCAACGAGCACCCCAGCCAGGCCCTGCTGGATCTCTACACCATCGGCCGGGAGCTCGCCGGTGAGGGCCGGACCATCGACGGCCTGCGCATCGCCATGGTCGGGGACCTGCGCTACGGGCGCACCGTGCACTCGCTGTGCAAGCTGCTCTGCCTCTTCGACCGGGTGCAGGTAGTGCTCGTCTCCCCGGGCGAGCTGCGCATGCCCGAGGCCATCGTCGAGGAACTGCGAACAGCCGGTCACGAGGTGCTGGAGTCCGACGCGCTGGAGGCGAGCATCGCCCATGTCGACATCGTCTACAGCACCCGTATCCAGGAAGAGCGCTTCCAGTCGCGGGAGGAAGCGGACCTCTACCGCGGGCGCTTTCGCCTCAACCAGGCCATCTACACCCGGCACTGCGAGCCGAACACGGTGATCATGCATCCGCTGCCGCGGGATTCCCGGAACAGCGCCCGGGAACTGGACGACGACCTCAACGACAATCCCAACCTCGCTATCTTCCGGCAGACGGACAACGGCCTCACCGTGCGCATGGCGCTCTTCGCCCTGGTTCTCGATGTGGTCGACCAGGTCGAACCGCAGGCGACCGCGGTCAATTGGTACGTCGGGGCGCGCACGCCATGAGCTTCGCGCTGCGCTTCGGCGCGCAGGACGTGCGCATTCTCGGCGAGGAGGAGGCCTTCCGGGGTTATTTCCGCATTGCCCGGCTGACGCTGTCGCACCGCTGCTTCGACGGCGGCTGGAGCGAACCGCAGACCCGGGAGGTCTTCCATCGCGGCGACGCCGTGGGTGTACTGCCCTACGACCCGGCGAGCGACTCCCTGGTACTGGTGGAGCAGTTCCGCCCCGGTGCCCTGCGCGGCGACGACAGCCCGTGGATGCTGGAGCTGGTCGCCGGTATCGTCGAGGACGGCGAGACCGACGCGGACGTGGTGCACCGGGAAGCCGGGGAAGAGGCGGGCTGCGAGCTCGCGGAGCTGGTGCCCATCGCCAGCTATTTCCCCAGCGCCGGTGCCTGCTCGGAGCATGTTCGCCTCTACTGCGGCCGGGTGCTCGACGCGGGCGTGGGGGAGGTGCACGGCGTGGCCGGGGAGGGCGAGGACATCCTCGTGCATCGCCTGTCGCGCTCCGAGGCCCTCGAGCTGCTGGCCGCGGACCGGGTGCCCAACGGCCACACGCTGGTCGCCCTGCAGTGGCTGGCCCTGCACGGCGAACGGCTCCGCCGGGACTGGCTGGGCACCTGAGGTGAGCGCAGAGGCCGGGGGCGCGCCGGCAGCGCCGGGCCTGCTGCGCTCCAGCGCCGTGGTCGGCGCCATGACCATGCTGTCGCGGGTCCTGGGCCTGGTGCGGGACATCGTGCTGGCCGCCTTCATCGGCGCCAGCGCCAACGCCGATGCCTTCTTCGTCGCCTTCAAGATTCCCAATTTCCTGCGCCGGCTCTTCGCCGAGGGCGCTTTTTCCCAGGCCTTTGTGCCGGTGCTGAGCGAATACCGCGAAAGGGGCGGCGAGGCGGCGGTGCGCGAGCTGCTGGACCGCGTCGCCGGGGTGCTCGGCGGGACCCTGCTGCTGCTGACCAGCCTCACGGTGCTCGCCGCGCCCCTCGTGGCCGGCCTGTTCGCGCCGGGCTTCCTCGACCAGCCGGCCAAGTTCGCCCTGACCGCGGACCTGATCCGCGTCACCTTCCCCTACCTGCTGCTGATCTCCCTCACCGGGCTCTGCGGCGCCGTCCTCAACAGCTACGGGCGCTTCGCCGTGCCGGCGGTGACGCCGGTGTTCCTGAACCTCTCGCTCATTGGCGCCGCCACGGTCGCAGCGCCGTGGTTCGCCGAGCCGGCCTTCGCCCTGGCCTGGGGGGTGTTTACCGCGGGGGTGGTGCAGCTGTTGTTTCAGCTGCCGTTCCTGAAGCGCCTCGAGCTGGTGCCCCGGCCGCGCTGGGATACAAGCCACCCGGGGGTCAGGCAGATCCTGACGCTCATGGTGCCGGCGCTCTTCGGCGTGTCGGTGAGCCAGATCAACCTGCTCCTGGACACGGTGCTGGCCTCGTTCCTGCCCACGGGCAGCGTGTCCTGGCTGTACTACTCGGACCGGCTGGCGGAGCTGCCCCTCGGTGTCTTCGGCATCGCCATCGCCACGGTGATTCTGCCGAGCCTGTCCGCGGACCGGGCCGCGGACCGGGCCGAGCGCTTCACGCAGACCCTGGACTGGGCGGTGCGCACGGTCCTGCTGGTGGCGGTGCCGGCCACGGTAGCGCTGCTGGTCCTCGCCGAGCCGATCCTCGTGACCCTGTTCCAGTACGGCGAGCTCGGGCCCCGGGACGTGGCCATGGCAAGCGTCAGCCTGCGCGCCTACACCCTCGGCATCTGCGCTTTCATGCTCATCAAGGTCCTGGCGCCCGGCTTCTACGCGCGCCAGGACATGGTCACGCCGGTGCGCATCGGGATCGGCGCCATGGTGGCCAACATGGTGCTCAACGTTGCCTTCGTGGTGCCGCTCGTGGTCTACCTGGATCTCGGTCATGTCGGCCTGGCGCTGGCCACCAGCGTCGCGGCCTACCTGAATGCGGGGTTCCTGTGGCGGGGCCTGCGCCGGGCTGGCGTGTACCGCTTCGACCCGGCCTGGCGGGCGTTCCTGCCGCGGCTGCTGGCGGCGACGGCGGCAATGCTGCTGCCGCTGCTCTGGCTGAGCCCGCCGGCCGCGGTCTGGCTCGCCTGGGGCTGGCAGCAGCGCGCCCTGGAGCTGGGCCAGCTGGTCGCTGCCGGGGGCGGTGCCTATCTCGTCGTGCTCGCTCTGGCCGGCGTCCGCCCCCGGGACCTGCGCAGCCCGCCCTAGCTCTCCGTGAATGCATCTTCTTTGGGAGTTGCCTTCTGTGGGAGCGGCGCCCCCGCCGCGACAGGGTGAGAGGAACTCCCGGCTGCTGTCGGCGCGAGGGCGCGCCTCCCACAGGCGGTGGCGCCGTGACCCGCCCGGACCCATTCGCTATACTGCGGGGCTTGTTTCAGGAAACTCCCCGGCTACCCCATGGAGCTCATCCGAGGCCTGCACAACCTGCAGCCCCGTCATCGCGGCTGCGTTGCGACTATCGGCGCCTTCGACGGTGTGCACCGGGGTCACCAGGCGGTGCTCGGGCGGGTGCTGCGGGAGGCGCGGGCCCTGGCGCTGCCGGCAGTGGTGATCGTTTTCGAGCCGCTGCCGCGGGAGTACCTGCGCCCGGAGGAGGCGCCGGCACGGCTCATGGACTTCCGCGAGAAGTTCCACGCCCTCGCCGGCCTCGGGCTCGACCGGCTGCTGCGCATCCGCTTCGACGAGAGCGTGCGCAGCATGTCCGCGGCGGCCTTCGTGGAGCGGATCTTCGTCGCCGGCCTCGGCGTGCGCCGGCTTATTCTGGGCGATGATTTTCGCTTCGGCCGCGATCGCGAGGGGGACTATGACTTCCTTACGGCGCAGGGTGAGCGCTTCGGCTTCGATACCCTGTCCACGGCGACGCTCGCTCTGGACGGTGACCGGGTCAGCTCGACGCGGGTGCGGGAGGCGATGGCCGACGGTGACCTCGAGCTCGCGGGCGAGCTCCTCGGCCGGCCCTACGCCATCAGCGGCCGGGTGGTGCAGGGGCGCCAGCTCGGCCGCACCCTGGGTGCGCCGACGGCGAACGTCGAGCTCCACCGGCTGAAGGCGCCGCTCTCCGGCGTGTTCACGGTCCGGGTCAACGGCGGCGGCCTGTTCGAGGCGGCGGGCGTGGCCAATGTCGGCACCCGGCCCACGGTGAACGACGGCACCCGGGCCAACCTGGAGGTGCACCTCCTCGAGGGCGAGCCGCAGCTCTACGGCAGGCGCATCGACGTGCAGTTCCTGCACCGCCTGCGGCCGGAACAGAAATTCGACTCCCTGGATGCGCTCCGCGAGGCCATCCACGGGGATTTCGCGGCGGCCCGGGACTGGTTCGCCGCCCGGACCACGGATCGCTACGACGCATGACTGCCTCCTATGACTGCCTCCTATTACCGAGTGTTATGACCGACTTTTATGACTGACTGCTATGACTGACTATAAGGCCACCCTGAATCTGCCGCAGACCGCCTTTCCCATGAAGGCGAGCCTGGCCCAGCGGGAGCCCGAGCGTCTCAAGGGCTGGCAGGCCATGGACCTCTACGGCCGCATTCGCGCGGCCAGCGTCGGCAAGCCGAAGTTCATCCTTCACGACGGCCCGCCCTATGCCAACGGCGAACTGCACGTGGGCCACGCGGTGAACAAGATTCTCAAGGACATGATCGTGAAGTCCCGCACCCTGGCGGGCTTTGACGCGCCCTACGTGCCCGGCTGGGACTGCCACGGCCTGCCCATCGAGCTCAACGTCGAGAAGAAGGTCGGCAAGCCCGGCCACAAGGTGAGCGCCGCCGAGTTCCGCGAGCGCTGCCGCGCCTATGCCCGGCAGCAGATCGACGCCCAGCGCACGGACTTCGTGCGCATGGGCGTGATCGGCGACTGGGACAACCCCTACCTGACCATGGACTTTGCCTTCGAGGCGGACATCATCCGCACCCTCGGGCAGCTGATCGAAAACGGCCACCTGCACAAGGGCTTCAAGCCCGTGCACTGGTGCGTTGACTGCGGCTCGGCGCTGGCCGAGGCGGAGGTGGAGTACGAGGACAAGACGTCATCGGCCATCGACGTGGCCTATGCCGCCGTCGACAGCGCCGCCATCGCCGCCGCCTGTGGCGCCGAGGGGGCCGACAACATCGCCGTGGTTATCTGGACCACCACGCCCTGGACCCTGCCGGCGAGCATGGCCGTGAGCCTGCACCCGGAACTCGAGTACGTGCTGCTGGACGCCGGCGAGCGCCAGCTGCTGGTGGCCGAGGAACTGGCCGAGGCCTGCGCCGCCCGCTACGGCCTCGGCGACCCGGTGCGCCTCGGTCGCTGCCCGGGGGCCGCGCTCGACCGGCAGGCGCTCCGCCACCCCTACCTCGACCGCGAGATCCCGGTCATCCTCGGCGAGCACGTGACCACCGAGGCCGGCACCGGTGCCGTGCACACAGCCCCGGCGCACGGCGCCGACGACTTCGTGGTCGGCGAGCGCTACGGCATCGAGGCGTACAACCCCGTGGGCGGCAACGGCGTCTTTCTCGAGGGCACGGAGCACTTCGCCGGCCAGCATGTGCGCAAGGTCAACGACGCCATCGTCGCGCTGCTCGCCGAGCGCGGCGCGCTGCTGCACCACGAGGCCTATCGGCACAGCTACCCGCACTGCTGGCGGCACAAGACGCCGATCATCTTCCGGGCCACGCCGCAGTGGTTTATCAGCATGCGCCAGCACGGGCTCCTCGCCGGGGCGAAGGCCGCCGTCGACGGGGTGCAGTGGGTGCCCGGGTGGGGCAAGGCGCGCATCGAGGGCATGCTCGAGGAGCGGCCGGACTGGTGCATCTCCCGCCAGCGCACCTGGGGTGTACCCATCGCCCTGTTCGTCCACCGGGAAAGCGGCGAACTGCACCCGGAGACCGCGCAGCTGATCGAGGCCGTGGCCGAGCGCGTGGCCGAGCGCGGCATCGAGGCCTGGTTCGAGCTCGAGCCCGCCGAGCTCCTGGGCGACGCGGCGGCCGACTACGAAAAAGTCACCGATACCCTCGACGTCTGGTTCGATTCCGGCGTCACCCACGCCTGCGTGCTGCGCCGGCGCGAGGCCCTGGCCTGGCCGGCGGACATCTACCTGGAGGGCTCGGACCAGCACCGGGGCTGGTTCCAGTCCTCGCTGCTCACGGCCGTCGGCGCCTACGGGGCCGCTCCCTACCGGACCGTGCTGACCCACGGCTTCACCGTGGACGGGGACGGGCACAAGATGTCCAAGTCCCGCGGCAATATCCTCTCGGCGAAGAAGGCCGTGAACGACCTCGGCGCCGACGTGCTGCGCCTGTGGGTGGCAGCCGCCGACTACCGCGGCGAGCTGGCCGTGAGCGACGAGATCTTCAAGCGCACAGCGGATGCCTACCGGCGCATCCGCAACACCGCGCGCTTCCTCCTCGGCAACCTGGCCGGCTTCGACCCCGCCGCGGACGCGCTGCCGGCGGCGCAGCTGCTGCCCCTGGACCGCTGGGCGCTGGACCGGGCGGCACAGCTGCAGTCGGAGATCACCGAGGCTTACGACAGCTACCAGTTCCATACCATCTACCACAAGCTGCACAACTTCTGCGCCGTGGACCTCGGCGGCTTCTATCTCGACATCCTCAAGGACCGGCTGTACACGACCCGCGGCGACTCGGCTGCCCGCCGCTCGGCGCAGACGGCCATGTACCGCATCGCCGACGCCCTGGCGCGCTGGATCGCGCCGATCCTCAGCTTCACCGCCGAAGAGATCTGGGAGAACCTGCCGGGCGAGCGCGCGGCTTCGGTCTTCCTGGTGGAGTGGGCCGACGCTCTGCCCGCGCTCGACGACGACGCGGTCATGGGCCGGGAGTACTGGGACCGGGTGCGGGCGGTGCGCGACGCCGTGAACCGGGAGATGGAGGCGCGCCGCGCCGCCGGTGCGATCCGCGGCTCCCTCGACGCGGCGGTGACGCTGTACTGCGACGCCGACCTGGCCGCGGAGCTGGCGGCCCTCGGCGACGAACTGCGCTTCGTGCTGATCACCTCCGGCGCCGCGGTCGCCCCGCTGGCCGACGCGCCGGCGGACGCGGCGGAGACGGAACTGGCCGGCCTCCGGGTGCAGGTCGCGGCCTCGCCGGACGACAAGTGCGAGCGCTGCTGGCACCGCCGGCCGGACGTGGGCAGCCATGACGCCCACCCGACCCTCTGCGGGCGCTGCGTGGAGAACATCGACGGTGCCGGCGAGCAGCGCCGCTTTGCCTGAGCGCCGCCCGGCGATCGCAGGTTACGCCCTGGCCCTGCTGGTGATTCTCCTCGACCAGGGCAGCAAGGCCTGGGCCACCGCCGCGCTGGACTACGCGCGGCCGGTGCCGCTGCTGCCGGTCTTCAACCTGACGCTGCACCACAATACCGGCGCGGCCTTCAGCTTCCTCTCCGGCGCCGGAGGCTGGCAGCGCTGGTTCTTTACCGTGCTGGCACTCGTGGTGAGCGCGGCGCTGGCGGCCTGGCTCTGGCGCCTGTCGCGGGCCGAGCGGGTGCTGGGCCTGGGCCTGTCGCTGGTCCTCGGCGGGGCGCTGGGCAACCTGGTGGACCGATTGCAGCACGGCTACGTAGTGGATTTCATATCCCTGCACTATGCCGGGCACTACTTTCCCACGTTCAATATCGCCGACTCGGCGATCACCGTCGGCGCGGGGCTGCTGATTCTCGACAGCCTGCGCGGCGGCCCTGGCGATGGAGCACAGGCATGATGGACGACGATCCGCTGGCCGTGGGCGAGGGCACCTGCGTCCACCTCAATTTTGCCCTGCGCCTGGACGACGGGGAGGAAGTCGATTCCAATTTTGAGGGCGACCCGGTCAGCTTCACCGTGGGCGACGGCAGCCTGCTCCCCGGCTTCGAGCGCCGGCTCTTCGGTCTCGGCCCCGGCGAACGCCGCGAGTTCACTGTGCCCCCGGAGGACGCCTTCGGCCAGCACAACCCGCAGAACACCTACCGCGTGAAGCGGGACCAGTTCGAGGACGGCATCGAACTGGAGAAGGGCCTGGTCTGCTCCTTCGCCGACGCGGCGGGGGGCGAGTTGCCCGGCGTGGTCGTCGCCTTCGATGACGACGAGGTGACCGTGGACTTCAATCACCCGCTGGCGGGGCGTACACTGATCTTCGACGTGCAGATACACCGGGTGGAACCGGCGGAGGTGCATTGATGGACATCCAGCTTGCCAATCCGAGAGGCTTCTGCGCCGGCGTGGACCGGGCCATCGACATCGTCGAGCGGGCCCTCGAGGTCTTCGGGGCCCCCGTCTACGTGCGCCACGAGGTCGTGCACAACAAGTTCGTCGTCGACGACCTGCGCGACCGCGGCGCTGTGTTCGTCGAGGAGCTTTCCGAGGTCCCCGATGACGCCCTCGTCATCTTCAGTGCCCACGGCGTCTCCCAGGCGGTGCGCAAGGAAGCCGACGGGCGCGGCCTCAAGGTCTTTGATGCCACCTGCCCGCTGGTGACCAAGGTTCACCTGGAAGTCACCCGCTACAGCGCCGAGGGGCGCGAGTGCGTGCTCATCGGCCACGCCGGCCACCCGGAGGTCGAGGGCACCATGGGCCAGTACGACCGCAGCAACGGCGGCGACATCTACCTGGTGGAAGACGAGGCCCAGGTCGCGAAAGTGGCGCTTGACCGACTCCCAGGCGCCCTTGGCCGTGATCCCC
>CAYFVG010000048.1:0-7522 GCA_964346365.1 uncultured Alteromonadaceae bacterium
TGGGCCGGGCCCTCGAGGTCTGGCGCGCCAGCGGTCGGCCCCTGTCGGCCTGGCACGACACCGCCGGCGAGCCCCTGGCCGAGGGGTACCGGGTGCGCCAGCTGGCCCTGTGCCCGGCGGACCGCGCGGTGCTCCACGAGCGCATCGCCGGGCGTTTTGACGCCATGCTGGCCGCCGGCGTCCTCGACGAGGTCCGGGCCCTGCGCGCCCGGGGCGACCTGGATCCGGGGCTCCCGGCGCTGCGCAGCGTCGGCTATCGCCAGCTCTGGGCGCACCTGGCCGGGGAGACGGATCTGGCCACGGCCCGGGCGCGTGCCATCGCCGCCACGCGGCAGCTCGCCAAGCGCCAGTTGACCTGGCTGCGCAAGTGGCCCTCCCTGGCCTGGCTGCTGACGGACGCGAACGGCCGGATCGTCGAGCACACGCTGGCGGAACCGCGCCTTCCCGCCAGCGGCAATCCTGCAGATCTGCTCTTGAACTATCTCGCGTATCACCCCATGTAGTAAGTTAAGTACAGGGAACCATCGTCGCGAGCGATGGTCCCAGACTGCCCCGGGTCAGCACGGGGCGCTCGCCAAGACGGCCGCGCGGCGCGGCTATTTCGGTTTTTTTGGCCCGTGTGGGGCCCACACTGCCGGCTCCCCGAGGAGCCCAAAAATGGAGAAAGCGTCATGTCAAAAGGGCACACGCTACAAGACCCTTACCTGAACACCCTGCGCAAGGAGCGGGTCCCGGTGTCGATCTATCTGGTCAACGGCATCAAGCTGCAGGGCCAGATCGAGTCCTTTGACCAGTTTGTTGTCCTGCTCAAGAACACCGTCAGCCAGATGGTCTACAAGCACGCCATCTCGACGGTCGTCCCGGGCCGCATGGTGCGGATGCCCCTGCAGAATCCGCCCGAGGAAAATGCCAATAGCGAGGAGTGAGTCCGGCGCCGGCGTCTGCCGGCGTGTCACCGGGGAGAGCCTGCTTGTTCTTTGACCGGCCCGCGTCCGGCGAGGTTGCCGTGCTCGTGCACATGGATATGGGGCGCGAGTCCGAGGCGGAGGATCCCCGCGAGTTCGAGGAGCTGGTGCTCTCGGCCGGCGGCGACCCGGTGGCGTACATCATGGGCAAGCGGGATGCACCGCACCCGGGCACGTTTGTGGGGGCCGGCAAGGTCGATGAAATCGCCGCGGTCGTGCGCAAGTGCGACGCCCGGGTGGTCATCTTCAACCACACCCTGAGCCCCAGCCAGGAGCGCAACCTCGAGCGCGCCTTCCAGTGCCGGGTCCTCGACCGCACCGGCCTCATCCTCGACATCTTCGCCCAGCGTGCCCGCACCCACGAGGGCAAGCTGCAGGTGGAGCTGGCACAGCTTCGGCACATAAGCACGCGGCTGGTACGTGGCTGGACCCACCTGGAGCGACAGAAGGGCGGGATCGGCCTGCGCGGCCCCGGTGAGACGCAGCTGGAGACGGACCGGCGATTGCTCCGGGCGCGGATCAAGTCTATCGTCGCCCGGCTGGAGAAAGTGCGCCGCCAGCGCGAGCAGGGGCGTCGCTCCCGCCGCCGGGCGGAAGTGCCGACGATCGCCCTGGTGGGGTACACCAATGCCGGCAAGTCAACGCTCTTCAATGCCCTGACCACCGCCAGGGTTTTCGCCGCGGACCAGCTCTTCGCGACCCTGGATCCGACGCTGCGTCGCCTGGAGCTGCCCGAGGCGGGGCCGGTGGTGCTCGCCGACACGGTAGGCTTCATCTCGCACCTGCCGCACCGGCTGGTGGAGGCCTTCAAGGCCACGCTGGAGGAGACGCGCAGTGCCGACCTCCTTGTGCATGTGGTCGACGCGGCCAGCGAAGAGCGGGCGGAGCAGGTGCTGCAGGTACGGGAGGTGCTCCGGGAAATCGGCGCCGAGGACGTGCCGCAGTTGGAGGTTTACAACAAGATCGATCTGCTCGAGGCCGCGCCGCGCATCGATCGCGATGATACCGGGCGCCCGCTGCGCGCCTGGGTCAGTGCCCGCGATGGCGCGGGGCTCGAGGCCTGCCTCGGCGCCATCGGCGAGATCGTCGGTGACGATATGGTCGCCCGCGACCTTGTCCTCGCCCCGGAGCAGGGTCGGCTGCGCGCCGCTCTCTACCGGCTCGGTGCGGTATGCGACGAGCATTACGGCAGCGACGGCGCGGCGCATGTGTCCGTGCGCCTGCAGCGGGCGGACTGGGAGCGCCTCGTCGCCAGCGAGGGCGCGGCCTGATTTGACGAACGGTCGAATTTGACACCGGGAAGCACCGAACAGCGATGGTGCACCCTTCCTTTTTGCTAGAATGTGGACGCTTTTGGAATGTTGGCCTTTAACGAGCAGGAGATGGCTATGGTCTGGAACGAGCCGGGTGGCGGCAAGAAACCGAACGACCCGTGGGGCGGTGGGGATCAGGGCCCACCGGACCTCGACGAGGCCCTGCGCAAACTGCAGCAGCGCCTCGCCGGCCTGTTCGGCGGCCGCCGTGGCGGCTCCGGCGGCGGTGGCGGCGGGCCGAACCTGTCCGGCGCCGTGCTCGGGCTGGTGGCGGCGGGTATCTTCGTCGTCTGGGCCCTGATGGGCTTCTACCAGGTCGACGAACAGGAGCGTGCGGTCATCCTGCGCTTCGGCAGCTACCAGAGCACGGCCATGCCCGGCCTGCACTGGAACCCGCCGCTGATCGACGAGGTGATCAGGGTCAACACCACCAAGGTGCGGTCGAAGAGCTTTCGCGAAGTGATGCTGACTCAGGATGAGAACATCGTCGAGGTGCGCACCTCCGTGCAGTATGTCGTCGACGATGTGAAGAGCTATGTCCTCGAGGTGCGGGCGCCGGAGAATTCCCTCGAACAGGCGGCCCAGAGCGCCCTGCGTCACGTGGTCGGCGGCATGACCATGGACCTGGTGCTCACCGAGGGCCGGGCGCGGATTGCCCAGGAGATGCGCGACCGGCTGCAGGCCTACACCAGCACCTACGGCACCGGTATCCGCATCAGCACGGTGAATGTCGACGAGTCGAAGCCGCCGGGCCAGGTGCAGGCTGCCTTCGACGACGTGATCAAGGCCCGCGAGGACGAGGAGCGGGTGAAAAACGAGGCCCAGTCCTACGCCAACGGTATCGTCCCCGAGGCCCGGGGCCGTGCCCAGCGGACCATCGAAGAGGCCTCGGCCTACCGCGACCAGGTGGTCGCCCGCGCCGAGGGTGAGGCGGAACGTTTCCGCCAGCTCCTCGCCGAGTACGAAAAGGCGCCCAAGGTCACCCGGGAGCGCCTGTACATCGACGCGATGCAGGGGGTCCTCGGCAAGACCAACAAGGTCATGGTGGATGTCGACGGCGGCAACAACATCATGTACCTGCCGCTGGACAAAATGGCGGAGCGCGCCGCCAGCGCGCCGCGGGCCGGGAGCAGCGGCTCCCTGGACAGTGTCGCGATCCGGGAGTTGACGGATGCAGTGACCGATCAGCTGCGCCGCGATGCCGCCGCGCAGGACAGTCGCCGTGGAGGAGGACGCTAAGATGTCTGGACGCAACCTAACGCTGACGCTGCTGGCGGTCCTCGCCCTCTTCGTGGTCAGCAACTCGCTGTTTGTCGTCAAGGAAACGGAGCGCGGTGTTCTGCTGCGCTTCGGTGAGGTGGTGACCCCGGACCTGAAGCCCGGCCTGCACATCAAGGTTCCCTTCGTCAACAACGTGCGCAAGTTTGACGGCCGGGTGCTGACCGTCGACTCCCAGCCCGAGCGCTTCTTCACGCAGGAGCAGAAGGCGCTGATCGTCGATTCCTACGCCAAGTACCGAGTGGACGACACGGCGAAATTCTATACCGCGACCAACGGCGAGGAATCGCGGGCGGCCGGGCTGCTCGCCCAGCGCATCAACGACGGCCTGCGCAACGAGGTCGCCGCGCGGACCATTCAGGAGGTGGTATCCGGGGAGCGGGATGAGCTCATGGCAGCCATCAGCAAAGCCCTCGACCGGGTGGCCCGCACCGAGCTCGGCGTCGAGGTCATCGACGTGCGCGTGAAGCAGATCGATCTGCCGCCGGATGTCTCCGAATCGGTCTACCGGCGTATGAACGCCGAGCGGGAGAAGGAGGCCCGCGAGCACCGCGCCCAGGGCAACGAGCTCGCCGAGGGTATCCGGGCCGCCGCGGACCGTGAGGTGACGGTGCTCGAGGCCAACGCCTTCCGCGAGGCGGAGGAAATCCGCGGTGAGGGCGATGCCCGCGCCACCGCCGTCTACGCGAACGCCTTCGGGCAGAACCCGGAGTTCTACAGTTTTACGCGCAGCCTCCGGGCCTACGGCGAGGCCTTTCAGGCGCAGGGCGACATCATGCTTCTGAAGCCGGATAGCGAATTCTTCCGCTACCTCAAGGACGCCGACTCCCCGGACTAACAGCCCGTCGGCACGGGAGCGCGCCTCCCGCAGAGGCCCTGGCACAGGCCGGAGTGCTGCTTCTACAATGCAGCGCCTCGGGTTGGCCAGGGCTTTCGACCGGGTGCGTCTCCCGGCAACCCCTGTGGTATCATTCGACAACCGTGAGGGTTGGCGCATTGTTGCTTCGCGCCGGCCCCGCGGTTTTTTTATTGATCTTTTTGCCGGCCCTTGTTGTCGGCCTCGGTTGTCGGCCCCGGCTGTCATCCCGTTGCGGAGCTCTATGGACTTCTGGCAGGTCTTCCCGGTCGCGGTGGCTCTCGTGCTGGTGCTCGAGGGGTTGCTGCCGTTTCTGTCCCCGGCGCGCTGGCGCGGCATGGTCGTGCTGGTCGCTCAGCTCGACGACGCCGCGATCCGGCGCTTCGGCCTCGGCAGCATGCTCGTGGGCCTGGGGCTTCTGTACCTGGTGAATTGAGCGTGTGCCGTGAGAACGACCATGGATACCGTTGACCGCTGGCAACTGCCCGACGGCGTCGATGAGCTGCTGCCCGAGCGCGCGGCGCGGCTGGAGGCGCTGCGGCGCCGCGTGCTCGATCTCTACGCGAGCTGGGGCTACCGGCTCGTGGTGCCGCCGCTGGTGGAGTTCACCGAGTCCCTTCTCGAGGGCGTGGGCGCGGACCTCGACACCCTGACCTTCAAGGTCCCGGACCAGCCCAGCGGCCGCACCCTGGGCATCCGCGCGGATATCACGCCGCAGGTGGCGCGTATCGACGCCCACGCCCTCGCCGATGACGGCGTGAGCCGGCTGTGTTACGCCGGGTCGACCCTGCACGCGCGGCCGAAAACGGCGCTGGCCTCGCGGTCGCCGGTTCAGGCGGGCGCCGAACTCTTCGGCGCCGCGACCCTCAACGCCGACGTCGAGGTGATCAACCTCATGCTGGCGACGCTCGCCGCCGCCGGCGTGGGGGAGGCGGTGACTCTCGATCTCGGCCACGGCGATGTCTGCGGCGCGCTGCTGACCCAGCTCGCCCTGCCGCCCGCGGTGGAGGCCGCTGTCTTCGACGCGCTGCAGCGCAAGTCCCGCCCGGATCTCGAGGCCGTGCTCGCCGAGGCGGCGCCCGGCGCTCGCGAGGCGCTGCTGGTGCTCCTCGATTTGCACGGCGGCGCCGCGGTCCTGGACCGGGCGGCAGCGGCGCTCGTGCCGGTCGCCCCGGCTATCGCCGACGCCCTCGAGACCCTGCGCTCGGTGGCGGAGCAGGTGGCGGCTCATCACCCCGCCGTGGACGTGTACTTCGATCTCGCGGAGCTGCGTGGCTACCACTACCACACGGGCATCGTGTTCTCCGCCTATCTACCGGGGCACGGCGAGGCCGTGGCCAACGGCGGCCGCTACGACAACGTCGGCCGCGCCTACGGCCGTGCCCGTCCGGCCACGGGCTTCGCCACGGACCTGAAAACCCTGGTGCAGCTGCAGGCCGACACGGAGCCGGCTGTCACGCCGGCCGGCGCCATCGCCGCCCCCGCGGGGGACGACCCGTCGCTGCTGGCCGCCATCAACGCATTGCGCGCCGCCGGCGAAGTCGTGATCGTCTCCCTCACCGGTGAGACCGACCCGCGCTGTCAGCGGGAACTCGCCGCCGCCGGCGGCAGCTGGTCGGTGCAACCGCGCCGCGGCAACTGACGAGACCGCAAGCATGAGAAAGAACATCGTGGTCCTCGGCACCCAGTGGGGCGACGAGGGCAAGGGCAAGATCGTCGACCTGCTCACGGACCGGGCCGATGCCGTGGTCCGTTTCCAGGGTGGCCACAACGCCGGCCACACGTTGGTCTGCGATGGCCAGAAGACTGTTCTGCACCTGATCCCCTCCGGCGTCCTGCGCGCGGATGTGCAGTGTCTTATCGGCAACGGTGTGGTCCTGGCCCCGGGTGCGCTCCTCGAGGAGCTGCGGGAGCTCGAGGCGCGGGGTGTCCCGGTTCGCGAGCGCCTGCGCCTCTCGCCCGCCTGTCCGCTGATCCTTCCCTACCACGTGGCCCTGGACAAGGCCCGGGAGCTGCGCCGCGGCGACGCCAGGATCGGCACCACGGGCCGCGGCATCGGACCCGCCTACGAGGACAAGGTCTCCCGCTGCGGGCTGCGCCTCGGCGACCTGGCGCAGCCCGAGCGTTTCCGCCGTCGCCTCGAGGAGGTGCTCGAGTACCACAATTTTCAGCTCGAGCACTTCTACAGGGTCAAGCCGATGGACGTAAGCGCCGTCGCCGACGAGGCCCTCGCCCAGGGCGAGGAGCTGCTGCCGATGATGGTTGATGTGACGGCTCTGCTCCACGAGCTGCGCCGCAAGGGTTCGCGCATTCTCTTCGAGGGCGCGCAGGGTTCCCTGCTCGACATCGACCACGGCACCTATCCCTTCGTCACCAGCTCGAACACCACCGCCGGCGGCACGGCCACCGGCTCCGGTTTCGGCCCGCTCTATCTCGACCATGTGCTCGGCATCACCAAGGCCTACACGACCCGCGTGGGCTCCGGCCCGTTTCCGACGGAACTCTTTGACGACACCGGCGCCCACCTGGCCGCCAAGGGCCACGAGTTCGGCGCCACCACGGGCCGGCCCCGGCGCTGCGGCTGGTTTGACGCCGTGGCCCTGCGCAACGCCGTCGCCATCAACTCGGTGAGCGGCCTCTGCCTGACCAAGCTCGATGTGCTCGACGGCCTGGAGGCCATCCAGCTCTGCGTGGGTTACGCCGATGCCGAGGGAAACCCGGTGCCGAGCCCCATCGATTCGGACGACTACGCGGGCCTGGTGCCGGTCTACGAGACGGTGCCCGGCTGGCAGGAAAGCACTCTCGGTGCCCGCAGCCTCGACGAGCTGCCCGCGGCGGCGCGCGACTACATCGCCCGCATCGAGGCGGTGGTCGGCGCCCCCATCGACATCATCTCGACGGGCCCGGACCGGGTCGAGACGATCATCCTGCGGCATCCCTTCGACTGAAGCAGTATCGTCCGGTACTTCGTAGCCCGGCGCCGTCGGGGCCGAAGGGTCGGTAACGGCCGCAGGGGCGAGCCGCGGGTCGGCCGCTGCGGAACTCGACCGGAATTCGCTGCGCGAATTCGCGGGACTCGGACAGTCCTCGCGGAAAGCCCCGACCCGCGG
>CAYFVG010000048.1:7622-14239 GCA_964346365.1 uncultured Alteromonadaceae bacterium
CGCCGGTGCCCGGAGACGCCGAGCCGGGTTCCAGGGCGTCTCTCAGCTTTCCAGCTGCTGCCGGTATTCCGCGAAGCCCAGCCCGGTCCAGCGCCGGAAAGCGCGGTAGAAGCTGTTTACCTCGTTGTAGCCGAGGGCCTCGGCCAGGCACTTGCCCGGAAGACGGCGCTCGGCGAGCAGGCGCTCGCAGCGGTACTGGCGGGCCCGGTCCAGCAGGAACTGGTAGCTCGTGTGGTCGGCCCGCAGCCGCCGGCGCAGCGTGGTGCCGCTGATATCCAGGCGCTCGGCGACGCTGTCGGCGCGCAGGCGCGACAGGTCGTCCTCGAGGAGCATGCGCAGCACCCGCTCCGTGGTGTGCGAGAGCGGGAAGTGCCGCGGCTTGTCCAGGTCCGGGTCCGGACGAACGGGCACCGGTGGCGCCTGCTTGAGGCTGTGGGGGAACTCGACGTGGGCGCGCGATGGCGCGGGAGTGATGCGCATGACCGTACCTCCTTGTGCGGTATTGGCAGTAGCTTGCAGGTACCGGTGGCCACGCGGCGGAGCGCTCCTTGCTCCCGACCCGGCGACGCCGTCAATCCGGCACCCTCAAAAACATAGCAGAGCCTCGCCGTTTTGGAAGGTCCGGACCGGTAACGAATGAATCGGGCTGATGCGAAGCATCCCCAGCAGGGGAGAGCCGGTTTCCGCTAGAGCGGCGGTGCCTGGAGGTCGTCCGGCAGGGGGCAGTCGATTACTGCGGCGATGCTGGCGACAATCTCGTATTCCACCGGGCAGATGTGCCCGTCCTCGCTGGCTGCCTCGCCCATGGCCTTGAGGATGCGCGGCTTCAGCAGCGGGTAGCAGTCGGCGAGGGTGTGAACCGCTTCGCTGAAGGCGCGCACGGACAGGGCCTCCGGCGGCTTCAGGGCCAGCTTCGGCAGCGCCAGCACCTCGCGGGCGCGGGCGAAGGCGGTCGCCGCCTCGCCGCTGCCCTCGTGCGCGAGGACCGAGAGCACGTCCGTCAGCGGCTCCGCGACTTTGCCCAGGCGCCGATAGCGCGGCCGGCTCGGCGTGACCTGCACGAACTCCGGGTCGAGATAGTGGCGCACCAGCTGGTACAGGCACCACTCCAGCAGCTCCGTGCGCTGGTCCGCGCGGATCACGGCGAGGAGCGTCTCCTTGAAGGTGCGGTACTGCGGCGCGCTCATGGCGCGCAGGGCCGGCAGGCAGCGGTTCACCAGCGGCAGGCGCAGCCCCGCGGGCAGGGCGGCGAGCCCCGGCGCCACGGTGTTCACGAGAGTCGCCTGCCCGGGCACCTCGCGCTCGGCGATGAGCGCAAGCTGCCGCTCCCGCTGCGCCGGGTCGTCGCTGATAAGCAGGCCGAGCAGCAGCGACGAGGCGCCCAGGGGGTCGTCGACATGGCTGAGGAGCCCGCGCGGGATAGTGGGGGCCGCTCCACCCGGGGATGACTGCCCGGGTGCCGGCCTCGCCGCGGTCTCTTCGCCGGACGGCGACTGCGGTAGCGGCGGCAGTGTCGACGAGGCTTCCGGCAGGGACAGCCCCGGTCCCTCGCTCGTGCCCCGGGCCGCCTCCACCGCAGCCACCGCCGCGACCAGGCCCTCGCGGCCGGGGCGGAACTCCATGTCCGCACTCTCGATGCGGGTGTTCGGGTAGTGGCGCACCGGCCGGCTGATGTACTCACCGTCCCAGCGCGGCTGGATACGTCGGATGCGCGCCTCCAGGGGCGGGTGGGTTGCGAATCCCTGCCAGAGGCCGTGGGTGACGGTGCCGAAGAACATGTGCGACAGCTCCGCGGCCCGGGCCCGGTGCACCAGGGTGCCCGGGACATAACCCCCGATCACCTTGAGGGCGTCGGCGATGCCGTCCGCATCCCGGGTGAATTGCACGGCCCCGGCGTCGGCGAGGTACTCTTTCTGCCGGCTGATGGCGGCCTTGATGAAGCCGGCGCAGGTGCCGCCGATCCAGCCGATCACCAGCAGCCCGAGGCCGAGCACGGGCAGGGCCGCGCCGCCGTTATTGCCGCTGCGGCCGCCGCGGCGCAGGCGGCGCCGGGTGGTGCCCGCCCGCAGCAGCAGGTAGCCGACGTCGCCGAGGAAGGTGATGCCCTTGAGCAGGGCCGCCAGGCGCACGTTCAGGCGCATGTCGCCGTTCAGAATATGCGAGAACTCGTGGCCGATGACGCCCTGCAGCTCCTGGCGTTTGAGGTGGTGCAGGGCGCCGCTGGTCACGGCGATCACGGCGTCGGCCTGGGTGACCCCGGCGGCGAAGGCGTTGATGCCGCGCTCGTCCCGGAGCAGGTACAGGTCCGGGACGGGCATGCCCGCGGCCAGGGCGAGTTCCTGAACGATGTTGAGGGCCCGGCGCTCGTCCGCATCGCGGGTCTGCGGCAGGACCTTTTCCGCGCCCAGGGTCTCTGCGATGGCCTTGCCGCCCGCGGCGAGCTGGATCCACTTGACCAGGGAGACCAGGAACACGCTCCCGACCACCAGGAGGCCGATGGCCCCGAAGCGGTCCCAGCTGAGCTGCTCGAGGAAGCCGGCCCAGCCGCCGCGGCTGCCCGCGTAGACGTTGTAGTCTTCGGAGAAGAACAGGAAGGCGGCGACCAGCCCGTTGGTCAGCAGTACGAGGCCGATGACCGCGAGGGTAAAGAGAATCACCAGCAGGCGCGCGTTGCGCCGGGCCAGGTCCTGCTGGGCGAAGAAGTCCACCGGCGTCCTCGCGCTACCGGGGCCCTGGAACCGCGTGGCCCACTAGAATGCGACGCGCGGCGCCGCCTGGATCTGCGGGCTGTCGTCGAATTCCAGGAGTTCCGCATCCGCCGGATGGCCGAAGGTGCCCGCCAGCGCCACCGGCGGGAAGCTCTGGCGGTAGGTGTTGTAGGCCATCACCGCGTCGTTGTAGCCCTGGCGGGCGAAGGCCACGCGGTTCTCCGTACTGGTCAGCTCCTCGGACAGCTGCTGCATGTTCTCGCTGGCCTTGAGGTCCGGGTAGGCCTCCATGGTGACGTTCAGCTTGCCGAGGGCACCCTGCAGGGCGTTCTCGGCGCCGGCAAGATCCGCCAGGGCCGGGGTGCTGCCGCCGCTTTCGCCGCCCTCGCCAATGGCCTTGAGCAGCGCCGCCGCCTCGTTGCGGGCAGTGGTGACGGCGTCGAGGGTCTGGCGCTCGTGAGCCATGTAGCCCCGGGCGGTTTCGACGAGGTTGGGGATCAGGTCGTAGCGGCGCTTCAGCTGCACCTCGATCTGGGCGAAAGCATTCTGGAAGCGGTTCTTCAGCTTGACCAGCGTGTTGTAGATGCTGATGGCGTAGATCACCAGGGCCAGGATCACCAGCCAGAACACAATCGTCGTCACTTCCATGGTCTTTCCTCCAGCTGCACCGGGCGGCGACGGGAGTTCACGGCGCCGCGGCGAGGGTGACCGGCACCCCGTTGACGGCGGCATTGCCCGACAGGGCGTCCAGCCACCGGTCGTCGGTAATATCATTGCACGATACGCCCGCTTTGGCACGGGCGGTGCCGAGGCGCACACCCGCGCGATCGTGGCCATAGCCGTGGGGCAGGCTCACCACCCCGCGCATGACGCTGTCCGAGGCCTCCACGGTCACCGCGAGCTCGCCGGTGCGCGACGCGAGCCGGGCGCGGTCGCCGTCCCGGAGCCCGTGCCGGTCGAGGTCCGCCGGGTGCACGAGAAGCGTGCAGCGATCGCGGCCCTTCACCAGGCGGTGGTAGTTGTGCATCCAGCTGTTGTTGTCGCGCACGTGGCGGCGGCCGATGAGGCGCAAGGTGTCGCTGTCCTCCCCGAGGCTGTCCCGGAGGCGCTCCAGGTCCGCGAGGGGCAGCGGTGCGGCGCAGTGGATGCGTTTGTCCGCGGTGAGCAGGCGTTCCGGCAGCTGCGGTGCGAGCGGGCCGAGGTCCACCCCGGAGGGGTTCGCCTTCAGCGTTGCCAGGTCCAGCTTGTGCTCGCTGTCCCGGCCGTAGGGGCCGAACTGCAGGCCCAGGTCGACCATTTCGTGCGGCGCCATGGGCTCCCGCGGCTCCTCGCCGAGGGCCGCGGCCACGCGCTCCCCGAGCGCGGCGAAGATCTCCCAGTCGTGCAGGCTGTCCTCGGGCTTGTCGAACACCGGCTCGCTGTAGCGCGCCGTGTTGCGCACCGCGTTGATGTGAAAGGCGATGTCGTAGTGGTCGTGCTCCAGGGGCGAGGTCGGCGGCAGGATGAGGTCCGCGTGCCGGGTGGTCTCGTTGAGGTACGGGTCGAGGCTGACCATGAACTCGAGCTGCTCGAGGGCGTCGTCGAGGGCCCGGCCGTTGGGGGTCGACAGCACCGGGTTGCCGGCGCCGGTAAACAGGGCGCGGATCCGGCCCTCGCCGGGGGTTGTGATCTCCTCGGCCATCACCGCCGCCGGCAGCTCCCGGTCGAACTCCGGCAGACCGCGCACCCGGCTCCGGTGCCGGTCGAAGCCGCCCGGGCCCGTGTGCTGCACCTGGTCCATGGCCGGCAGGGTGAACAGGGAGCCGCCGGGGCGGTCGAGGTTGCCGGTGGCGATGTTCATGAGCTGGATGAGCCACTGGCAGAGCGCGCCGAAGGCCTGCGTGGACACGCCCATGCGGCCGTAGCAGATCGCCGCCTCCGCCGCGGCGAAGTCCCGGGCGATGCCGCGCAGGGTCGTGGCCTCAATGCCCGTGCTGTCGGCGACTGCCTCGGCGGTGAACGGGGCCAGTGCCGCCGCCACCTCGTCGAGACCGTCGACAAAGGACGCGAGCTGTCGCGGGTCGGCGAGCTGTTCGTCGAAGAGGGTATGCAGCAGGGCGGCGAGGAAGAGGGCATCGCTGCCCGGGCGGATGAAATGGTGCTCGCTGGCAAGCTCCGCGGTTTCCGTGCGCCGCGGATCGATGACCACCAGGCGCCCGCCGCGGGCCGTGAGCTCCTTGATCCGCCGGCGCACGTCCGGGACCGTCCAGATGCTGCCGTTCGAGGCCACCGGGTTGGCGCCGAGCATAAGAAAGTAGTCCGTGCGGTCGATGTCCGGGATCGGGAACAGCGACTTGTGGCCGAAGAGCCAGAGGGATGTCAGGTGGTGGGGCAGCTGGTCCACGGAGGTGGCGGAGAAGCGGTTCCTCGTGCGCAGAAAACGAAACAGATTGTTCTGATGGGTCATCATGCCGACGTTGTGCACCGTCGGGTTGCCCATGTAGATGCCGATGGCGTCCACGCCGTGGTCGCGGCGGATGGCCAGCAGGCGCTCGGCGGTCGTGTCGAGGGCCTCCTCCCAGCTGATCTCCTCCCAGCGCACGCCGCCCTCGTCGCGCACTTTTTTTACCGGCCGGCGCAGCCGATCCGGGTCTTCGTGGATATCTCTCAGGGCCACGGCCTTGGGACAGATATGGCCCCGGCTCAGGGGGTCGTCGGGGTCGCCCTTGATGGATAAGACGCGGTCGTCTTCGGTCTCGATGAGCAGGCCGCAGATGGCCTCGCAGAGATGGCAGGCGCGGTGGTGAGTCTGGCGCATGGCGTTGTCGCTCCCGGTGCAGTGTCAGGCTCGAGTGTAGCGCCCCGGCCCGATCCCGCCCAGCGGTCGTGCCGGGGCCGGGGTTTTTCGTTATATTGGCGCAAGTTTTGCAGCTTTTCAGCCAGGCACCCGAGGCTGGCCCGGTGATGCCGGGTCGGTCCGCGTGCGCTCGGCAGGGAGTCGTCATTCGGCAGGGAGTCGTCATCAGGGAGCGGTCATGGAAGAAAGCTGGAACGGGTACCGGTCGGCCCCTTTTTACGACGAGCTGATCACGGCGAAGGGGCATCCCCGCACGGCCGCCCGCGGCGCCGTGGGCCTGCTCAAGCGCCTGCCCGCCGCGGAGTTCGCCGCGCGCCGCGCCGCCGCCGCCGCGGCGATCCGCGAAATGGGTGTCTCCTTCACGGTGTACACGGAGGGCGGCAACATCGACCGGGCCTGGCCCTTCGACATCATCCCCCGGATCATCACCGCCCGCGAGTGGACCGCCGTGCGCGCGGGCCTCGTGCAGCGCAGCCGGGCGCTGAACTGTTTCATCGACGACATCTACAACAAGCAGAAAATCCTCGCCGACGGCCTCATCCCGGCGGAGATCGTCCTCGATTCCAGCAACTACAAGCCGCAGTGTGCCGGCGTCTCGCCGCGCTTCGGCGTCTGGGCCCACGTCTGTGGCTCGGACCTGATCCGCGATGCCGACGGTCACCTCTACGTTCTCGAGGACAATCTGCGGGTACCGTCCGGGGTCTCCTACATGGTGGAGAACCGCGAGATCACCAAGCGCGTGCTGCCGGAGCTGTTCGAGAACTACAGCATTCTGCCGGTGGACGACTACCCGTCGCAGCTGTACCAGATGCTCGCATCTCTCTCGCCGCGGGAGCGCAAGCGTCCCTGCGTGGTGGTGCTGACGCCGGGCATCTACAACGCCGCCTACTTCGAGCACGCCTTTCTGGCCCAGGGTATGGGCGCCGAGCTGGTGGAGGGCGCGGACCTGTTCGTCGGCGACGATGTTTGCGTCTACATGCGCACCGTCGACGGGCCGGTCCGCGTCGACGTGATCTACCGGCGCGGAACTCGTCGTCGAAGGCATCAGCAAATTGTCGGGCCGAGATAGTGAG
>CAYFVG010000049.1:0-14173 GCA_964346365.1 uncultured Alteromonadaceae bacterium
ACGATCACCGACCACTTGGCCGTGCTGCGCCCCCACTGCTGGCTGATGCTGGGCTCTCGACCGCATCGATCATGGCGCGGTTGTGGGAGATGGCGAGGAGGGTCAGCCGTCCCTTGAGCCGTTCCATGGTCTGGCGCACGGCCGCTTCGCTGGCCGGGTCCAGGGCGCTGGTGGCCTCGTCGAGGATGAGCAGCCGCGGCCGGTTGATCAGGGCCCGGGCGATGACGACGCGCTGGCGCTGGCCGCCGGAGAGCTTGACGCCGCGCTCACCGACCACCGTGTCCATGCCCTGCGGCGTCGCCGCCACGAAGTCCCAGGCGCCGGCATCGCGCAGCGCCCGCTCGGCGTCTTCCCGGCTCAGGGCCGGATCGTCGAGGGTCACGTTCTGCAGGATGCTCGCGTGCAGGAGCACCGTGTCCTGGGGGACATAGCCGATCTGCCGGCGCCAGCCGCGGGCGTCGAGCGTCGCCAGGGGCACGCCGTCGATGAGCACCTCCCCGCGGCCCGGCTGCAGCAGCCCGATGGTGAGGTCCACCAGGGTGGTCTTGCCGGTGCCCGAGGGGCCGACCAGGGTAGTGAGGGCGCCGGCGGGAATCTCCAGCGTCAGGCCCTCGAAGACCGGGTGGCGGCCGTCGTAGGCAAAAGCCACGTCGCGGAAGGCGATGGCCTCGCTGAGCGGTGCCGGCGCGCTGCCGCCGCTGGCCTCGGCGGCGGCGTCGGCCTCGGCGATGCTGTCGAGCATGGCCCAGTAGGCGCTCTCGCCCTGCGTGAGCTTCTGGTACTGCTTCTGTACCTTGCCGAGGAAGGAGAAGGCCCGGCCCAGGGCGACCACCAGGACCATCACCCTGGGCAGGGCCATCTGGTAGCCCTCGAGGGCCAGGTAGATGCCGAGGCAGATAAAGATGGCGAACATCATCTCCTGCGCCGAGTCGAGGAGCGCGGAGGCCAGCACCTGCCGGCGCAGCGCCCGGTTCAGCTGGCGCGTGTCCTCGGCGAGCACCTGGTCGGCGCGCGCTTCCCGGGCCATGGCCTTGATCGGCTTCACGGACTGCAGGATGTCCGTGAGGTTGCCCACCAGGGACGTCAGCATCCGCGTCTGCTTGCGGCCGGCGCGGCGGGTGATGCGCACCAGGAAGTGGGACAGGCCGATAACGATGGCGCCGGCGCCGATGGCCACCAGGGAGGCGCGCCAGGACAGGGCAAAGGCGACGCTGCCGTAGATCAGCGACTGGATCAGGAAGGTGATCGCCGTGGCGCCGTGGACGAAGGACTGGGAGGAGCGCTCCGCCTCCGTGGCCAGGGCGTTGGTGAGCCTGCCCGCGGGCTGGTGCAGGAAGTACTCCCAGCGGCTGCGCAGCACCGCCCGCAGCATCTGCAGGCGCAGGTCCGTACCCACCTGGGCAGCGGTGTAGCCCACCTGGCGCTGGGCGACGAGAAGGAACACGCTCTTCAGGAACACGCCCGCGAGCACGATCAGCAGCATGTTGCCCAGGGTGGTGGCGATGCCGAGGCCGGCGAGGGCATCGAGCACCAGCTGCTCGTAGCCCGACGGCGGCTCGCCCGCGTCGCCGGTGAGTCGGCCGCTGCCCAGGGCGATGTTCAGCAGCGGCAGCAGCGCCGACAGGCCCACCCCCTCGGCCAGCCCCGACAGCAGCAGCGCCAGCAGCATGAGCAGCGTCGGGCCGCGGTAGCTGCGGAAAAAGCTGAGCATCAGGCGCATGGCGGGGAGGGGTCCGTGGGCGAGGGGCGCCAGTCTACCAGTGCATGCGCCGGAGCAGCAGCGCGGCGAAAGCGGCGATCACGAGGGCCGGCAGCAGCGCAACCAGCAGCGGCGGCAGGCCGACCAGGGTGCCGAGGGCAAAGGCGATCTGCGAGCCGAGGTAGAAGCCGATGCCGATCAGCGCGCCGATCGCGAGGTTCACTCCCACCGCGTTGCCCCGGCGGGAACCGAGCTGGGCGCTCAGCGGTGTCGCCAGGAAGACCATGGCGGCGGCGGTGAGGGGCAGCGCCAGCCGCTGCCAGAAGGTGCTCAGGTAGCTGCGCGCGTCGCGGGCGTTGGCCGCCAGATAGGTGCCGTAGCCGTAAAGCACGGGCAGGCGCATGCTCTCGGGTGACAGGGACAGCACCGGCAGCTCCCGCCGGGCCCAGAGGTTGTCGACGGCGAGGCTGTCCAGGCGGCGGGTCGTCAGCTGCCCGTCCTCGAGGACTTTCTCCTGCACATCGTGGAACTGCCAGCGGCGGTCGTCGCCGACGCTGGCCGTCGCCGCGTGGATGGCGCGCTCGAGCCGGCCCTCGGCGTCGAAGGCGTAGAGGGCGATATCCGCGGGCACCCGCTCGTCGCGCATGGTGCCGAGGTGAATGTAGCGGCGGCCGCTCTTCGACCAGACCCCGCCGGCGGGCAGGGTGTGCGGGTTGTTGTAGCGCAGCGCCAGGCGCAGGGCCTCGGCGCGCTGGTGCAGCGGGGCGGTCACGGTCTCCATGCCCACCCAGAGCAGCAGCGCGACCACCGAGGTGGGCACGGCGATGGCCAGGAGCAGGCGGCTGACCGGGACGCCGGCGCAGCTGATCACCGTGAGCTCCGAGCCCTTCTGCAGTCCGGCGAGACCGATGATCGTACCGAGGAGCAGGATCACCGGCGCCAGCGACAACAGCTGCTGCGGCAGCACCATGAGCGTGTAGCTGGCCACGGCGACGGCGCCGTAGTTGCCCTGGGCCGCGTCCAGCTCGTCGATGAAGGCG
This sequence comes from uncultured Alteromonadaceae bacterium, assembly GCA_964346365.1. GTDB lineage: Bacteria > Pseudomonadota > Gammaproteobacteria > Pseudomonadales > Halieaceae > Pseudohaliea. The sequence goes on from CAYFVG010000049.1 coordinate 2,740, forward strand.
AGGAGCCCGAAGACCGAGGCGACCACCAGGAAGGTGACAAGCCAGCCGCGCACGAGCGCAGCCGCGATATAGCGGGTGAGGATGCTCACCGGCGCAGCCCCGGCAGCCCGGGCAGCCGCGGCGGCCGCAGCAGGAGCGCGAGGAACACGGCGAAGACCCCGTAGGTCCCCCAGAGGCCGGGCAGCTCGGGCACCGTGCCCTGCTCCATGCCCGTGCGCACGGCGCTGGTGATGGCGAACAGGCAGACGTAGGCGCCGATGGCCACGAGGAAGCTGCGGGTGCGCGTCTCCCGCGGCGCGGAGCGCGCCAGGGGAACGGCGATAAGGGCCAGCAGCACGGTGGCCAGCGGCGTGGTGATGCGCCACTGGTACTCGGCGATGTCCTTCGCCCGGTCCGAGCGCCGCAGCGCCGCCGTGGGTTCCGCCTTGCGCCGGTAGCGCTCCTGCGCCTCGGTGCCCGGCAGGCGGATCGTCAGGGTGCCGAAGTTCATGCTCACGTCCAGCTGTTCCCGGTTGTCGAGAAGATAGTGGTAGCCATCGTAGAAGGTGGCGGTGAGCGGTTCGCTCGGGTTCAGCGTGGGCAGGGCGGCGCTGTCCGCGTAGATCAGCTCGGCGCGGGCACCGTCCTCGTGGGGCTTCTGCAGGAACACGGACTTGTGCAGGCCGCGGTCGAGGTCGAGGTCGTCGGCGATGAAGGTGTAATCGCTGTCGCCCATGGTGACGAACTCGCCGGTCGCCATCTTCTTCAGGTCGAACTCGGCGGCGGCCTGCGCCTGCAGCCGGTAGCTCTCGCGGTAGGCCCAGGGGCGTCCCTCCACGGACAGGAGACCGGTGACGCCGGCGATGACGATGGCGAGGAGGAATACGGTCCCGAGGATGCGCCGGCGGCTGACCCCGGCCGCGTAGAGGGCGCTCATCTCGCCGTCCCGGTAGAGGCGCCCGAGACCGGCCAGCACCGAGAAAAACAGGGCCGAGGGCAGGAGCACCTCCAGCACCACGAGGGTGCGCAGGAGCACGAGTTGCCCCGCCGTGACCAGGTCCAGCTGGCCGGCGGCCGCCAGCGTGAGCTGCTGGGCCAGGGAGTAGCCCACGAACACGAGCACGAGCAGCCCCAGGCCGAGGCCGAAGGGGGAGAGGATTTCCCGGCTCAGGTAGCGGTCGATGATCACGCCGGCGATTGTAGCCCGTTCCGCCCCGCCGGTCTTATTTAACAGGGTGCTCGCTGGCGAAGGCGGACCTCATCGCGCATACTCCGCGGCGTTTTCAGTCATCCTGACGGCCGCAAGGGCCGGGAATCGTCATGCTGAACCTGAGCGACGGCGTCAAGAAAGCGCTGATCATCGCCCCGACGGAACTGCTGCCCGCGCGCACGCGCATCGGCCTGCGGCGCAAGTACCTGGCGCAGCTGGAGCTGGCCAAGGCCCAGCGGGCCAACTTCCTGATCATCGGCCACCCGAAGAGCGGCAATACCTGGCTCAAGGCCATGATCAGCCGGCTCTACCAGCTGCGCCACAACCTGCCGGAATCGAAGCTCATCAACACCGACGAGTTCGCCCGCAGGATCCCCGGGATTCCCCGCCTGGCCGCTACCAACGGCTGCTACAGCTACGAGGGCGAGGTGGGCAGGCGCCTCGCCGAGGGCGCCCCCGACAACCCGCTGCGGCACAAGCCGGTGGTCTTCCTGGCCCGCCACCCCATCGATATCGCCGTGTCCTGGTACCACCAGTTCACCCGGCGTCAGTCCCGGGCCAAGCAGGAACTCATCAACGCCGGCATCGATCACCCTATCGATCGGCACAGCGTCGAACTCTGGGACTTCGTGCGCCATTCGGATATCGGCCTGCCCTTCCTCATCGACTATGAAAACAGCTGGGCGCGCAATGTCCAGGCCCTGCCGCGGGGCCTGCTGGTCCGCTACGAGGACCTGCGCGGGGAACCCGTGGCGACCCTCGGCCGGATCCTCGCCCATGTCGGCGAGTCCTTCACGGAGGCCGAGATCCGCGAGGCGGTGGACTGGGGCTCCTTCGACAACCTGCGCAAGCTCGAGACCAGCGGCACCTTCCGCCAGGGCGGCATGAAGCTGGTGAACGCTGAGGACCCCACCACCTTCAAGGTACGGCGCGGCAGGGTCGGCGGCTACCGCGAGGACTTTCCGCCCGCGCAGGTGGCCGAGCTCGAGGCGCTCCTCGACGCGCGCAGTGACCCGGTCCTCGGCTACGGCAGCAACGCCGGCGAGGGCTGAGTGGTGGCGCCGCGCACCTGGGTCATCCTCGGCGACAAGCGCGGTGACAACGGCCAGGTGGAAACGATCGTCGAGGCCCTGGGCTGGCCGGTGGAACGCCGCTTCGTCCAGCCCCGGCCGCAGTGGGTCTACGGCAAGCCCCGCTACCGGCCCACCCTCGAGCACCTCGACGCCGAACGCTCCGACCCCCTCGAGGCCCCCTGGCCGGATCTCGTGCTCACCGTTGGCCGGCGCCCGTCCATGGCCGCCCTGTGGGTCAAGGCGCAGAGTGGCGGCCGCACGAAGATCGCCCTCGTTGGCAAGCCCTCGGGCCGCCTCGACGACTTCGACCTGGTGATTGCCAGCGGCGAGAACCAGATGCCGCCGCTGCCCCATGTGCTGGTCACGGCCCTGCCGTTCATGCAGGTCGCCGAGGACGCGGTCCGCGCGGCCGCCGCGGCCTGGGCACCGCGGCTGGCGGACCTGCCGCGCCCGCTGGTCGCCTTCCTGATCGGCGGCGAGACCAACCCCTTTGTCATGGACGAACGCGTCGCCCACGGTCTGGTCGCCGAGGCGCAGCGCGTGGTCGCCGATGGCGGCACGCCCTATGTGACCACCAGCCGCCGCACCACTGCGAACGTGGTCGCGGTCCTCGAGCGCGACCTCCCGCCGCAGGCGCGTCTGTTCACCTGGTCCGCCGACGCCCCGCCGGAGGACAATCCCTACCGCGCGCTCCTCGGCAGCGCCGACGCTTTCGTGGTCACCGGTGACAGTATCTCCATGCAGGTGGAGGTGGCCCGGCTGCGCAAGCCCCTGGCGATTTTCCCGCTCCCCGCGGGCCGCTTCGGCGCCCCGGACCTCTGGCGCCGCCGCTTCGCCAGCTGGCTCAACAACCCCCGCTGCGCCACCCCCACGGACCGCTGGCGCCAGCGCCTCGCCCGCGCCATCTACCGCGTCGACTACCTCAAGCTTTTTTCCGCCACCCGCGATTTCCAGGCCTTCCATCGCCTGCTCATCGATCACGGCCTCGCGGTGTGGGCCGGCGAGCCGCTGGTCGAGCCATCCGGGGCTTTGCCGGACGACCTGGCCCTCGCTGTCGAGCGCGTTCTCGCCCTGGGGAAGTCCTGAGGCCGGTGCTCAAGGCCCGGCGCGGCGCGGCGGGTCGGCGAGGCCAGGGGCCGACCCCCGCTCATCCCGGTCGCCGTTTCCGCCGGGATTTTCGAACCACAGGACCCCGAGCCCGGGGCTGATGATGCCCTTGCCTTCTTCGCTGGTGACAATGTCCAGGTCCCCGTCCCGGTCGATGTCCACCAGGGCGACATTGTCGTACTTCATGCCGCGGGCAAGGCCGATGTGCTTGCGCAGCCGCCAGGGCTCCCGGGATGCCGGGTTGCCCGGGTGGGACAGGGACAGGACGCCGTGGCCCGATCCGGCGCCGGTGGTCACGAGCTCGACGTTGCCATCGCCGTCCAGATCGCCGCAGGCGACGCCCTTGATGACGAGGCGCCCCGGGCGCCCGGGGCGGCCACCGGCAGCGGCAACAGGCCAGGACTCCCAGGGGGCGGCGAGGTCCGTCGGTTTTTTGAACCAGCGCGCGACGAGGGCGCTGTGTCGCGAGGTGGCGCCCACCAGGTCCCAGGCGCCATCGCCGTCGACATCACACACGGCGAACTCGGACACATCGCTGCTGATCTGCTGGCGCCGCCAGGACCCGCCCCCCGGCCCCGGGTTGCGCAGCCAGGCAATTTCGCCGCGTCCGGCGAAGAGCACATCCAGCCAGCCGTCACCGTCGATATCGATCAGCTCGAGGCCCGTGGTCTTGTAGTCCACGCCGCTGAGCTGTTTACCGCGCCAGCCGTCAGCGCCGCTGAAGTGATAGATTGCAGGGCTGCAGCCGGCCCGCTCGCGGGTTCCAGCCACGATGGCCACGGCGCCCGGGACCAGCTCGGCAGCGCGGGCCTTCATAAAGCACGCCGGTTGCGGCGTTGCCAGCGCCTCGGCGCGCCAGGATGCGGGATCGAGCAGCGGGCCATGCCAGCGGTGTATCGCGAGTCGCCGGGTGCGACCCTCGGCGCTGGTCAGGATGGCATCGATGGTGCCGTCGGCATCGAGATCGGCGAAGGCCGCGTCTTCGATGCCACGGAGGGGGAGGCCCGCCCCGATATCCACCGCGGGCCAGCGCCGGGTCTTACGTACCTTCTCGCCGGGATTGAGATAGAGCATTGCCTGGCCGCTCTGTTCCCAGCCTGAGACGATGTCGGGAAAGCCGTCGTCGTCGATATCGGCAAGGTGCACGCCATCGGCCCCGTTGCCGGCGTCGCCGACCACGTGCACGGGCCAGCAATCGGCGCCGCAGGCGTCCCGGGAGGGTTCGGGGCGGCGCGCGAGGAACAGGAAGAGCGCTGTCAGCAGGGCGAGGACAAGGCACGTTGCCAGGGCCCATCGCCTGCGCCGGCGTTTCCCTCGAGCGCGGGTCCGCGCTTGCCTGTCCGGGCTTTTCAACTGCGGTTCAGCGCAAACCGAGGACGTTCTTGGCGAAGTGCGTGCCGGCGCGGGCCACGCGCTGGGTGGCGACGGCGAGGGGGCTGCGGTCGAGGAAGTTGAGCTGGAGCATGCGGCGCTCGCCGACGTAGCGGGTGTGGCCGTGCCAGGAGTGGGGCGTGCGCTTGAAGGCCAGCAGCGTGCCACCGAGGGGCGGCACCTCCGCGGCGTAGTCCTCGATATCGTGCTTGCCGCGCAGCAGGCGCAGCTGGCCCTCGCCGTGGTCCCAGTGCTCATTGAAATAGACCAGCACCGTGATCACCTTGCTCTTGTGGTCCGTGTGGATATTGCCATCCGTGCGCTCACAGAACCGGCGCACCGTGATCGTCGAGGGCAGGCCGGCGAGGGCCATGGCGAAGCGCTCGCCGAGGAGGCGGGCAAACGCATCGCTCTCGAGATCGGCGATGAGGCGGGCGAAGGCCGGGCCGTAGCTGAGGTCCTCGAGGGCGTGGTTGGCCGCTGAATCGATCGCCGGGTAGTCGGCGTTGACCGCGGCCAGGTCCTCCGATGCGAGAAAGCCCGGTGCCACCAGGAAAGGAAAAGGGTCGGTGCTCAGCGGCGCGGCGCGCAACGCTTCGAGCTTCGCAAAATTCATGGTCACATGATACGCGAGGGCCGACCACAGCGGCAGGGAGTGTCGGGGCAGAGAACGTAAAAAATCCCGCCCCGCTGCGGCCCGGGCGTGAATTCGGTATGATCCCTGCGCCCTCGCAAATGCATTCAAAGGCCCGCACCGCATGGCCGACAAGGCTCGCGTCGCCACACGCTTCGTCATCCTCACGCTGCTGTTCTGGCTGCCCGCGCCCCGGCGCAAGGGGCTTGAGCGCTGGCTGCGCGGCCGTGAGGAGTACAAGAAACTCCAGCGCGCGGACTGGGTGCTCATGAGCTGGGGCAAGAGCGGCCGCACCTGGCTGCGGGTGATGCTGTCCCGGGCCTACACGCAGCTCGGCGAGCTGCCGGCAAGTGAGCTCCTCGACTTCGACAACCTGAAGGCCCGGGACCCGCGGCTGCCGGCGGTGTTCTTCAGCCACAACAATTACCTGCGGGACTACACGGGCAACTGGCAGAGCAAGGCGCACTTTGCCGGCAGGCGCATGGTGCTGCTGGTGCGCGACCCCCGGGACGTCGCGGTGTCGCAGTTCTTCCAGTGGCAGTACCGGATGCGGCCGCGGAAGAAGTTTATCAACGACTATCCGCCTCACGGCGCGGACGTCGACGTCTGGCAGTTCGTGCAGGATCCGGCGGTGGGCGTGCCGCGCATCGTCGAGTACTTCAACGACTGGGCCGCCTCCCGGGACCAGCTCGACGACCTGCTGGTGGTGCGCTACGAGGACCTGCGCGCGGACCCGGAGGCAGTGCTCAAGCGTATCCTCGCCTTCACCGGCACCGACAGCAGTGACGAACAGGTGGCCGAGGCGGTGCAGTTCGCCGCCTACGACAACATGAAGAAGATGGAGCAGGAACAGTATTTCAAGGGCTCCGGGGCGCGGGTGAAGCCCGGCGACAAGGACAACCCGGCGTCTTTCAAGGTGCGCAAGGCCCGGGTCGGCGGTTACCGGGAGCACTTCGACGACGCGCAGTGCGCGGTCCTGGACGCCCTGGTGGCGAAGCTCGACCCGCAGTTCGGCTACGGCCCCGGGGCCGCGGCGGCGCCGACGTGAAGCACGCGCTGCAGCAGCTGCGCCACGGGGTGAACACGCTGCGCAAGAAGGCGGCCCGGCGGCTCCTCAACTGGCGCAACCGCAACCGTCCGCAGGCGCAGGTGATCGCCGAGGAGCGGCGGCTGCGCGGCAAAGAGCAGCTGGCGCGGCTGCGCGCGGCCGATCTGGTCATCGTTTCCTTCGGCAAGAGCGGGCGCACCTGGCTGCGGGTGATGCTGTCGCAGCTGTTCCGCATCCGCCACGGCCTGCCGGAGAACGCGCTGCTCGGCTTCGACAATTTTCACCAGATGAACCGCGCCGTGCCGAAGATCTTCTTCACCCACGACAACTACATCAAGGACGTCACCGGCGACCCGGGCAGCAAGGCGCCCTTTTACGACAAGCCGGTGGTGCTCATGGCCCGGGACCCGCGGGACGTGGCGGTGTCGCAGTTCTTCCAGTGGAAATTCCGCCTGAAGCCGAACAAGGTCGTGCTCAACAATTACCCGTCCCGGGAGGACGATGTCGGCGTTTTCGACTTTGTCGCGGGCGACAACGACGGCGGCAGCCTGCGTGCGGTGATCGACTACCTCAACACCTGGGCCGCCGAGCGCGACCACATTCAGCGTTTTCACCTGCTGCGCTACGAGGACCTGCGCGCGGACCCGCACGGCGAGCTGGCAAAGCTCGTTGCTTTCATGGGTGTCGAGGCGTCGGCGCAGGAGCAGGCGGCGGCCATCGAGCACGCGTCCTTCGAGAATATGAAGAAGATGGAAAGCGCGGACACCTTCCGCTTTGCCGGCCGCATGCGCGCCCGGGACAAGGACAACCCGGATTCCTACAAGGTCCGCCGGGCCAAGGTCGGCGGCTACCGGGATTATTTCAGCGACGCCGAGGTCGAGGCCATCGACCGGCAGCTGGCCGGCACCCTGGATCCGGTTTTCGGCTACGGGCGCTGACGCCTCAGGACACCAGCTGCAGCGCATCCTCCCGCACGTGCCCCTGGCGCATCTCCTCCCGCAGCTGCGCCTCGGTGAGCACGCCGTCCTCCAGGCACTCGCGCACCAGGTCGAAGAAGAACGCCTCCTGCGCCGGGTCCGGGTGCTTCGCGTAGCGGCCGGCGAACCTGTAGTCGCCAAACAGGGCACGGCGGGCGCGGCGCAGCCAGTGGCGGGGCGGAAACAGCTGGAAGGTGTCCGCCGGGCGGTAGTCGATGGCCAGGCCGGTCTTCCAGGGCTGGGTCTTGCGCTTGGTGTTGTGCAGGAGCCGGGTGTGCTCGTCGAGGTGGTCGAAATCGTTCCAGCAGTTCTCGAGCAGGCCGATGGTGGCCGGGTCCTCGAGCTTCAGGGAGACCCAGTCCATGTAGTCCCGTTTTGCGGGCATGAACATTTCGTTGAACTCGCGCTCGAACTCCCAATGGCGCAGCTTTGCGCAGTCCAGCAGCATCACGCTGGAGGCCCAGGCACCCTTGCGGGCCTTGGCGCCGGACTTCGGGCGGCAGACGATAGCCTTGCCGGCCATGTCGCGCTGCAGCAGATCGTTGATGTCACCGACGGCGAAGATGTCCGGGTCCATGACCACGGCCCGGCCCTCGTAATTCATCAGCTGCGGCGGTGCGAAGCGCAGCGGTGTGAAGGACTGCAGGTCGTCGTTGCGCCAGGGGCGCTTGTCGCCGTCTCTCAGGTAGAGGTCGCCCTCGCGCCGGGCCATGCAGGGGAACGCCTTCACCTCGATGAAGCGCACATCGAAGGCATCGGGGTCTGCAGACCGCTTCTTCAGCGAGTGGCGGCTGACGATGGCGCCGAGCATCTGCTTGTCGTTGGTGTGGATGAAAACGGTCGGTTTCACGCGGTCCTGCCCTGTCAAAGCCGTGAGCGTGGTAGTTTACGCGCGGCGGCGTCCTACTTGAACGGCGCCCGCTGGCAATATTCCTGACCCCGGGGAGTCGCCCTTGCCCGCCACAGAAACACCGCCCCGGCCCGCCCCGCGCACCTGGTGTCTCCTCGGCCGCAAGGCCGGCGACAACGCCCAGGTGACTGCCCTCGCCGACGCCCTCGGCTGGCCCTGGGAGCCCCGGCATATCGCCGCGCGGCCCTGGGAGCTCCTGCCCCAGCTGGCTCTGCGCGTGACCCTGGCCGGTATCGACCGCGGTGCGTCCTCGCCCCTGCGGCCGCCCTGGCCGGAGCTGGTGCTGACCGCCGGCCGGCGCAACGAACCGGTGGCGCGGTGGATCCGGCGCCGGGCCGGCGGTGGCACGCGGCTCGTGCATGTCGGCCGCCCCTGGGCGCCCCTCCCGTGCTGGGATCTTATCGTGACCACGCCCCAGTACTTCCTGCCCGCGGCAGCCAATATCCGCCACAACACGCTGCCCCTCTGCGACCTGCGGCCCGAGGCCCTCGCCGCTGCCGGCGAGGCGCTGGCGCCGCAGCTGGCGTCGCTGCCCCGGCCGTGGATCGGCGTGCTGGTCGGCGGCGATAGCGGCAAATACGTGTACACGCCCGCCAAGGGACGCAAGCTCGGGATCCTGGCACAGCGCCTGGCAGCGGTCAGTGGCGGCTCGCTGCTGGTCACCGGCAGCCCGCGCACGCCGCCGCGGGCCCTCGATGCACTCGCGGCCGAGCTGGCCGTGCCGCATCGCCTGCATCGCTGGGGGCAGGGGGAGAACCCCTACCGCGGTATTCTTGCGCTGGCCGACGCTTTCGTGGTGTCCGGCGAGTCCATGTCCATGCTCGCCGAGGCGCAGACCCGGGGGCGGCCGCTGTATATCTTCGACCCCGGGGACGGTGCCACGCCCTGGTGGCGACAGCGCCACGGCTGGCGCTACAAGCCTCTGAGCCATCGCCTGGCTATGCGTTTCGGGCCCGGTCGCATGCGCCGGGACATCGGCCGCATCCAGGACGCGCTGGTGGCGGGCGGTGCGGCTCACTGGCTCGACGAGGCCTCGGCGGCCGCAGGGTTGCCCGCCGCCGCCTCCGCAGCCAGCGCCCACGGCGGCGCAGAGCTGGCCGCGTCCGCGGCCGCGGTGCGTGCCCTCTTTCAAGCGCCGGCGTCGGCGGCCCGGTAAACACGCGTAAGGTTGAAGAGCGTTCGCACGCTGATGCTCACAGCGGGGTCGCGGCCCCCGGGAGCCGGGCTGCGGCCTCAGGCGGCCCTGGGAAGGCCGGCGAGGGGATGCGCGGGCGCCGGCGGCAGGTCCGGCGTGCGCTCGAGAACCTCGAAGGCATCGTGGCGGACGTGGTTCTTCGCCATCTCCTCGCGCAGGAAGTCCTCGCTGAGCCTGCCCTCGGCGAGGCACTCCTTGAGGAGCCCGAAAAAGAACTGTTCCTGGTTCTGATCCGGGTGCTGCCGGTAGTTGCCGAGGAAAGCGTACTCCCCGAACAGCTTGCGGCGGGCGCGGAGGATCCAGGCCGCCGGCGGGAACAGGCGGAAGCGCTCCGCCGGTCGCCAGTCGGTGGGCAGTCCGGTCTTCCAGGGCTGCGTGCGGCGGCGGGTGGTGTGCAGCATTTTCGTCTCGGTGGTGAACTTGTCGAAGTCGTTCCACTCCGCCTCGAAGAAATCGATGCTGTCCCGGGGCTCGCCCTTCAGGCAGATCCAGGGCTGGTAGTCCTGCTCGAAGGTGAACATCCTGCGGAAGGTGGTCTCCGGGTCCCAGTGCCTGAGCTGCGCGCAGTCCAGGAGCATGACGCTCGAGGCCATGCACTTGTCCACCAGGCCCTTGGGTCCCGAGCGCATGCGGCACATGATGGCCTTGCCCTGCATGTCCCGGGACAGCAGCTCCCAGATGTCGGCGGCGGCGAAGATGTCCGGGTCGATGACCACGGCCCGGCCCTCGTAGCCCATGAGCTGCGGCGGCAGAAACCGGGTCGGCGTGAAGGACTGCAGGTCGTCGTTGAGCCAGACCCGGTGCACGCCGTCGCGCAGGTACTCCCTGCCCTCGTGCTCGGCAAAGAAGGGATAGTCGCGCAGGTCCATGCGGGTGACGTCGAACTTGTCGTTATTCGATGAATAGCGGCGCAGGGCGTGCTCGGCGACGATGGCGCCGGTGATCTGCTTGTGGTTTGTCTGGATGAAGACGCCGGCTTTCATGGTGACCCCGGGCTGCTTGGCTCGCGGCGAGCATAAAGCAAGGCGCTTCTGTTTTCTATGTAACAAATCGGGTAGCAGAGGTAAGAGGGCGGGTATTACAGCGCGTTATTAAAGCGGGTAATGGCGCGGATTCCTGGGCGGTAAATAGAGCGCTTAATACCCGGGTAACAGGAGGCATAGCCGGTCACGGGCGGCAATAGTACCGGTAGCTGGCCATGGGCCCGGCGACGAGGAACACCCAGTAGCGGAAGTCCCAGTTCAGCAGGCGCACATTGGTCAGCGTGCTGGCGAGGAGCAGGGCGAGGACGCAGCCCAGGAACAGCGCCGTGTCGCCGCTCAGGGCGCCCGCGCGCCAGCCCCGGCGGAAGCCGGCGAGCGTCAGCAGCAGGGCCGCTGTGAACAGGCTGAGGCCCAGCAGGCCGTAGCGCACCAGGATATCGAGCTGCACGTTGTGGTAGTCGTTGAAGCGCGACAGCAGGGGCACCTCGCTCGCCCCGAGCGTCAGCTTGGCGGCGGCGGGGCCGTGGCCGAACAGCGGTGCCTGCCGCCAGCGCGCCAGGCCCTCGCGGAGCATGATGATGCGGATGCCGATGCTGTTTTCATGGCCCTGCGCATCGCGCGTGGTGACGCGGTCTAAGTTGCCGCCCCAGAGCGCGGCCAGCGTATGTCGCTCGGTGGCGAGCCGCTCGCCGATCGTCGGCAGTGCCAGCAACAGCGGGCCTGCGACGACGAGTGCGAGAACTTTCACGGCGAGCGCGGCGCGGTAGTTGCGGCGCCGCAGGGTGTGCACCAGTCCGGCGGTACCGACAATGACGAGCAGCGGCAGGAGCGCCAGCCAGGCGGACCGTGTTCCGGACAGCACCACGCCCTCGAGCAGCAGCACGGCGAGCAGCAGCAGCGCCAGGGTCCCGAGCGTGCGTCGGCCGCCGCGCAGGCGGCGCAGGCAG
>CAYFVG010000050.1:0-14134 GCA_964346365.1 uncultured Alteromonadaceae bacterium
GGCCTCCACCGCTCCGAGGATGGCGGCCGCACCTGGAGCCGGCTCGCCAAGGGCCTGCCGGAAGGCAATATGGGCAAGATCGGCCTGGCCATCTCCCCGCAGAACCCGGACGTTGTCTACGCGGCCATCGAGCTCGACCGTCGCAGCGGTGGCGTCTGGCGCTCCGAGGACCGCGGCGCCTCCTGGGAGAAGGGCGCCGACGCGGTGGCTGGCGGCACGGGCCCGCACTATTACCAGGAGCTCTACGCCAGCCCGCACCGCTTCGACGAGCTGTACCTCGTCGGCGTACGCGTGCAGAAGTCCACGGACGGCGGTGAGACCTTCGAGACCATGGCGACGCGGACGCAGCACAGCGACATCCACGCTATCAACTTTCACCCGGAGGACCCGGACTACCTCATGATGGGCGCTGACGGCGGTCTTTACGAGAGCTGGGATCGGGGCGAGACCTGGCGCTTTGTGGCCAATCTCCCGGTCACGCAGTTCTACAAGCTGGCCCTGGACGACAGCGAGCCCTTCTACAACATCTACGGCGGCACCCAGGACAACAATACCGAGGGTGGGCCCTCGCGTACGGACAACGTGCACGGCATCCGCAACGCGGACTGGAAGGTGGTGCTCGGCGGCGATGGTCATCAACCGGCCACGGAGCCCGGCAATCCGGATATTCTTTACGCCGAGTGGCAGCAGGGGAACCTCAACCGCATCGACCTCAGCACCGGCGAGACGGTCTACATCAAGCCGCAGCCGGCACCCGGGGAGCCGCCGGAGCGCTTCAACTGGGACTCGCCGATCCTCGTCAGCCCCCACCAGCCGACGCGGCTCTACTTCGCCTCGCAACGAGTCTGGCGCTCCGACGACCGCGGCGACAGCTGGACTGCGGTCTCCGGCGACCTGACCCGCGATCAAAAGCGGGTGAACCTGCCGCTCATGGGGCAGACCTGGGGCTGGGACGCGCCCTGGGACATCTACGCGATGTCCATGTACAACACGATTACCTCCCTGGCGGAATCGCCGCTGGTCGAGGGGCTGCTCTACGCCGGTACCGACGATGGCCTGATCGCCGTCTCCGAGGACGGCGGTGACAACTGGCGTCGCCTCGAGGTGGGCAAGCTGCCCGGCGTCCCGGCGAGCGCTTTCGTCAACGACATCCGCGCCGACCTGCACGACCCCGACACGGTCTACCTCGCCCTGGACAACCACAAGGTCGGTGACTTCGCCCCGTACCTGCTCGTGAGCCGGGACCGCGGCAAGAACTGGGAGAGCATCGCCGGCGACCTGCCGGAGAGGCACCTGGTATGGCGCCTGGTGCAGGATCACGTGCGTCCGGAGCTGCTCTTCGCGGCGACGGAGTTCGGGGTGTTCTTCACCATCGATGGCGGCGAGCGCTGGCACGAGCTCGACGGCAACATGCCGACGATTTCGCTGCGCGATATCCAGATCCAGCGCCGGGAGAATGACCTCGTGGCCGCGAGCTTCGGCCGCGGCTTCTTTGTCCTCGACGATTACACGCCGCTCCGCGCGCTGACGCCGGCGATGCTCGAGGCCGAAGCGACGCTGTTCACTCCGCGGGACGCCGACTGGTACCACCAGCGCGGCGTGCTCGGGTCCACCCGTCGCGGCAGCCAGGGCGACGCGCTTTATGTCGCCGACAACCCGCCCTTCGGCGCCGTGCTCACCTACCACCTCGCCGAGGGTTTCGAGACCCGGGAGGCAGAGCGGCAGGCCGAAGAGGCGGTCCGCCGGGAGGCCGGCGAGGCGATTACCTTTCCCGAATGGGAGTCCATCGAGGCCGAGCGCCGGGAGGCGGGGCCCGCGCTGGCATTGGTCATCCGCGACGCCGACGGCACGGTGATCCGCCGCGTGCCGGCGCCGGTGCAGAAAGGCTTCCACCGCGTGGCCTGGGACCTGCGCCACCCCTATCACGGTGCCATCGAGACGCCGGACAACTGGCAGGGCCTGCCGCCGAAAGGCTTCCTGGTCGCGCCGGGCACTTACAGCGCCGAGCTGGTGCTGCAGCGCGACGGCGAAAGCCGCGCTCTGGCGGGCCCGGTCAGCTTTGCCGTGGAGCGGCTTTACGAGGGCGCCCTCGAGGGCGCCCCCGTCGAGGAAGTGAGCGCGTTCTGGCGGGAGGTGGCCGCCGTCGAGGGCCAGCTCAGCGCGGCCCGCTATGCGCTGGACGACGCGGTGGCGTCTGTCGAGGCGCTGCAGACCGCCCTCGCCAGGACGCCGAAGGCGCCGGGCGGGCTGGATGCGAAACTGTACGACCTGCGCCAGCGGCTCTACGACCTCGACCGCGGCATCAACGGCCATCGCTCAAAGCAGGCCATCGGCGCGGATGAGGTGCACCGCGTCGGCAACTGGCTGGCCCACGCCAGGATGGGCGTGAGCCGTTCGAGCTACGGCCCGACAGCGGCGCACCGCCAGTCCCTGGGCTATGCCCGCGAGGCCCTTGCGCCGCTCCGCGAGCAGCTGAACGGCATCCTGGAGACAGAGCTGCCGGCCCTGCGCGCCGCGCTCCGCGACGCCGGTGCGCCCTGGAGCATGGGCCGGGTCGTTCCGGCCAGCGAGTGAGTCTCCGCAGCCGTCGTCACCGTGCCCCCGGGGCGCGGTGAGGAGTCGCTAGGGATGTTGACAATGTGCTCGTCACTTCCTGTCGCGAGCGCGGCTCGGGCCTCGATGCACCTGGTCGTGGCCTCGTTCTGACTGCCGAAGCGGGCGTAGCGAGTCGCTGACCAACAAAAAGGCCCCGGTCCTGTCAGCGAACCGGGGCCTTTGATAGAGAAGCGCGACCCTCAGGGAGCCGCGTCAAGGGCGTGGGAGGCGTTTCAGGAGCTGGGCATCAGCACGGCGTCGATGACGTGAATAACGCCGTTTTCCGCCTCGATATCGGTAGTTACGACGGTGGCGTCGTCGATCATGACGCTGCCGTCGGTGACGGCGATGCTGACGTCAGTGCCTTGGACGGTGGGGGCACTGGACAGCTCTACCACGTCCTCCGCGTAGACGGCGCCGGCCACCACGTGGTAAGTCAGCACGCCGGTGAGCTGCTGCTTGTTTTCCGGTTCCAGAAGCCCTTCGACCGTGCCTGCAGGCAGCGCCTCGAAAGCGGCGTTGGTCGGTGCGAACACGGTGAAAGGACCCTCGCCCTGCAGCGTCTCGACCAGGTCGGCAGCTTTGAGAGCCGCTACCAGCGTGCTGAAGTCAGCGTTGCCGGCTGCAATCTCCACGATGTCCGGCGCGCTCTCGGTGGCTTCGCCGCCGGTTTGGGCCGCTACCAGCGTCGGCGTGGCAGTGACCAGGGCCAGGGCGGCGACTGGGGCGAGCAGGATGCGCTTTGCGATACTCATACGGTTTCTCCGGTAAATGCTTGTACTGCGAATTGCGACGTGCGTTCGTGCCGCCGTCGTGTGAAATACTCCCGCGGCGGCGGATCGGCCCACCCGGGCGCCGGGACAAAAAGTGGACAGGATGTCGGGGCTGTCCCGAAAAGCGACGAGCGGTAACAAAGCGCGTATATTCCGTATGCCATGAATGAAGATGAACTCAGTCCCCCGCCCGGCACCGCTCCCAGGATCGGGCGGGTGTCCGTGCGCCCGCTGCAGGCCCTCGACCTGCTCTCCCGGCGTGAAATGGCGAGCCTCGCCAACGCCGATGCGTCCAGCCACGAGCTGTTCCGGCGCTGTGCGCTGGCCATCCTCAACACCGACGGGGGCAGCGACGATGCCCGCGCTGTCTATGACGCCTACCGGGACTTCGCCATCGAGGTCGTGCCGGAGCCGCGCGGCCTTCAGCTCGTGCTGAGCAATGCGCCGGCCCAGGCTTTCGTCGATGGCCGCATGATCGCCGGTATCCGCAGCCATCTCTTCGCCGCGCTTCGGGATATCATCTTCACGGAACACAAGCTGGCGGAGCAGCAGGCCTTCGATCTGTCGACGCCCGCGGGCGTCACCGACGCGGTCTTCCGTATCCTGCGCAACGCCAACGTCGTGCACAGCAACCGCCAGCCCCGCCTTGTCGTCTGCTGGGGCGGGCACTCGATTCCCCGGGAGGAGTACGATTACGCCAAGACCGTAGGCTACTCCCTGGGTCTGCGCGGCTTCGACATCTGCACCGGCTGCGGTGCCGGTGCCATGAAGGGCCCCATGAAGGGTGCCGCCATCGCGCACGCCAAGCAGCTCAACAGCGGCGGGCGCTTCCTCGGGGGGTCCGAACCGGGGATCATCGCCGCGGAGTCGCCGAACGCCATCGTCAACGAACTGGTGATTCTCCCGGATATCGAAAAACGGCTCGAGGCCTTCGTGCGCGTCGCCCATGGTCTGGTCGTGTTCCCCGGCGGGGCCGGTACGGCGGAGGAGATCCTGTTTCTTCTCGGCATCAAGCTGCACCCGGATAACGCCGGCCTCGAGCTGCCGCTGATCTTCACCGGGCCGAAAGAGAGTGCCAGCTATTTCCGGGACATCGATGCCTTCCTGCGCGCCACGCTGGGCGACGAGGTCTCGGCGCACTACGAGATCATCACCGGCGACGCGCCGGCGGTCGCCCGGGCCCTGAAGCGGGCCGTGAAAGCGGTGCGCCGACAGCGCATCGAGCGCAGCGAATCCTTCAGCTTCCACTGGAAGCTGCACATCCCCCCGGAGCTGCAGCAACCCTTCCTGCCGAGCCACGAGAACATGGCGGCCCTGGCGCTGCACCGGGACCAGCCGCGGCACGTGCTCATCGCCGAGTTGCGCCGGGCGTTCTCGGGGATCGTCGCCGGCAACGTCAAGGACTTCGGCGTCCGCGCCGTGGAACAGCACGGGCCCTACTGCCTCTACGGTGAGGGCGACGTCGTCGCCGGCCTGGGGCAGCTTCTCGAAGCCTTCGTGCGCGACGGGCGCATGCGTATCGACCCGTCCAGCTACCGGCCCTGCTTCGAGTTCTGCGGGCCACGTCGGTGCTAGAGAAACGCCCGCCGGTTTCCACCGGGTGCTGAGTTCTGCCGGTGCCGGCCCTGCGGTTGCAGACCGGCCCCGCGGGAGTGTTACTCTGAACGACTGATGCGATCTCCTGTTGCCGCCATCGCGGTGTCCGCCCTCGCGGTCGCCGCCATCGTGGGAGTGCTGGTCTGGCTCGATATCGACGAGCAACTCCTGGAACTGCTGCGCTGGATCGACGGCCAGGGGCTGTGGGCCGCGCTCTGGTTCGTGGCGATCATGGCGCTCGTGGTCGTCTGTCTGCTCCCGGGTGTCCTGTTCACTACCGGCGCCGGCTTTGTGTTCGGCGTGGTTGAGGGGACGGTCTACGTCGTGCTCGGCACGACCCTGGGCGCCTGCCTGGCCTTCCTGATCGCCCGCTACGGGGCCGGTGACCGCGCCCGGGCTTTTATCCGGCGCCACGCCGGCCTGCATGCGGTCACCCGGGAAATGGAGGCCCACGACTTCCAGGTGGTGCTGCTCACCCGGCTGATCCCGTTTTTCCCCGGCAAGCTGTCGAACTATTTCTTCGGCCTCACGGGCTTCTCTTTCCGTGGCTACAGCCTGGGTACGCTGCTCGGGCTGGTGCCATTTTCCCTGCACAATGTCTACCTCGGCTCCCTGGCAGCGAGCCTCGTGGCCCTCGACGACCACGCGGTCGGCCGCACGCCCGTGGAGTGGACGATTTACGGGGTCGGCTTCCTGGGCACGGTAGTCGCCGTGATCACCCTGAACCGCATTGCGCGCCGGGCCCTGGAGCGCTACCAGGCCCTGCCCGCGGAGGAGCCGGACGCATGAAGGGCTGGCGCTGGGCACCACTGCGCTACATCATCCGCAAGGCGGCCAGAAGCCAGGGTTTTCTCGACCCGATCGAGATTCTCGGCCGCCTCCGGGGGCTGGCGCAGCCCTCGGAGGTCGGCGAGCCTATCGAGCTCCTGCGCGCCGGGGTGGTCTTCCACGCCCGGGGCCTCATCAACAGCAAGGTCATCCAGCACAACCTGGACTGGGTCTGGCCCTACTGGGCGGAGCGGCAGTACGACCCGCGGGACCGTTCCTTCCTGCCCCGGGCCTTCTCGGTGACTCACGTGAACCTGACCCACCGCAACTGGACGGCCGTGGGCTATCCCGACAGCGAGGCGCTGCCGGTGGTGGATCCGCGCGGGCTGCTGACACCGTTCCTCGATGGCTGGTCCCTCGACGCCTGGGTGCTCGCCGATGACGGGCGCCAGCTCCTGCCCTCCCGCTGTGGGTCCGTGGAGCAGCGCTATGACCTCGACGACGGCGCCGCCGTGGAGACCCGCAGCGAGGCCGCCTCGCTGGCCCTCACGGTGCGCGCAGAGGTCGTGCTCGATGCGGGTCGACCGGTGTGCCGCCTTCGGGCTCGCGCGGAGAACCGCGGCGGCGGGCGCGCGCGCCTGTTTCTCGCCCTGCGGCCGCAGAATCCCGAGGGCGTCAGCTTCGTGAACGCGGTGGCCCTGGACGGACAGACCTGGCGCGTCAACGCAGAGCACGCACTGTTCCTCGACCCGGCGCCGCCGTCGCATTACACGGCGACCTATCGCGAGGGAGATGTCCTCTTCAAGCTCCAGCATGAATACAGCGACGGCGGCCACCGCGAGGGCGGCGCCACGTCCGCGGCGGTGGAGTGCCCGGTGGGGCTGGCCAGCGCCGCGGCCGGCTACCCCTTCGAGGACGCGACGGCAGTGACCGCATCGATCCCCCTCGAGGCACCGGACCCGGCCCGGCCGCTGCTGCCCGGTGCCTGGGAGCGGGAGCGCGATCAGGCCTGCCGGCTCGAGTGCCCGGACCCCCACTACCGTTTTCTGTTTGAGGCGGCGGTCACCTCCCTGGTGCTGCACACACCGGAGGATGCCTACCCGGGGCCGTCTACCTACAAGCGGTTCTGGTTCCGCGATGCCGCCTTCATTATTTACGCCCTGCTGGCGCTGGGGCTGGAGGCGCGCGCCCGGCGCGCCATCGAGTGCTTCTTCCACCGGCAGACACCGCTCGGCTATTTTCGCTCCCAGGAGGGCGAGTGGGACTCGAACGGCGAGGTGCTCTGGCTCCTCGATCGCTACCGGCGCCTCCAGGGCGGTGCGCTGCCGGCGCACTGGCGCGACCCCGTGGACCGCGCCGCGCGCTGGATCAGCCGCAAGTGCCTGCCCGAGACGCCGCTCACGCCCCACGCCGGCCTGCTTCCCGCGGGTTTCAGCGCCGAGCACCTCGGGCCCAACGACTACTACTACTGGGACGACTTCTGGAGCATCGGGGGCCTGCGCGCCGCGGCGGCCATGCTCGCGGACGACCCGGATGCGGCGCGCCGGGCGGAGGCGGCCGCGGACCGGCTGACGGCGGCGGTGGACCGCAGCCTCGACAGCTGCCGCGAGCGGCTCGGCCGGCCGGCCATGCCCGCCGCGCCCTACCGCCGTCTCGACGCCGGCGCCATCGGCTCCGTGGCCGCGGGCTACCCGCTGCAGCTGGTCGCCGGCGACGACGAGCGCCTGCTGGACTGCGCAGCCTACCTGCTCGACGAGTGCTTCGTGGACGGCGCCTTCTTCCAGGACATGATTCACTCGGGCCAGAACGCCTACCTGACGCTGCAGGTGGCCCAGGTGCTCCTGCGCGCCGGCGACCCCCGCTACCTCGAGCTCATGGACGCGGTCGCCCGCCTCGCCAGCCCGACGGGCCAGTGGCCCGAGGCGATCCACCCGCAGACCGGCGGCGGCTGCATGGGCGACGGGCACCACGTCTGGGCCGCGGCCGAATGGGTGCTCATGCTCCGTCACTGTTTCCTGCGCGAGGAAGGCGGCACGCTGGTGCTCGCCGGCGGTATCCCCGAGCGCTGGCTGGCGGCCGGGGAACAGATCGCCCTCGGTCCGGCGCCCACGGCCTTTGGCAAGGTCACCGTACGGGTAGCGCCGGAAGATAGCGGGTGCGTCCGGGTGAGCTGGGACGCGCACTGGCACGGCGAGGCGCCGGCGCTGCGCGTGGCGCTACCGGGTTACCGGGTCCGCGAGCGGAGCGAGCACAGCGCGCTCCTGGAGCCCGCCCCGTGAGCGTGCGCCCGCTGAACATTGCCCTGTTCACCAATACCTACAAGCCGCACGTGGGTGGCGTGGCGCGTTCCGTGGCCGCCTTCCGCGACGAGTTCCGCCGCGCCGGGCACCGGGTGCTGGTCGTCGCGCCGACCTTTCCGGACATGCCGCCGGAGGAGGACGTAGTGCGTGTGCCGGCGCTGCAGAACTTCAACGCCAGCGACTTTTCCGTGGCACTGCCGCTGCCCTCGGGGCTCAGCGCGACCCTGGAGGCCTTCGCGCCGGACGTGATTCACGCCCAGCACCCCTTCCTGCTGGGCATGACCGCCGTGCGGGCCGCGCGGACCTTCGCGGTGCCCCTGGTCTTCACGCACCACACCCGCTACGAGGAATACACGCATTATGTGCCGGTCGACTCGCCGGTGCTGAAGACCTTCGTCATCGAGCTCGCGACCCGCTACGCCAATCTGGCGGACCGGGTCATCGCCCCCAGCGAGAGCATCCGCGACCTGCTCGTGGCACGGGGCGTGACCGCACCGGTGCAGGTGATCCCCACCGGCGTCTACGTGCAGCAGTTCGCCGGCGGCGACCGCGCCGGCGCGCGGCGGCGCTGGGGCCTGCCCGCGGATGCGTTCGTGGTCGGCCATATGGGTCGCCTGGCGGAAGAAAAGAACATCGGCTTCCTCGCCGCCGCCGTGGCCGGTTTTCTGGCGCGGGGTGAGAACCGCTATTTCCTCGTGGTCGGCAGCGGCGATGCGGCAGAGGCGCTCTGCACGCGCTTTCGCGAGGCGGGGCTCGAGGATCGACTCGTGCGCTGCGGGGTCCTCGAGGGCCAGGCTCTCGCCGATGCGATGAATGCGATGGATGTCTTCGCCTTCGCCTCGCGCAGCGAGACCCAGGGCATGGTGCTCACGGAGGCCATGGCCGCGGGCCTGCCGGTGGTGGCCCTCGATGCACCGGGCGCCCGCGAGGTGGTGCGCGACGGCGAAAACGGCAGGTTGCTGGCAGACGCGGAGCAGGATGCCTTCGCCGACGCGTTGCAGTGGGTGCAGGCGCGGGTTGCGGGGGACGACGGTGTCCTCGTGAGCGGCGCCCGGGCGACCGCGGAGGCCTTCTCCATGGCCCGCTCCGCCGAACAGGCGATCAGCTGCTACCGGGAGCTGCAGCGCCGCAGCGGCGCGGACCGGGCGAAGCAGGACGATCTCTGGGACCAGGTGCGCAAGCGCATCCGCGCCGAGCTCGAAATTCTCGGGAGCCTGACCGCCGCCGGTGACGAGGCGCTGGAGGGACTGCAAACGCCGCGGGACTCAGGACACTAGAGAACCCGGCGATAGTCCCCGCGGACGCGCTCGAGGCGTTCCTCCACCATTGGCCAGAAGTCGGCATGCGTGAACACATGGAAAGTGCCGTCCGCCATGGCGTCGATGGCGCGCCCGATCAGCGTCTCCACGGGCAGGCCCTCGGCCTCGATCAGCTCGGCGAGCGGGTTCATGCCCGCGGTTGTATCGACGGCGCGCTCTGCGTCCGGGTGGTTGCGGTGACTGTGGGCAATGCGGGTCTTTATCCAGGCAGGGCAGAGGACGGAGACGCCGATATGGCTGTCCGCGAGCTCGAGGCGCAGGCACTCGGAGTAGCCGACCACCGCGAACTTGGTCGCGTTGTAGGGGCCGAAACCCGGGTTCGCGACGTGGCCCGCGAGCGAGGCAGTGTTCATTACGTGGCAGGGCTCGTCCAGGGCCTGCATGGACGGCAGGAAGTACTCGACGCCGTAGGCCACGCCGAGCAGGTTCACGTTCACCACCCACTGCCAGTCCCGGGGCGGCGTCTGCCCCGCTGGTGACAGGGTGCCCACGCCGGCATTGTTGAACAGAAAGTTCACCTTGCCGAGGGTCTCGAGCGCCTGCGCTGCGGCGCGGGCGTAGGCATCCGGGTCGCCGACGTCGAGGACGATGCTGTGGGCCGCGATGCCCTCGCTGCGCAGGGCCCCTTCGGCGCGTTCCAGGGTCTCGGCTTCGATGTCGGCCAGCATCACGGTCATGCCGCGGTTGCCGAGCTCCCGCGCCATCGCCAGGCCGATGCCCGAGGCGCCACCGGTGATGAAGCCGGTGCTGTTCTTGAAGTCTTTCACGGGGTCTCCCTGCTGTCTGTGACCAGGGCGGGACTTTAGCATCGACTGCGGTGTACACCCAGCGTCGGAGACGCTGCGGCTACCAGAATACGATCAGGGTCAGGCCCGTGAGAGCGACCACCGCCCCGGCCTGGTAGCGGAAGTCCGCATACCAGGGTGGATGCCGGATCTCCGGCGTGGCGTCCCGGTGTGAGAAGGTCAGGTCGTCCACCCGGGCGTGGGCGGGTGCGGGCCCCAGCAGCAGGCTGTAGCCGTAAAACAGGGCGCCGGTGAGCAGGAACAGCAGGCTGGCGACGTAGAGAAAGTGCAGCGCGAACAGCCCGAGCTGGATCAGCACGAAGGTCGCCCCCGCGATCGCGTGGCCCGTCAGCAGCGCCGCCAGGGCACCGCGGCCGTTGCCCCGGGGCCAGAAGAAACCGAACAGGAAAATCGCGACCACCGGCGAGACGATGTACGCGAACATCGACTGGATATAGGAGAACAGCCCCGGGAAGCCCTGGATCATCGGCGCCCACACGGCGGCCAGGACCATGAAGCCGAGGGTCGCCACGGTGCCGTAGCGCCTGCCCTCCCGGGGCGAGAGTTTTCTGCCGCGGGCCGGCTCCAGGAAGTCGAGCACCAGCAGCGTCGAGGCGGAGTTGAGGGCCGAGTCGACACTCGAGAGGATCGCCGAGATCAGGCCGGCCAGCACCAGCCCGGTGAGACCGACCGGCAGGTACGCCTGCACCAGCGTCGGGAACACCTTGTCCGGCGCCTCGATATCCGGCAGCAGCGTGACCGCAAAGGCGCCCGGCAGCATCATGATGAACAGCGGCGTCAGCTTCAAAAGCCCGGCGAGCACGGCACCGCGGCGGGCGTGGGTGATGTCCCGGGCGCCGAGAACCCGCTGCACGATGTACTGGTTCAGAATCCAGTAATAGAAGCCGAGCACCGGCACCCCGAGGATCAGCCCCGGCCAGGGCAGCACATCGTTGCTCATGGGCTGCACGATGGACAGGTGGTTGTCGGGCAGCGCCTGCGTGGCGGCCGCCCAGGAAAAATCGAACTGCGCGAAGGTGATAAGGGCCAGGGCCGTGGTGCCGACGATAAGGATCACCGCCTGCAGCACGTCCGTGTACACGACCGCCGCGAGGCCCCCGGCGGCCGTGTAGATACCGCCAATCAGGGCCAGGGCGACAATGAACACGGACAGGTTGAGGTCCGGGATAAAGACCTGGGCGACCAGTGAGCCCGCATAGAGGCCGGCCGCCGTATCGACGATCACCGAGAGAAAAATGGTGATGGCGGAAAAATACTTGCGCAGCGCGACGTTGAAGCGCCGCTCGAGGAACTCGGGAATCGTGGAAATGCCGCTGCGCAGAAAAAACGGGAAGAAGGTAAAGGCGCCGAAGATGAGAAGCAGCCCGGCCATCCACTCGTAGGCCGAGGGTGCCAGCCCCGTGCGGTAGGCGTCGCCGGTGAGGCCGACCAGCGTGGAGCTGGATATGTTCGAGGCGAAGAGCGACAGACCCACCGCGCCCCAGGCCAGGCTGCGACCGGCGAGAAACAGGTCCTCCCCGCTGCGCGTGCGCCGGGCGACGACCACGCCGATGGCGGCGATCGCGGCGAAATAGGCGGCGATGACGGCGAGATCGACGCCTGCGATGTGGATGTCGAGGTCGGGGATAGGTTCACGCTCCGTCGGGCGTGCCGCTTACCGGGTCGGCGGCATGCGGCCAGCTGCTTGCGTTGGAGTCTAGCAAACGCCTTCCCGCTGACAATGGCACCGCTGTGGCTGTTGATCCCCGGCTGCTCGCTGCGGACGCTGCATAGCGATAAGCTCTACCCTGTTGTCCACGCTATGCGGACAAAGCACCGGAGTCCTCATCCATGACCTCTTACCACGCCATGGCGGTACGTGACGTGCTGGCAGACGTCGACAGCGCGGAGGAGGGGCTGAGCAGCGCCGCGGCCGCCGAGCGCCTCGATCGTCACGGCCCGAACAGTCTCCCGGCCCCCGCGCGGCGGTCGGCCTGGCTTCGCTTCCTGCTGCATTTCCACAACGTGCTCATCTACGTACTGCTGGCCGCGGCGCTGGTCACGGCCCTGCTCGGGCATTGGGTGGATACGGCTGTCATCGTGGCCGTGGTGCTGGTCAACGCGACGATCGGCTTCGTGCAGGAAGGCAAGGCTGAGAAAGCCATGGGCGCCATCCGGCAGATGCTCGCACCCCGCGCCTCGCTGCTTCGGGACGGCGAACGCAGGGAATTGCCCAGCGAGCAGCTCGTGCCCGGCGACGTGGTGCTGCTCGAGGCCGGCGACAAGGTCCCGGCGGATCTCCGGGTCCTGGTGAGCCGCGGTGCGACGGTGCAGGAGGCGATCCTCACGGGCGAATCCATGGCCGTGGACAAGCGCGTCGAGGCCGTGCCGGAGGACGCGGCCCTCGGCGACCGCTCCAGCATGCTCTTCTCCGGCACGATCCTCGCGGGCGGCAGCTGCCGCGGCGTGGTCACGGCCACCGGTGGCGCGACGGAAATCGGCCGCATCAGCGGCCTGCTGTCCGACGTGGAGGGCCTGGAAACGCCCCTGGTCCGGCAGATGGATCGCTTCGCCCGCGTGCTGACGCAGATCATCCTGGTACTGGCCGCGCTGCTTCTGGGCTTCGGTTATTTCGTGACCGGCCAGCCTTTCGGTGAGCTGTTTATGGCGGTGGTGGGGCTCTCCGTGGCGGCGATTCCCGAGGGGCTGCCGGCGGTGCTGACCATCACCCTGGCCGTTGGCGTGCAGGCCATGGCCAGGCGCTGTGCGATCGTGCGCCGGCTGCCCGCGATCGAGACCGTGGGGGCGGTGTCGGTCATCTGCAGCGACAAGACCGGCACCATGACCCGGAACGAGATGATGGTCGTGACCGTGGTCACCGCCGACGGCGGCCGCTACCGGATCAGCGGTGAGGGCTATGCCCCGGAGGGCCGCATCGAGGGCTGCGACGGGGCCCGGGAAGACCGTGGCCGGGAAGAAGAGGTGCCGCGCCTCGCCACGCTGGCCACGGCCGGTGTCCTGTGCAATGACGCTGCCCTGCGCCACGGGGAGGATGGCAGCTGGACGGTGCAGGGCGACCCCATGGAGGGCGCGCTGCTCACGCTGGCCTGCCGGGCGGGACGGGCTGACCGGGAGCTCCGGCGCCACTGGCCGCGCACGGACGAGATCCCCTTCGATGCAAGTCATCGCTTCATGGCGACGCTGCACCACGACCACGAGGGGCAGGGGGCCATCTTCATCAAAGGCGCGCCGGAGGCGCTCCTGGAGCGCTGCGACCGGCTGGCGGATGCAGCAGGAAAGTCTTTCGATCTCGGCTACTGGCGGCAGCAGGTGGAGCAGATCGCCGCCAGCGGCCGGCGCGTGCTGGCCCTGGCACGGCGCTCGGTGCCGGCGGAGAAAGCCGTCCTCGAGGAAGCCGATGTGGCGG
Source organism: uncultured Alteromonadaceae bacterium (assembly GCA_964346365.1). Taxonomy (GTDB): domain Bacteria; phylum Pseudomonadota; class Gammaproteobacteria; order Pseudomonadales; family Halieaceae; genus Pseudohaliea. Next base: position 13,564 of record CAYFVG010000050.1, read on the forward strand.
ACGGCCTGGAGTTTCTGGGCCTGGTCGGCCTGATCGACCCGCCGCGCGCCGAGGCTGTCGAGGCGGTGGCACGCTGCGCCGAGGCAGGTATTGCCGTCAAAATGATCACCGGCGACCATGCGGGAACGGCTGCCGCCATCGCCCGGGACCTGGGGCTGGCGCGACCGGACCGGGTGCTGACCGGCGCCGATATCGAGCAGCTGGACGACGCGGCCCTGAGCGAGGCGGCCGTCGACTGCGACGTCTTTGCCCGCACCAGTCCGGAGCACAAACTGCGCCTGGTGGTGGCGCTGCAGAGCCGCCGCCTGGTGGTGGCCATGACCGGCGACGGCGTCAACGACGCCCCGGCCCTGAAGCGCGCCGACGCGGGCATCGCCATGGGCCGCGGCGGCTCCGAGGCGGCCAAAGAGGCCGCGGAGCTGGTGCTCGCCGACGACAACTTCGCCTCGATCGTCGCGGGAGTCCAGGAGGGACGCACCGTCTACGACAACCTGCGCAAGGTCCTGCGCTGGACTCTGCCGACCAACGGCGGGGAGGCCATCACGATCATCGTGGCCCTGCTGTTGGGCAT
>CAYFVG010000051.1:0-13867 GCA_964346365.1 uncultured Alteromonadaceae bacterium
CCCCCCATCGAGGCCCGGGTGTACGCCGAGGACGCGGAGCAGGCCTACCTGCCGGCCACCGGGCGCCTCACGTACCATGCCCCGCCGGCGGAAGGCAGGCACGTGCGCGTGGACAGCGGCGTGCGCAGCGGCGACGAGATCTCCATGCACTATGACCCCATGATCACCAAGCTGGTGGTCTGGGACGAAGACCGCGGCCGCGCCCTGGACCGCCTCGCGGGTGCCCTGCGCGCCTACCGCATCGCCGGCACGGTGACCAACCTCGGCTTCCTGTACAACCTGGTCACCACCAGCGCCTTCTGCGAGGCCCGGCTGGATACGGGCTTCATCGAGCGCCACCGGACGGAGATTTTCCGGGAAGGCGGCGCCGCCATAGAGCGCGACGTGGCCGCCTGCGCGGCGGCGCTGGTGTGCCGGCAGGGCGAGGCGACCCGCTCCCCCGCCGGCGACCCGCACAGTCCCTGGGCGGCCCTGGGCGGCTGGCGCATGAACGCCGCGCACCGGCAGCGGCTGACGATCCACTGCCACGGGGCGGACCATGAAGTCACCGTGGAACACGCCGGCGCCGGCGACTACCGCGTGGGCATTGCCGACGCCGCTCGGCGCGACGGCGCGCCTCCCGCCGACCCCACCAGCGCCGGAGCGGGCGCTGCGGAAGCAGCCTCTGTCGAAGCAACCTCTGTCGAGGCAACCCCTGTGGAAGCAGCCCCCGTGGAAGCAGCTCTTGCAGGAGCAGTCACTGTGGGAGCGGCGCCCTCGCCGCGACAGGCCCAGGTGGAACGCGGACTCGTTGGGTGCGGGGATGCGCCGGCCACAGCCGCCCTGGAGCTCGACCTCACCCTCGACGGCCACCGCCAGAGCGCCCTGCTGGTCGAGGCGTCCCCCGGCTGGACCCTGTTCCTCGCAGACGGCGCCTGCCCCTTCAAGGTCATCGCAGCGGATACCGGCGAGGGCGACGGCGCCACGGCTCTTGCAGGCCTCACCGCGCCCATGAACGGCCGGGTGATCACGCTCCTCGCCGAGCCCGGCGCCGACGTCGCGGCGGGGGCGCCGCTGATGATCCTCGAGGCCATGAAAATGGAACACACGGTGAGAGCGCCCGTGGCCGGCACCGTCGACGGCTTCCGCTTCGCCGCCGGCGACCTCGTGGACGGCGGCGCCGCGCTGGTGGACTTCACCCCCGCGAGGGACGCAGCGTGAGCGCGGACCGGGCCACGCTGGTGGAAGTCGGCCCCCGGGACGGCCTGCAGAACGAGGCCGGGGAGCTGCCCCTGGCGGTGAAGCGGCAACTGGTGGAGGACCTCGCGGCAGCGGGCCTCACGGTGATCGAGGCGGGCAGCTTCGTGAACCCGAAGTGGGTGCCGCAGATGGCCGACAGCGAGGCGCTGTTCGCCGCCATCGAGCGCCGGCCGGGCGTGCGCTACACGGCGCTTACGCCGAACCTGCGCGGCTTCGAGCGGGCCGTGGCCGCCGGCGCGGACGAGGTCGCGGTGTTTGCCGCGGCCTCGGAGAGCTTCTCGCAGAAAAACATCAACTGCAGTATCGCCGCGAGCATCGAGCGCTTCCGGCCGGTGCTGGCCGCGGCCGCCGCGGCCGGCCTGCCGGTGCGGGGCTACGTGTCCTGCGTGCTCGGCTGCCCCTACGAGGGCGCCATCACCCCGGCCGCCGTCGCCGCGGTCACCGGCGAGCTGCTCGAGCTCGGCTGCTACGAGGTTTCCCTCGGCGACACCATCGGCGTGGGGACCGCGGGCAGCATGCGCCGGCTGCTGGAGGAACTCCTCGGCGCCTTCGGGCCCGCGCAGCTCGCCGTGCACTGCCACGACACCTATGGCCAGGCGCTGGCGAACATCCTCGCCGCCGTGGATCGCGGCGTCCGCCGCATCGACGCCGCCGTGGCGGGCCTCGGCGGCTGCCCCTACGCCCCCGGGGCCACCGGCAACGTCGCCACGGAGGATGTGGCCTACCTCCTCGAGGGTCTGGGCCTCGCTACCGGCGTGGACCTGGACCGGCTCATCGCCGCCGGCAACCGCATCAGCGACTTCCTGGGCCGCCCGAGCGCGTCGATGGTCGCCCGGGCCCGCAGCGCCGGCTGACCGGCGCCCTCCCCTCAACAGGCGCACCCTCCCGGACCCTCGGTGCGGAGCGCCCCCTCGCGGACCCTCCGGGAGAACAGGCGCCGCCGCGCCGCCAGTGATAGGCCCCAGCGATGCCCCCCGGACTCCTCCACGGCCATGGGCTGTGCTACCTTTCCGGCCATGCCCGCCACATCGCCATCATCGCTGCGCACCGCCACCGCCACCCTGGTGACCGCGGCGGGCCTCGCGCAGGTGGCGATGCTCTGGGTCTTCGACCTCGGCGCCCCGGTGCTGCTGACGGCGCTCAGCGGCGGTGGCTACCTCCTCCTGGGCCTCGGGCTCTTCGGGGTGTCCCGCTTTGCCCTGGCCCTGGCGGCCGCGGTCTGCGGCACCCGCGCCTGGCTGGCTTTCGCGCCGGTCCCGGTGCTGGCCTGGGAACAGCTGCGTACGGTGGTTGACCTCCTGGTTACGGCCACCGCCCTCGGCCTCCTCTGGCGGGCGCGCCATGCGCCGACCCGATGATCGACCCGCTCATCATCCTCACGGCCCTCGCCACGGGCATGCTCGCCCGGGCCGTCGGGCTGCCGGCGCTGGTGGGCTACCTCGCAGCGGGTTTCGTGCTCCACGAACTCGACGTCTACGGGGGAGAAGTCCTCGCCAACCTCGCCGACCTGGGCGTGACCCTGCTCCTGTTCACCATCGGCCTCAAGCTGCAGCTCCGGGACCTGCTGAAGCCGCGAATCTGGGGCACCACGCTGCTGCACATGGCCGCGACCCAGGGCTTTTTCCTCACCGTGCTGTGGGGCGTGGCGCAATTGCTGCCCGGCCTCGGCCTGGATTTCGGGGCACGGCTGGTCATCGCCTTTGCCTTCACCTTCTCGAGCACGGTCTTTGTCATCCAGATCATGCAGGAACGCGGCGAGATGGCCTCCCGGCACGCCAACCTCGCCATCGGCATCCTCATCATCCAGGACCTGGCGGCCGTGCTCTTTCTCGCTCTCACCGCGGGCAAGGTGCCGCAGCCGGCCGCGCTGCTGCTCCTGCTCGCGATTCCCCTGCGCCCGCTGCTCCTGCGGCTGCTCGCGCTGGCGGGGCACGGCGAGCTGTTTACCCTCTTCGGTCTCGCCCTGGCTTTCGGCACCGCGGGCCTGTGCGATGCCGTGGGCATCAAGGGCGACCTCGGGGCCCTGCTCATCGGGGCGCTGCTCGCCGGCGACCAGAAGGCAAAAGAGCTGTCCTACAATCTGCTGCTGTTCAAGGACCTGTTTCTGGTCGGCTTCTTCCTGTCCATCGGCCTCGGCGGCTGGCCGGCGCCGGAGATTATTGTCCTCGCCGCGCTCCTCGGTGCTCTCTCCCTGTTGAAGCCCCTGCTCTATTTCCCGATCCTGACCCGGCTACACACCCCGCCGCGCACCGCCCTGCTCGCCGCCAACGCGCTCGCCAGCCATTCGGAGTTCGGGCTTATCGTGGTCGCCGTGGCGGCCACCGCCGGCTGGGTATCGCCCCAGTGGAGCGCCGCCCTGTCCATCGCCATCGCCGTGAGCTTTATCCTCGCGGCGCCGCTGAACAGTCTCTCCCACAGCCTGTACCGCAGGCACCGGCAGCGGCTGGCCGGCTTCGCGTCCAACCGGGTGCGCGCGACCCGCGGCGACACCAGCGACGTCAAGGTGCTGGTCCTCGGCATGGGCAACATCGGTACCGGGGCCTACACGACGCTCGCCCAGCACTACGGTTGGCAGGTCCTCGGGGTTGACGACAACGACCGCAAGCTCGCTGTGCACCGGGCCAGGCAGCGGCGCGTGGAAGCCGCCGACGCCTCGGACCCGGACTTCTGGGCGCGCATCGACCTGGACAGCGTCGAGCTGATCCTCCTCGCCCTGACCAATCACCAGGAGAATATGCTGGTGGTGCGCCTGCTCGACCGGCTCGGCTATGCGGGGGAGATGGCGGCGGTGGTGCGCTTCGCGGAAGAGGCGAGAGAGCTCGAGAACAAGGGCATCTCCACCTTCAACCTCTTCGCCGAAGCCGGCGCCGGCTTCGGGAGCCACGCCATCCGGGTCCTGGACGGGCCGGGAGCAAAACCCGCTGCGCCATCGGACCCGGGCGCCGGGGCCTAGTGTCGCACGCAGCGGCCAGAAGGGGCGCCGTCTAGGAGACCCCGGAGCGCTCCAGGGGCGCTGCGGGCAGCAGCGCCGGCACCCGGCGCCAGAGCCAGGGCAGCGCCAGCGCATTGGCGGCGAAGTAGGCCGCCGCCGCGGCGAGGAAAGGCAGCGACCCGGCGCCGACCCACGCCAGTACCGGCGCGGCCGCGAGCAGCCGCAGCGCATCCCAGGCCACCGCCCGCTGCGGCGTCGTGCCCTGCAGCCAGAACGCCGTGGTAACGGTGGTAGCGATCATCACCGCCCAGAGCACAACGCCCTGTGCGTAGCTCAGGGCCGTCCACTGCATGAAGGCAAGCAGCAGCACCACCGCCACCAGCTGGCAGAGCGCGTAGGCGGACACACCCGGGGGCACCGCCGGGTCGTAGCGCTCGAAGCGGGCGAGGTCCGGCTTCGGCCGCGGGTCCGCCGCTGCCACGTCCGCCGGGCGCCAGCCGGTGCGCGCGACCCAGACCCGGAGCTTGTCCCGCCAGCGGCGCGCGCGCCAGCTGTCCCGGGCCATGTCGATGTAGACGTGGGTGAGCGCCTTCACCGGGTTGAAGCTGTGGATCGGACCGCGGATCCCGTAGAGGCAGGGCTCGTCGTCGAGCTCTTCCTGGAAGGTGCCGAAGAGCCGGTCCCAGAGGATGAAGACGCCGCCGTAGTTGCGGTCGACGTAACAGTCGTTCTGGGCGTGGTGCACGCGGTGGTTGGAAGGCGTCACGAAGACCCTTTCGAACCAGCCGAGCCTGCCGACGTGCTGCGTGTGTACCCAGAACTGGTAGATGAGATTGAGGGAGCCGACGGTGACCACCACCGCGGCGGGCACGCCGGCAAAGAACAGCGGCAGGTAGAAAATCCAGCTGAACAGGAAGCCCGTGCTGGTCTGGCGCAGGGCCGTGGACAGGTTGTAGTCCTCGCTCTGGTGATGGGCCACGTGCGCCGCCCAGAGGAGGGTGCGCTCGTGCCCCAGCCGGTGCAGCCAGTAGTAGCAGAAGTCGTAGAGCACGAAGGCGAAGACCCAGGTGGCCCAGTGGCCGCTGTCGAGTTGGGCGATGGCGAGGCGCTCGCTGACCCAGTGGTAGACCAGGCCGCCCACGCCGAGGGTGACAAAGCGCCGGGCCTGGCTGAGGGTGCCGAGGAACAGGCTGCCGACGGCATCATTCACCCGGTAGGTGTTGTGCCCCCGGTGCAGGCCCCAGCCCAGCTCGACGAGCATGGCGGCGATGAACAGGGGCGGGGCGTAAAGAACAAGGTCCATCAGGCGTCCAGGTCGGGGATCATCTCGTCCTTGAGGCGGGAGATCGCATCTTTCAACCGCAGCTTCTCCTTCTTCAGGCGCTGCAGCAGGATCTGGTTCTGATACGGGAAGCCGTGCATCTCCGTGATCTTGTTGTCCAGCGCCCGGTGCCGGGCCTGGAGCTGCAGGAGGCGCATAGCCGGCGTCAGCGTCTCGTTCGCCGCCGCCTCGCCGCTTGACCCGCCCTTACCGGGCGGCCATTTCATCATGCTGCACCATCACCAGAAATCTGCCTGCCGGGATCGGTACTATACCTCGCCGGCTCCGAGCTGCGCCAGCAGCGCCCGCCAGAGGGGCCGCGCCGGGTCGGCCACGGCGATGAAATGCGGGCTCAGAAGCGACGCCCGCGCGTTGTAGCGCAGCGGCTCTCCATCCAGGCCCAGCACCGCCCCGCCGGCCCCCTCGAGGAGCGCCTGCCCCGCGGCCACGTCCCACTCGCAGCAGGGCGAGAAACGGGGGTAGACGTCCCCCCGCCCGGCCGCGAGCTGCACGAACTTGAGGGCGCTGCCGCTGTTGCGGCGCTGGACGGGCCCTGCTTCGGCCTCGAGACAGGCGATCGTGCGCTCCAGGCGGTCGTTGTGGTGGCGCCGGCTGGCGAGGACTACGACCCCCTCGCGCGCCGCCGGCGACGCGCTCACCGGGTACCGCGCCCAGCCATCGCCTTCCGGCAGACAGCGCCACGCTCCCTCACCCGGCACCCCCAGCCAGGCCGCACGCTCCAGGGGCAGGTACAGCACGCCGAGTACCGGCCGGTGCCGCTCCACCAGGGCGATATTGATAGTGAACTCGCCGGTGCGGGCGAGGAACTCCCGGGTGCCGTCGAGCGGGTCCACGACCCAGAGGCGCTCCCAGCTGCGCCGGTCGGCGATGGCCCCGGGCTTCGATTCCTCCGACAGGACAGGCAGGTCGGGCGCCAGGCGCTCTAGACCCTCGACGAGGATCCGATGCGACGCCATATCCGCCCGGGTCAGGGGCGAAGCGTCGGCCTTGGCCCGGAACTCGTCCGCCCGCGCCGACGCGTACTCGCTGCAGATGGCGTCTCCCGCGGCGACGCAGAGGTCGAGCAGGGCATCGGTGGCCAGAGGATGGAGGGCGGCTGTCATGGGCTTACCTCACACCTGCACGAGGCCAGCGTCGCATCGGGGTCACGGGGGAATGGTGCATCAAGCCCGGCGCGGAACGATCGCGGCGAGGCCCAGCACCATTGCCATACCGGCCGCGTCCGCCGCGAAATCCAGCAGGCTGGCGGCGCGGCCGGGTACCAGCAGCTGCAGCAGTTCGGTGCCGGCGGCCACGCCGAGCACCTTGGCGATCAGCGCGCCCGGCGGTGCTTCGGGCCAACCGAGCCGGAGCGTCCAGGTCCAGAGAGCGAACAGGCCGAAGTGCACCACCTTATCGGCCTGGGAGACGCCGGAGGCCGCGCCGCGCAACCCGGGCAGCCACTGACTGAGGAAAGCCTCCACGGCCTCGGTCCAGGAACCGGGCAGCAGCAGCACACAGACGAGCAACACGCCCGCCACCAGCGACAGCCGGCGCTCCCAGAGGTGGCCGCCCGCCCGGCGCACGGCGCGGTCTGCCGCAAGCGACACCGGCTCGCGCCCCCAGTAGAGGCGCCGGCGTGTGCGGAGGGCGGTCAACAGGCGATACAAAACAGGCTCACTCTCGCAGTCATATTCTCAGGGCGCACAATCCAGGGCGATCAGAGTAAGGGGCACAGTCCAGGGGGCACACTCCAGGGAGCACAATTAACATTTTATATCGGTGCTCACGGGTCAAGGGTGCTCAGGCATCTAAAATGCTTGCGTGTCAAAAATGCTTACGGGTCATAGGCGTCTGCGGGTCATGGGCTCCTGCGGGTCAGGGGTGCTTACGGGTTTTGGGCGCTTGCGGGCGCGGGCCCTGCAGCGCCGGACCGAAACCCGCATAATGGGAGCATACCCGGAACGCCAGAGAAGGCCGCAAGCAACCGTGATTGACTGGGACCGCATCGACACCGTTCTGCTGGACATGGACGGCACGCTCCTCGACCTGCACTACGACAACCACTTCTGGCTGGAGTACCTGCCGCAGCGCTACGCCGACCTCCGGGGCATCAGCCCCGAGGAGGCGCTGGCACGCATGCGCGGCCACTTCGATGAACTCCACGGCACCCTCGCCTGGTACTGCCTGGATCACTGGTCCGCGCTCCTGGACCTCGACATCCCCGCGCTGAAGCGGGAGATCCGCCACATGATTGCCATCCGGCCGCACGCGCTCGAGTTCCTGCGCCGGCTCCATGACAGCCCGAGGAAGGTTGTGCTGGTGACCAACGCCCACCCGGCGACGCTGGAGATCAAGATGGCGGAGATCGACATCCGCCCCTGGTTCGACGACGTGGTGGTCTCTCACCAGTTCGCCGCCGCCAAGGAGGAGCAGCACTTCTGGCAGCGGCTGCAGGCCGAATACCCCTTCGACCCGGCCCGGACCCTGTTCATCGACGACACGGAGAGCGTGCTCGAGGCGGCACGGCACTACGGCATTGCCCACCTGCTCACACTGCTGCAGCCCGACAGCCGGCGGCAGAAGCGCATCGACACGCACTTTCCCGGGATTCACCACTTCGACGAGATCATGCCCGAGGACGCCGCATGAGCACGGCCGCATGAGCAGCGAAGGGCTGACCCGCCTGCGCGTGGACAAGTGGCTCTGGGCCGCGCGCTTCTTCAAGACCCGCAGCCTCGCCAAGGCAGCCATCGAAGGCGGCAAGGTGCAGCTGGCCGGCCAGCGGATAAAGGTGTCCCGGGAAATCAGCCCCGGCGACGTGCTGCACATCCGCCAGGGCCGGGACGATCGGGAGATCACCGTGGTCGCCCTCTCCGACCAGCGTCGGGGCGCTCCGGAGGCGCAGGCGCTCTACGAGGAAAGCCCGGCGAGTATCGCCCGCCGCGAGGGCGAGGCCGCCGCCCGCCGCGCCGCCGGCGGCATGATGCCGAACCCGAAGCGCCGCCCGAGCAAGCGGGAGCGGCGGCAGATTCACCGCTTCCGGGATGTCTCCGGGGATTGACCGCCGGTCGGCGCGAGGGGCCGGTTGATGATCCCCTTGCGCAGAGCGTGGTTGCCGATAGCAGAGACCGGTGAGTTCGTCGCTATTGACCAGGTCCGTGGGATGACGACGCCCGGAAGCTCGAGCAGGCCGTGATCCTGATCAATATCCGCACGCTTACGGGTCACAGGCGCCGCGAAGATGCGCTATCATTTGGCCATGTTTGCAGAAATCCCGACAGTCCGCCCCGCCACGCCGCTGCTTGATGCCGTGGACGCCGGGCGCTCCATCCGCGATCTGTCCGAGGCGGAGCTCGACCAGCTCGCGCGCGACCTCCGGGCCTACCTCCTCTACAGCGTCGGTCAATCCGGCGGCCACTTCGGTGCCGGCCTCGGCGTCGTTGAGCTGACTATCGCGCTTCACCACATCTTCAATACGCCGGAGGATCGGATCGTCTGGGACGTGGGCCACCAGGCCTATCCCCACAAGATCCTCACCGGGCGCATGCAGGACATGTACACCATGCGCCAGGCCGGCGGGCTCTCGGGCTTCCCGAAACGCAGCGAGAGTGGCTACGACACCTTCGGCGTCGGCCACTCCTCCACGAGCATCTCCGCTGCCATGGGCATGGCCCTCGCCGCCGAGACGCAGGGCATCGACCGCCGCGCGGTTGCGGTGATCGGCGACGGCGCCATCACCGGCGGCATGGCCTTCGAAGCCCTGGCCCACGCCGGGGACGTGCGCCCGAACATGCTGGTGGTGCTCAACGACAACCAGATGTCCATCGGCTACAACACCGGGGGGCTTGCCACCTACTTCGCCAAGATCTGGGCCAGCAAAACCTACATCAGCATGCGCGAGGGCAGCAAAAGGGTCCTTGAAAAAATGCGTCCGGCCTGGGACCTCGCCAAACGCACGGAAGCGCACATGAAGGGCATGGTCGCCCCGGGCACGCTTTTCGAGGAGCTCGGCTGGCACTACATCGGCCCCATCGACGGCCACGACCTGCCCCAGCTCGTGCAGACGCTGGAGAACATGCGCGATCTCAAGGGCCCGCAGTTCCTGCACATCTGCACCCGCAAGGGCCGCGGCTACACACCGGCGGAGAAAGACCCGGTAGGCTTCCACGCGATCAACAAGATCGAGGCGCCGAAGGCCGATGACAAGCCGCCGCCGATGCCCATGCCCGCGACCCCCAAGCCGCCAGCGAAGCCCAAGCCGCCGAAGTACCAGGACGTGTTCGGGCGCTGGCTCTGCGACATGGCCGAGCGGGACGACAAGCTCGTGGGCATCACCCCCGCCATGTGCGAGGGCTCGGGCATGGTGGAATACGCCAAACGCTTCCCGGGCCGCTATTACGACGTGGCCATCGCCGAGCAGCACGCCGTGACCCTCGCCGCGGGCATGGCCTGCGACGGACTGAAGCCGGTAGTAGCCATCTACTCCACCTTCCTGCAGCGGGCCTATGACCAGTTCATCCACGACGTGGCCATCCAGAACCTCGACGTGACCTACGCCATCGACCGCGCCGGCCTGGTCGGTCAGGACGGGCCGACGCACCACGGCGCCTTTGACCTCAGCTACATGCGCTGCATCCCGAACCTGGTGATCGGCGCGCCGTCGGACGAGAACGAGTGCCGGCAGATGCTTTACACAGCCTACCAGCACCCGGGGCCCGCCGCCGTGCGCTACCCGCGGGGTACCGGCCCGGGGGCCCTCATCGAGGAAGACATGACGGCGATGCCCATCGGCAAGGCCGTGGTGGTGCGCGAAGGCCAGGGCGCCGCCATCCTCTCCTTCGGCACCACGCTCGCGCCGGCGCTCGAGGCTGCGGAAAGGGTGAACGCCACGGTGGTCGACATGCGCTGGGTGAAGCCCATGGATGAAGACACCGTGCGCGCTATGGCGGATACCCACGCGCTGATCGTCACGATCGAGGAAAATGCCCTTGCCGGCGGCGCCGGCTCCGGGGTGAACACCTTCCTCGCCAACGAGGGGCACAACGTGGCGATCGCCAACCTGGGCATCCCGGATCGCTTTATGGAGCACGGCAGCCAGGGCAGCCAGCAGAGCGATGCCGGGCTGGATGCGGCCAGCGTGGAAGCGGTCATCCGAAGCCGCCTGGACGCGCCCGATGTGCAGGCGCCGCAGTACGTGGCAGCGCAGTCGAAGGTGATTGCCTAGGCGGTCATCGCGGCCGCCTTTTCTTGGCGCGAAGGCCTTCCTTACCGCGAGAGCACTTCCCTACCGCGAGGCCGCTTCCTTCCTGCAAGGGCACTTCGGGTTTCCTCGACATGCGCGCGCTCGCGAAAATGTCGTGCACTGTCATGCACAGAGCTTCAGCATCAAATGGTCGCAACACACCAAGCCTAGTGTCCTGAGTCAGAAGTTCGCGGCATTTCAGAGCCCGCAAAAGGGGGCGCGACAAGGCGCGGTCCGCAGGGAATAGCGAGACTATTGCCAAGGATCGCAACGCAGTGGCGGCCCCTTTTGCGGGCTCCCGAAGGGCGCGCCAGCCCGGCCCGCTGGCCGCGTTGCGCCTTTTGACAAGGGCTACGGCCATTGCCTGCAAGGCGCGCCTTGCCAGCGAGCCGGGCTGGCACGCTGAAATACCGCGAACTTCTGACTCAGGACACTAGTATTGCCGCAATGGGCACTTGCCCATGGACGAGAGCTTCCCCCCTGATACCTTTCAACCTTTTAAGGATCGCCGGGGTCACGACGAGATTTCCGCCGCAGTAACAAAATAGCCGATCGATGGCGGTAACTTGCCGGATGTAAAGCGCCTCGTCGAGATGAGCCTCTGCAGCTCCGCACCTTTACCAGCGCGAGCCTACTGTTTTCGTATCGAATCGCGTACCCAGTCGCCGGCTTTGCTGTACCGGCCGCGGCGAAGGCGACTCACGCGCATGCTTCTGGACGTATTTCTCATCAGTATCGGTGATGTTTGCCGCGAGGTTCAGGTCCTCGTACGCCCGCAACCTCCGCTTTGTCGTGCGCGGGTCGGCCTAGTGGGCCTGGCAGGGTACTGCTCAGATTTTTTGTCGCTTGTCATGATGACGTAATCCCGGGCCAGGGCCTGCGCAATAATCATCCGGTCGAGCGGGTCTCGATGGGAAAAGGGCAGGTATCCACGCGGTAACGCATGCTCCGCACTATACTCCAGCGATTTAAAGCCGCTATCCCGTGCCGCCTACAGAATGCCGATATTCACAACCAGGTTTCCAGGCGACGCTTTGATCTTAATCTCAGCGATGCTGATAGCGCTCAGCCAGATCGAATTTGCGGGCGTCTCGAGCGCGAAGCTCTGCGGGTCAGTAAGCCGGGCGCGCTCAGACAGCGCCAAAAGGAAGCTATGGGTATCAGCGATGCTGTTCACGGACTGTCGCCATAGAACATTTGATTGAGCTGCTCATCTTCCTCGGTAAAGTCATCAGGAACCGTTATCTGCCCAGCAAAGAATCCAAGCTTACGCTTAGCCTGGACCTGGTGTGGTACCAGATCTGCGAGTGGCACATTGTTCTTCATGGTCACAATTCGCTCGCCGTGATGGGCCCTATTCACAAACTTGAACAAATTAGCCTTCACTTCCGAAATATTCACCTTCATGCAAGCCGCTCCTGTACGTACCACTCAAGCGGGTTAAAACAGTTCAACCTGACCAACTTGAGACCAGCACAAGGTCTTTGAGCTGGTAGCCACGAATTAGTCAAGGGTCGAGTTTGCCCGCTTGATTGACTGAATCGCGCGGTATATCCCTCTGATGGCGCCGTTGGTCAGGCCGGAGCCAGGGAGTTTGAGGGTGCTATTCCAGCTGAGCACCAGGGTCGGGGTAGTTCGCGGGTTCTCCGCGGGGTCTGACGCAACGGTCTGCAGCGTCGGGCAGTCCCCACCGTCACAGACAAAACCGGCCGGATCGTTCGAGCTCAACTCTGTGGGCCGGCGCGGCATCCTGGCGCGGCTTTCGTTAAGACGCCCGCGGGCCAGCGGGGAATTTATACCCGCGCCGGGATAGAACGGGTTTTAAATAGGGTGGCGCTGGCCAGGAATGCCTATACTATTTTTATTTATACCGGGTATAATCGCAGCGCCGCTAGAGAAAAGGAAAATTTGATGTCCACATTCCGCGAACTTCTAAGCTCCAAAACCACGCTGAAGGCCGACGCGCGTAAGCTTGCCATCGACGAGCTCGAGAAACTTATCAAGGCCCTGAACGAGGTCCTGGAGGCCGAGAAAGCCAAGGCCGCGAAAAAAGAAGGAGCCGCCCGGGAGGCGAATATCCGCAAGATCAACAAACTGCTCGCGGAAACCGGCCTCGACCCGGAAGACCTGAAGAAGAACAAGGCTGGTAAGCGCAAGGCCGGCGCAAAGGCAGTGGGCAAGGCCGGCAAACGCACGAAGGTAAAACCGAAATACCGGCTCGTAATCGACGGCAAAGAGCACCTCTGGTCCGGCCGCGGTCGCGCGCCGAGAGTCTTCCAGGCTTACTTCGACGCCGGCAACAGCAAGGAAAGCTGCCTCATCGAGACCGCCGGGCAGGGCTGAGTCCCGCCCCCGCGGCGGGGCCGGTGGGTCAGCGCGCGTCGGCGGTTAGCCGGGCGCCTGCATGCGCCACAGACAGTTGGCAGCATCCGACGACACATGCTCTCCTGGGCTCATGATGGACCTGCACTGCCACATGCTGCCCGGCATCAACGACGGCGCGGCCGAGCTCCCGCCGCTATTTTGTTCGAGCCGCCGCATCACATCGCCCCGCCAGGCATGCTGGACCTTGTGCACAGCGCGCTGGCCGGCGCGGCGGAAGTGGGGCGGCCGGTGTGCGAGCGGCCGCAGGCGATCCTCGCCAATGCAGACCCGGCGACGATCCCCTCGCCGGAGGTCTCCCCGCCGGTAACGACCAGGCGCACACGCCGCGGGCTCCTCGGTCGGCAGAATGCCGAGCTCGTCGAGCGGGAGGCCCTCGGCAACGTCATCACCCCGGCCAGGGCCTGATCCCCCGCGCCGGCAGCGCCGGCGCTTCGTCGGGCTGCTATGATGCGCCGCGGGGATCGGCAGCCACGCCCCGCAGAAACCGACAGGCCGTGCATGACGTCGTCGCCGCTCACAGTGCTCCACGTTGGCAAGTTCTATCCGCCGGTTCCCGGCGGCATGGAGCGCTACCTGCAGGCGCTGCTGGAAGCACTCGGCGCCCTGGGGGTCAGGACCGCGGCCCTGGTGCACCGGCAGCCGCCGGCCTGGTCGAGCGAGGACGAGCCGGCCGGACCGGCCGCACCGAGAGTCGTGCGGGCCGCCTGCTGGGGCACCCTGCTGTTTGCTCCGCTGAGCCCGACCT
>CAYFVG010000052.1:0-13861 GCA_964346365.1 uncultured Alteromonadaceae bacterium
CCGGCCGGGTACCTCGAGGCCCGCCAGCGCCCGGGCCGCGGCGCCCGGCGCCAGTGGCAGGAGCCTGTCCACGGCGCAGAGGGCAGCAGCGACATTGCTTGCCTCGAGCGCGGCCGGGAGCGGCACACGCAGACGGCGCCCGCCAGCACCCGTGACCGCGAGCTCGTCGCCCTGTCGTTCCCAGCGCCAGTCCCGGCCGGCCCGCAGCGGCCGCGCGCCGGTGGCGGCGAGGGCCGGGAGCAGGCTGGCGGCAAGGTCGGGCTCCGCAAGAATCACGGGGCGACCGGGGCGCGCCACCCCGGCCTTTTCCACGGCGATCGCCTCCACCGTGTCGCCGAGCCATTCGCGGTGGTCGAGGCCGATGCGGGTGATCACGGCGACATCGGCGTCGATGATATTGGTGGCGTCGAGGCGACCGCCGAGGCCTACCTCGAGCACCGCGAGATCGACCGCCGCGTCCCGGAACAGCCAGAGGGCCGCCAGCGTGGCGGTCTCGAAGTAGCTGAGGCTGACGTCACCGCGGGCCGCCTCGATAACCGTGAAAGCGCGAATGATGTCGGCGTCACCGACCGGCGACCCGTCGATGGCGATGCGCTCATTGAAGCGCAGCAGGTGCGGCGACGTGTAGGCACCGACACGGTGACCTGCACTCCGGGCCAGCGCCGCGGCGCAACAGGTCACCGTGCCCTTGCCATTGGTACCGGCAACAGTGATTACCGCTGCGGGAAAGGGCCGCAGCCCCAGGCGGTCGGCGATGCGACCCACCCGGTCGAGGCCGAGGTCGATCTCCCGCGGGTGGCGCGCCTCGAGCTGCTCGAGCCAGCCGGCCAGGTCCGACGGCTCAGCCATCGCCGCGCTGGGGCGTCTCCTCGTCCTCGTCTTCCCGGGGATCGTCCGGGTCGCCAGAACTGTCGGCAGAACTGTCCGAGGAACTATCCATATCACCAGCCATATCAGCCGCCGTATCACCAGCGGTAGCGTCCCCGGCGCTCGAGGCCTCGGCCGGCTCTTCCCCGGCGCTGTCGGGCTCCGGCTCGGAATCGACGGTAGCGCCGTCGGCACTGCCGCCGGCCGCGACGCTGGCGGCCTCCTCGACCGCAGCGGCTTCCTCTTCCTCGCCCATGCTCACCTGCGGCTCGCCGAGGAACTTGGCGAGGAGCCGGGCGATCGTATCCCGAAGATCGGCCCGATCGACGATCATATCGATGGCCCCGTGCTCGAGCAGAAACTCGCTGCGCTGGAAGCCCTTGGGCAGCTTCTGGCGAATCGTCTGCTCGATGATATTCGGCCCGGCAAAGCCGGCCCGGGCATCCGGCTCGGCAATATTCAGGTCACCGAGCAGGGCCAGGGATGCGGAGACGCCGCCGTAGATGGGGTCGGTGAGCACCGAGACGTAGGGCACGCCGGCGCCGTGAAGGCGTTCAATGACGGCGCTGGTCTTCGCCATCTGCATAAGCGAGATGAGCGCCTCCTGCATGCGCGCGCCCCCGGAGGCAGAGAAACACAGCAGGGGAATACGCTCGCTCAGCGCCTGCTGCGCAGCCCGGGTGAACTTTTCACCCACCGCGTAGCCCATGGAACCACCGTGGAAATTGAATTCGAAGGCGACCGTGATCACCGGCAGGCCGTGAAGCGACCCCTTCATGGCCACCAGCGCATCGCGTTCGCCGGTGGACTTCTGGGCCGCGGCAAGGCGGTCCCGGTAGCGCTTCTTGTCGCGGAACTTGAGCCG
Organism: uncultured Alteromonadaceae bacterium; assembly: GCA_964346365.1. Classification (GTDB taxonomy): domain Bacteria; phylum Pseudomonadota; class Gammaproteobacteria; order Pseudomonadales; family Halieaceae; genus Pseudohaliea. The sequence goes on from CAYFVG010000052.1 coordinate 1,733, forward strand.
ATCCACCGGCTCGATGTCGCCGAAAATCTCTTCTCGACCGTCGTCGTCGAGGAACAGATCGAGGCGCCGGCGCGCGCCGATGCGCATGTGGTACCCGCACTTCGGGCAGACCTCCTGATTGCGCTCGAGGTCCGGAATGTACAGGACCGACTCGCACCGGGGGCACTTCTTCCACAGCCCCTCGGGCACGGTGGTGCGGCGCGTCCCGGCGCTGCTGCTCTTGACACCGGACGGCAGAATCTTGTCAATCCAGCTCATGCTTCCCCCCAGTTTTCCGCCGGCATTATACGACCGGCGCCCGCTCAGGCCGCAACCGCGGCATCGATACCACTGCGGATTTCAGCCACCAGGGAAGCCACCCGCTCCCGCGCCGCCGCGGGCGTCGCGCCCTCGTCCACCGCCCGCGCATAGCAGTCAACGAGCGCGGAACCGACCACGACACCGTCCGCGGTGCCTGCCACCGCAGCCGCCGAGGCCGCGTCCTTGATGCCGAAGCCCACGCAGACCGGCAGCCCCGTGTGCCTGCGGATCTGGGCGAGGTGGTGGCTGACGTCGGCGACATCGAGATTGCCGGCGCCGGTGACACCCTTGAGCGACACGTAGTAAATAAAACCACTCGCCTCCCGGGTAATGCGGTCGAGGCGCGCCTCCGGCGTGGTCGGCGCTACTAGGAAGATGTTGTCCATGCCCGCGCGCTGGAGCTCGCGGTTCACCCGGGCCACCTCCTCCGGCGGAATGTCCACGGTCAGCAGGCCATCCACGCCCGCGCCCGAGGCCGCGTCGGCAAAGGCAGCATAGCCCATGTGCTCCACGGGGTTCGCGTAACCCATGAGCAGCAGCGGCGTAGCGGGATCATCCCGGCGGAACTCGCGCACCAGCTCGAGCACACCGCGCAACCGCGTGCCGCCGGCCAGGGAGCGCTCGTGAGCGCGCTGGATCACCGGCCCCTCGGACATAGGGTCCGAGAAGGGCATGCCGACTTCCACGACGTCGGCGCCCGCGGCGACCAGCGCGTGCAGCAGCGGCACCGTCGCAGCCGGGACCGGATCGCCGGCAACCACATAGGGCACGAGCGCCTTGCGGCCGCTGGCCCTGAGCTGCTGGAAGCGCTCGGCAATACGACTCATGGAGTGTTCTCTCCTTTTACTATTTTCCTCTTTGCTCTAGAGCTCGATGCCGTCGAGGCGGGCGACGGTGAGGATGTCCTTGTCACCCCGACCCGACAGGTTGACCACGATATGCTGGTCCGGTCGCATGGTGGCCGCGAGTTTTTCGGCGTAGGCCAGGGCGTGCGCGGTCTCCAGCGCCGGCATGATGCCCTCCGTCCGGGTGACGCGATGGAAGGCCGCGAGCGCTTCCTGATCGTCGACCGCGACATAGTTCACCCGGCCGATGTCCTTGAGCCAGGCGTGTTCGGGGCCGACACCCGGATAGTCGAGGCCGGCGGAGACAGAATGGGTCTCGCTGATCTGGCCGTCCTCATCCTGCATGAGGTAGGTGCGATTGCCGTGCAGCACGCCCGGCGAGCCGGCAGAGAGGGGGGCCGCGTGGCGTCCGGAGGCGAGGCCATCGCCGCCGGCCTCGACGCCGTACATGGCGACACCCTCGTCGTGAATAAAAGGATGGAACAGGCCGATCGCGTTGGAGCCACCGCCGACGCAGGCCACCAGCGCGTCCGGGAGCCGGCCGGTCTGGGCCATGCACTGAGCGCGGGTCTCGCGGCCGATCACGCACTGGAAATCACGGACCAGCATCGGGTAGGGATGCGGCCCGGCAACGGTGCCGATGATGTAGAAGGTATCGTCGACGTTGCTGACCCAGTCGCGCATGGCCTCATTCATGGCATCCTTGAGCGTGCGCGACCCGGAGGTCACCGGGACCACCGTCGCTCCCAGGAGCTTCATGCGGTACACGTTGAGCGCCTGGCGCTCGACGTCCTCGGCCCCCATGAACACGTGGCACTCGAGGCCGAGGCGGGCTGCGATAGTTGCACTGGCCACGCCGTGCTGGCCGGCACCGGTCTCGGCGATCACCCGGGGCTTGCCCATGTGCTTGGCCAGGAGCGCCTGGCCCACCGTGTTGTTCACCTTGTGCGCACCGGTATGGTTCAGATCCTCGCGCTTGAAGTGGATCCGGGCACCGCCGATCCTGTCGCTCAGGCGGCGCGCCTCGTACAGCGGCGACGGGCGACCGACATAGTGCGCCAGATCATCGTCGAGCTCGCGCTGGAACGCCGGATCGGCAGACAGCTCGCGGTAGACCCGGTCGAGCTCGGCCAGGGCAGCCATCAGCGTTTCCGAGACGAAGCGGCCGCCGTAGCCGCCGAAGCGGCCCTCGGCGTCCGGTACGGTGTTGATGAGTTGGGGGTCTAGCTTGATGGTCATGGGTTTCTCCCGCTTGCCCGTTTGTTGTTCCGCTTGTTGTCCCGCGTGTTGTCACGCTTGCTGTCGGCCTCGCGCACCGCCGCCACAAAGGCTGCAATACGCCCGGCATCCTTCAGCCCCGGCGACGCCTCGACGCCACCGCTGACGTCCACGGCCGCCGGCTGCACCGTCGCAATGGCGGCGCCGACGTTGTCCGCGCGGAGCCCACCCGCCAGCACCAGAGAGGGCCGCAGGGCCGCCGGCACCCGGTCCCAGTCGAAGGCCTCGCCGGTCCCGCCGGGAACGCCGGGGCGATAGCTGTCCAAGAGTACACCGCTGGCGCCCGGATAGGCTGCTGCCAGCGGCTCCACCGCCAGATCGGGCGCCATGCGCAGCGCCTTCAGGAAGGGTCGACGAAAACCGGCGCAGTACGCCGGGCTTTCCGAGCCGTGGAACTGCAGCAAGCCGACGGGCACGGCATCGAGTACCTCGCGAACCCCGGCTTCCGGCGCATCGACGAAGAGCGCAACCACCGTTACCAGCGGCCCTGCCGCCGCCGCAATGGCTGCGGCCTGCGCGGGCTCCACGGCCCGTGGGCTCGATGCATGAAAAACGAGCCCGATCGCATCGACTCCGGCGGAGGCCGCGGCGGCCGCATCCGCGGGTCGCGTGATGCCGCAGACCTTGATACGCGTTCTGGTTGGCTGCACCGCTGTTCTGGCCGCCTCCTGGCAAAGATTGGCATGATAACAGAACGAAGCCACAACTGGCCCTGTTGGCGAACTAGTTGCCAGGAAACAGGAACGGTCGCGGCGGCGGCGTGAGGGCGAAGGGTGGGGGGTATGTCACCCCGACAAGGTGCAGCCCGTCCGGCGGTGCGGTCTCGGCTCCCTGGCCTCGGTCGCGGCGCTCGAGCAACCACGCGAGCCAGGCCTCGTCCCGGTCGCCGGCACCGATTGCCAGGAGGGCGCCGGCGATGTTGCGCACCATATGGTGTAGAAACGCGTTCGCGCTGATATCGAGGCATAGCAGCGGGCCGGAGCGGTTGACGGCGATGGCATCCACCCGGCGCCAGGGTGACCGGGACTGACAGCCGGCGGCGCGGAAGCTGCTGAAATCGTGCTCGCCGAGGAGGCACTGGGCGGCCGCGTGCATGCGGGCTGCATCGAGCGTCCCGCGGCGCCAGGTCACCAGGCCGCGGTAGAGCGCAGGGGCCACAGGCGTATCGGTCACCAGGTAGCGGTAGTGCCGGGCGGTCGCGCTATGGCGGGCGTGGAACCGGGCCGGCACAGCCTGCGCATGAAGCACACGCACCGTCGGTGGCAGGTTGGCGTTGCTGCCCAGCACCCAGGCCTTCGCACTGCGACCCACCGGGTCATCAAAATGCACCCACTGGCCCATGGCGTGCACCCCGGTGTCCGTGCGCCCGGCACAGTGAGTCCGGACAGGCGCGGCAGCGACGGCCGCCAGCGCCGCCTCCAGCGTGTCCTGGACACTGGGTGCATGGGGCTGGGCCTGCCATCCGTGGAAGGAGCCGCCGTCGTACTCCAGGAGCAGCGCAACCCGGGTGCCGGGCGGCTGCGGGGTATCGCTGAAGCGGTGGGACGGCGCCGGCGCGTCAGCCAAGGCGGTCCAGCAGGCTCTTGGCTTCTTCCTGCTGATCGGCGTTGCCGCCGCTGGCAACCTCCTCGAGAATCGTGCGCGCGCCGTCCGGGTCGCCCATATCGAGGTAGGCCCGGGCGAGATCCAGGCGTGTGGCCATCTGGTCCGCCTCCTCGGCAAAGACCAGTTCATCATCGCCCTCGCTTCCGGCGGGCTCGGGGACCGCGGGCGGTTCACCGAGGTCGACCGCCTCGCCGACGGCTACGGGATCGGTCACCGGCTCTTCGAGCTCAAGCTCGAGCTCCAGCGGCTCATCGGCGGCGCCGGCCGGCGGCTCTTCCTCAATGGTCAGATCTTCGAAGATGTCGTCGTTGCCCTCCCCCGGCCGGACTTCACCGCGCTCGGCGTCTGCGGGCAGAGCGCTGGCATCAGCGGTAAGCGGGGTGGGCTCGGGTTCCGGCGCCAGTTCCGGTTCCGCCTCCGGTTCCGGTTCCGGTTCGGGCACGGGCACGGGCACAGGCTCGGACTCGAGTTCGGACTCGGACTCGGGCTCGGGCTCGGGCTCGGGCTCGGGCTCGGGCGCGGGCTCGGGCTCGGGCTCGGGTTCCGGCGGCGCTTCCGGTGCCGATGCCGGTGCCGGCGGCGCGCCGCTGACAATACGCTCGCCATGCGCCACGGCCTCGGCATCACCGTGCTCCCGCAGCGCCTCGAGCTGCTCCCGGGCCTTGGCAGGCTCGCCCATGTCGGCATAGAGCTCGAGCAGCTTGAGGCGGAAGGTGCTGTTCCCGGGCTCGGCGCGGATCGCGGTGGTCAATAGCTCCGCGGCCTGCAGGTAGCGACCATAGGCGATGTAGATGTCCGCTTCGGCGAGGGCGTCGCCGCCGTCGGCATCTTCGCTGTAGTCGTCGTAGCGGCGCTCGCCGTAGCCGCGTTCCGAGACATCGCGGCGCTCCGGCCTCGGCGGCGGTGCGTCCGCCCCGGCCGTCGCGGCGGCTTGCGCGATGGGCTCTTCCTGAAGCGTCACCCCCGCGAAGACGTCCTCGGGCTCCGCCACCGGGGTCGCCTGGCTCGGCGCCAGGGCGTCGCTGACTGGAGGCTCCTGGCCGCCGCGGAACCGGCGCAGACCGAAGACCGCGAGGAGGCCGAGCACCAGCGCGCCCAGGATACCGTACACCCAGGGCATGAAACCGCCGCCTGCCGACGGTGCCGGTGCCGGCGTGGTCGGCTGTGCCGGCGCCGCTGCGCGGGCGGCGGCCGCGTCGGCCGCGGCTGTTTCCGCGCTCTGGCGGGCATCCTGGAGCTGCGCCTCGAGGCGCGCAATCTCCCGGTCCTTGACCGCAAGGGTCGCCTCAAGCGCATCGAGGCGACCGGCCATGGCGGCCAGCTGCGCCGCGAGTTCGTCGTCCACCGCGGTGTCGGCCGGCGCCCCGGACGGGGCAGCCTCCTCCGGGGTCTCCGCGGGAACCGGCGCCTCGGACGGGGCAGCCTGCTCCGGGGTCTCCGCGGGAACCGGCGCCTCGGCTATGCTGTCGTTTTCCTCCCCGCCCGGGGGCCGCGCCCCGGCGGGCGCGTCCGCCCCGACCCCGTCATCGGACCGGGCGTCTTCCGCACCGCCGCCGGCAGAAATACGCAGCGTCGCCGCCGCCGTCACGCCTGGCGTGGCGTCGCGACCCGACTCCCAGGCGCGATTCTGTTCCTGCACCTGCGCCAGGGCCTCCGCAAGATCCGCGGAGCTGATATCGCCGGCGCTTGGCAGGTAGATAATGTAGCCCGCCTTGATCTGGTTGATGTTGCCGTCAATGAAGGCCTCGGGGTTGAGGCGCTGGATGTCGAGCATGGCCTGTTGAACACTGACGCCCTCCGGTCGTCCCTGGCTGGCGATCTTCCACAGGGTCTCGTCGCGCTTAACGAGGTAACGGCTTCCGGCCTCCGGCGCAGTCGCCGTCGCCGAGGAAAAGGGGCGACGCGGCATTTCACCGGGGCTGAGGTCGCTGTCGAGCACCTGCACCCGGTCGCCCTCCTCCCCAGCCATCTCGCGGGGCTCCGGGGACGAAACGGCCGCGCCCGCATCGCCCTCAGTCTCCGCCACGCGCTTGCTGGCGGAAACCGTCAGCGTCTCCTCGCGGAAGGCCGGGGGGTCGATGAGCACGGTGTACTCGCGCAGCAGGCGCCCCGTCGGCCAGCGCGCCTCGATGAGCAGATCGAGGAACGGTTCGACGACCGGCTCCTCGGTCGACAGTGAAATCGTGCCCCGCCCGGTGGCCGGATCAATGCGGACAGTGAACTCGATGCTGGTCAGGAAGTAATCGCGGGTCAGCCCCAGCCGGTCGAAGTCCTCGACGCCCGCGAGGCGGATGCGGATATCGTCCGTCGTCAGGTCCCGGGTATCGAGGAGCGCAACCTCTGCATCCAGCGGCTCGTTGAGAAACGAACGCAGCGCGATGTCACCGAGGCCAAGCGCTGACGCCTGTCCCGCGTGCAACAGCCCCCCGGCAAGGAGCACAGCCATTGCCTGAACCCGTTTAGCCATAGCGCTGCCTTGTTATGGTCTTGATACCGCGGCACTGCCGCACACCCTCTCCCACAATCAAAATGCCATGCATCCCAAGGGGTTGCAATGCATTATGCACTTTTTACTAAACGTCTGCTCACTCACCGTCCGCCGCGGCCCGCTAGGCAAGGTGGTCCCGGACAAGACACTCGGCGATCTGGATGCTGTTCAGGGCGGCGCCCTTGCGCACATTGTCTGACACCACCCAGAGGTCAAGGCCGCACGGATGCGAGATATCCCTGCGGATGCGGCTGACAAACACCGGGTCGTGCCCGGCCGCGTCGCTGACGGCCGTGGCGTAGCCGCCGTCCTCGTGTGCGTCGAGCAGAGTGATGCCGGGCGCGGCGGCCAGCAGTTCCCGGGCAGCCTCGGCGTCCAGCGGCTCGCGGGTCTCGATGTGTACCGCCTCGGAGTGCCCGAAGAACACGGGGACGCGCACGCAAGTCGGGTTTACCAGGATATCCGGGTCATCAAAGATCTTCTGCGTTTCCCAGACCATCTTCATCTCTTCCCGGGTGTAGCCATTGTCCTCGAAGCTGTCGATGTGGGGCAGCGCGTTGAAGGCGATCTGCCGCGGATACACGCTGCCTTCGACGGGCTGTCCGTTGAGGAGCCGCGCCGTCTGCCCCGCGAGTTCCTCGATGCCCTCCTTGCCCGTGCCGGACACCGCCTGGTAGGTCGCCACGTTGATGCGGGTGATACCGACGGCGTCGTAGAGCGGCTTCAGAGCCACCAGCATCTGGATCGTGGAACAGTTCGGGTTGGCGATGATGTTGTGGTCCCCGTAGCGCGCCAGTGCTTCCGGGTTCACTTCCGGGACGACCAGCGGAATCGCCGGATCCCGGCGGAAATGAGAGGTATTGTCGATCACCACGCAACCGGCCGCTGCGGCCTTCGGCGCAAACTCGGCGGAAATCGAGCCGCCGGCGGAGAACAGCCCGAGCTGAACCCGGCTGAAATCAAACTCCGCGAGGTTCTGCACCGTCAGCCGCCGCCTGCCGAAGTTCACCGTCTTGCCGGCGGAGCGCTCGCTGGCGAGGGCGTAGACGTCGCCGGCGGGGAACTCGCGCTCGGCGAGGATCTCCAGCATCGTCTCGCCCACGGCGCCGGTGGCACCGACCACGGCTACATCAAACTGCCTCGTCATCGTTCCCCTGCTCCTTTTCTATGCCTCTGCGGCCTGTGGCTATCCGGCTGCGAGCGCCGCGACCACCGCATCGCCCATGGCGCCGGTGGCTATCGACCGCTGCCCCGCGGAGCAGATATCGGCGGTCCGCAGGCCGTCGTCCAGCACCTGCCCGACCGCCGCCTCGATGGCCGCCGCGGCGGGCGCCTCGTCCAGCGTGTAGCGCAGCATCATCGCCACCGACAGGATCGTCGCCAGCGGGTTCGCCTTGCCCTGGCCCGAGATGTCCGGCGCCGAGCCGTGGCAGGGCTCGTAGAGGCCGCGCCCGTCGACGTCGAGGGAGGCCGAGGGCAGCATGCCGATGGACCCCGTGAGCATGGCCGCCGCATCCGACAGGATGTCACCGAAGAGATTGCCCGTCACCATCACATCAAACTGTTTCGGTGCCATCACCAGTTGCATCGCCGCGTTGTCCACGTACAGGTGGTTCAGCGCCACGTCGGGAAACTCCCGGCCGACCCGATCGACGACCTCGCGCCAGAGCACCGTGGCCTCGAGCACGTTGGCCTTGTCTACGGAGCAGAGCCGCCCCCCGCGCTGCCCGGCGAGGCGGAAGGCCAGGCGGGCGATGCGCTCGATCTCCGACTCGCTGTAACGGTAGGTGTTGAAGCCCTCGCGCTCGCCGGACTCGAGCGTACGGATACCCCGCGGCTCGCCGAAATAGATGCCACCGGTGAGCTCGCGCACGATGAGGAGGTCGAGGCCCGCCACCACCTCGGGTTTCAGGCTCGAGGCCTCGGCCAGCTGCGGGTAGAGGATAGCCGGCCGCAGGTTGCCGAAGAGTCCGAGCTCGGCGCGAATGCGCAACAGGCCCTTTTCCGGGCGCAGGTCCCGGTCGATGCCGTCCCACTCCGGACCGCCCACGGCACCGAGAAGGATGGCGTCCGCGGTGCGGGCGCGCTCGAGCGTCTCCGGCGGCAGCGGATCACCGCAGGCGTCATAGGCCGCGCCACCGATGAGACCGTGCTCGCAGACGAGGCCGAGGCCGAAGCGCTGATCGACCGCCGCGAGGACCTTCTCCGCCTCGGCGACGATCTCGGGCCCGATATGATCGCCGGGCAGGACCAGGATCCGCCGTGCCCCCATGTCAGGCCCTCGGACCGTCGAAGCCGCCGAACAGCCAGGGCGCCTGCTCGCGCCAGCGGGCCTCGTAGGCGCGGATCGCGTCCGCGCTCTTCAGGGTGATGCCGATGTCGTCGAGGCCTTCGAGCAGCCGCTCCCTGCGGAAGCCGTCGACCTCGAAGGACCAGCGGCTGCCGTCGGGGGCAAGCACCACCTGCTCGCGCAGATCCGCGGTCAGTGTGTAGCCCTCGTTGGCGTAGAGCGCGGTGAACAGGTCGTCGACCACGGCCGCCGGCAGCACCACCGGCAGGATGCCGTTTTTGAAGCAGTTGTTGTAGAAGATGTCGGCGAAGCTCGGCGCAATCACGCACCGGAAGCCGTAGTCCGCGAGCGCCCAGGGAGCGTGCTCGCGACTCGAGCCGCAGCCGAAGTTCTCCCGGGCCAGCAGGATGCTGGCACCCCGATAGCGCGGGAAGTTCAGCGGGAAGTCGGGATTCACCGGCCGCTGGCTGCAATCCTGTCCCGGCTCACCCTCGTCGAGGTAGCGCAGGTTGTCGAACAGGTTCGGGCCGAAGCCGGTCCGCTTGATGGATTTGAGGAACTGCTTCGGGATGATCAGATCCGTGTCGACGTTGGCGCGGTCCATGGGGGCGACCAGGCCCTCGTGGACGGTGAGTTTCTGCATCATGGCCTCAGGCCTCCGTGAGCTCGCGGACGTCGATGAAATGGCCCGCGATCGCCGCCGCCGCGGCCATGGCCGGGCTGACCAGGTGCGTGCGCCCGCCGGCGCCCTGGCGCCCCTCGAAGTTGCGGTTGGAGGTCGAGGCGCAGTGCTCCCCCGCTCCCAGTTTGTCGGCGTTCATGGCCAGACACATGGAGCAGCCGGGTTCGCGCCATTCCAGGCCCGCTTCGAGGAAAATACGGTCCAGGCCCTCGGCCTCCGCCTGCTTCTTGACCTCCCCGGACCCGGGAACCACCAGCGCCTGCTTGACCGTCGCGGCCACCCGGCGGCCCTTGACCACAGCGGCGGCGGCGCGCAGGTCCTGGATCCGCGCGTTGGTGCAGGAGCCGATAAACACGCGGTCCGGGCGGATATCGCTGATCGGCGTACCCGCCTCGAGGCCCATGTACTCCAGGGCGCGACGCATCGCTTCGGCACGGGTGGGATTGCCCATGGCCGCCGGATCGGGCACGCGGCCATCGACGGGGGCAACCATCTCCGGCGACGTCCCCCAGGTTACCTGCGGTTTCACGTCCGCGGCGCGCAGTTCCACGACCCGGTCGAAGACCGCATCGGAATCGGAGTGCAGGTCGCGCCAGGCGGCCTCGGCCCGCTCCCAGAGTTCGCCCGTCGGCGCGTAGGGGCGGCCGCGCACATAATCGATGGTGGTGTCGTCCACGGCGATGAGGCCCACCCGCGCGCCCGCCTCGATGGACATATTGCACAGGGTCATGCGCCCTTCCATGCTCAGGGCCTCGATCGCTTCCCCGGCGTACTCGATAGCAAAACCGGTGCCCCCCGCGGTGCCGATCTCGCCGATGATGGCGAGCGCGAGGTCCTTGGCGGTGACGCCGGGGCCGAGGCGGCCGCTGACGCGCACCTGCAGATTTTTCATCTTCTGTGCGAGCAGGCACTGCGTGGCCAGCACATGCTCGACCTCGGAGGTACCGATGCCGTGCGCGAGCGCGGCGAGGGCCCCGTGCGTGGAGGTATGGGAGTCGCCGCAGACCAGGGTGACCCCCGGCAGCGTGATGCCCTGCTCCGGGCCCACCACGTGCACGATGCCCTGGCGCACGTCGTTGATGGGAATCTCGACGATGTTGAATTCGGCGCAGTTGTCGTCGAGGGTCTGCACCTGCAGCCTGGACACCGGGTCCAGGATGCCGGCGACACCGCCCGCCCGCTCCGCCCGGCCCGTGGGGACATTGTGGTCGGGCACCGCGATATTGGCGTCGCGGCGCCAGAGCTTGCGGCCGGCCAGGCGCAGGCCCTCGAAGGCCTGCGGGGAGGTCACCTCGTGCGTGAGATGGCGGTCGATGTAGATCAGCGCGGACCCATCCTCCCGCTCCTCGACGAGGTGACTGTGCCAAAGCTTGTCATAGAGCGTCTTTCCAGCCATGGAGTCACCGTTGCAGTCGTGGATCCCCGTCCCGCAGGGGAAGGCGCCGGGGCCGGGCCCGGTCTGGCAGCGGCGGAAGCCTACCGCGCCGGCGCCGGGAACGCTACTCCTCGGCGAAGCGGCGCAGGGCCGCATCGCCCGCGCCCCCCTTCCACATGCCCGCGTGGTCCGGCAGGTAGAACGTGCCGCTGTAGCGCAGCACGGGCTTGTCGCCATCCTCGATCACACCGGCGCAGAAGCCGAAGCGACGCTTGACCTCCACCAGGTGGGTGCGGGTCTGCAGCCAGTGGCCAAAGCGCCCCGGGGACAGGAAGTCGAAGCCGAGGTTGATCGTCGGCAGGCCCGCAGGTTTCGGCAGCCGCTGGTTGATGCTGGTGGCCGCGGCGATATCGGCGAGGGTCATCAGGCAGCCCCCGTGGCAGATGCCCATCAGGTTCGCGTGCTGCTCGCGCACCACCAGGCCGAAGCTCACCTCGTCGCCGTCGACGCGCCGATAGAACGGCAGCAGGCTGTCGCTGTAGCCGAGGCCGCCTTCCAGCGCGTCGAACCCTTCCGGCACTGCTGCTATGTTGTCTCTCACTTCGTCGTTCACAGGCTCTCCCGTATCGCGTCTCAGAACAGGCCAAGGGCCAGGCCCGTGGCCAGGGCTTCGCCGAGTTCCTCGGCCCGCGCCAGGTCGTCGCCCGTCGGCAGGCCGCGGATTATTAGGGGCTCGGTGGCGGGTGTAAAGGGAATGCCCTTCAACATGCGCTCGCTATCCCCCACGGCGTTGCGGCCGTCATTGCCCGCGGACACGAGCACGGCTGCCGGCAGGACCAGGCCCCGGTCGATGCTCGGGTAGAACACCCGGTCCAGGAACTGCTTGGCACCGCCGGCCAGGCGCCCGGCATTCTCCGCGGCGATCAAGAGCAGGCCGCTCGCCCGCGCCAGTTCCACACTCCCCAGATCCTCGCAGCGGCCCACCTGCAGCACCACCTCGTCGGCACGGACCGCTCCGCGCCGTGCAGCGGCGGCCAGGCGGGCGCAGGTGCCGCTCTGGCTGTGCCAGGCAATCAGCAGCTGCGGCGCCCCGGTCACTGTGGATAACTCTGGGGGTGACCTGAACGGGAAAGCGCGAGCACGCACCGGGAAGCGGCCGGTGACCCACATTCATACGACACATCGATAACTGATTTATTTACAAAATACATACGCTTATAAAGTATTCTTGAGAATTTGCTATAGCCGCCTCAGGGCGCCGACGTC
>CAYFVG010000053.1:0-13849 GCA_964346365.1 uncultured Alteromonadaceae bacterium
GGCAGACCCGCCTTCGCCAGGGTCTGCATGCCGGACATGGCCATCACCGCCTGCCGCCCGAAAAGGCGAGGGTCGCTGGCAGACGGCAGATCCCCCTCTCGCCGGGCGCGCCGGGCCGCAGCGGTGAAGACCGCCGAAAAAGACTCGATACTGGCACTGACGAGCGCCGCCACGTCGGCATCGCTCTGCCCGAGTTCGGCTGCGGTATTGAAGACCAGGCAGCCGCGGCGACCCTCCCAGCCTTCTGTGCCGGCCGCAACGGCCAGCAGTGTCTGCTCGACAAAGACCCAGGCCGAGGGAGCGGCGTCCAGAGACGCTTCCAGGGCGGCGACGAGCTCCGCACGATAGCGCTCCAGGGCGAGAGCGAAGACTTCCTGCTTGCTGCCAAAGCTCTGGTAGAAACTGCTGCGGCCGATCCCCATGGCCTCGAGCAGCGCAGAGAGGGAGGTGGCTTCAAAACCGCGGCTCCAGAACAGCTGCATGGCGCTCTGGAGTGCACTGTCGCTGTCGAAGGCGCGCGGCCTGCCCCGCGGGGCGCGCACCCCGGTCACGGGCGCATGCCCCCGGCTTCGGACCGTCGGGCGGCCAGCCAGTAGTCAACGCTTGTGTAGCGTCCGCCGCCGGTAAACAGCAGCGTCAGCACCATGATCAGGTAGGTGACGGCGAATTCGATGCCGTTGTTGAGGACAGTGATCGATCCGCGGGCAGTCAGCCAGCCATAATTGCCATGTTCTTTCAGAATTTCGATGGCCATGGCCTTCCGGGGTGCGGCTTCCTGCACTCGCTCGTTGGCAAGCCAGCTCGAAGCGTCGGAGATCGCGAGCCAGCCGTTTTCCCAGTGCACCGCGAAAATGGCCACCAGCATGGTCACAGCCAGGGGGATGGCGACCAGGCGCGTGGCGAGGCCCGGGAGGAGCAGCAGGCCACCGAGAAACTCCGCACCGGCAGCAAGGGCAGCCAGGAACGCCGGCGCCGGCAGCCCCAGACCCCAGTCCGGATTACCGAACCAGGCGGCCGTGCTCTCGAAATTGGCGAGTTTGCTCCAACCCGCCTGCATGAACACCGGCGCAAGGTAGAGCCGCAGAAGAAGCGGGGGGAGCCCGTCGAGGGGACGCAGCGCCGCCCGGGCGCTGTCGTAGATGCTGGCTGCTGCCGAGAGCGATGTGTTCATGCACTGATTCCTCGATCTGTTATCGGCGTCTGCGTGGAGGCGGAGCGGTGTAAGCGGAGAGGCTCAATCGTTGACCTCTGCCTCTGAACCGGCCGTTATTCTAAACCAACTGGTGCAATATTAAAAACGCTAAAGCGGCTGATCGAGGACAGGGGGCATAGTCGATGGCCCGCGGGGAGAAGCGTTCAGGCGTGCACCGGCTGTGTCGCCAGCGACGCCTCCGCCCGGAGACCGCAGTCGAACACCACGTCGGAACCCAGCGAAAAGACGCGCATCTCGGGCCGGATGGCATCGGCGAGGCACTCCGCAGAGGTGGGCAGCGTCAGTCCCTGGGGGCCGCCCCCGATCAGCAGGGGGGCGATGGCCAGCTGGATTCGCGTGAGCAGCCGGGCCTCGAGAAAGCGGCCGATGGTAATACCGCCGCCTTCTACCAGCAGGCACTGCAGACCCTCGCCGTGCAGCGCCGCCGCGATCTCACCCGGATCGATCTGTCCGCCGCGGGACCGCAGCCGGATCACGGTCACTCCGTCGCGCCGCGCGCGATCCACGCCCTGGATCACGATCCGGCGCGCGCCATCCCCGGCGAGGACCGGCGCGTCGTCCGGCAGCCGCCCCCGCGGATCGATGACGACCCGGGCGGGGTTGCTGCCAGCGCAGTGGCGCACGGTCAGGCGCGGGACATCGTGGAGCGCTGTGCCCACGCCGATCAGTACCGCATCGGCCAGCGCGCGCATCCGGTGCAGGTGGATGAGACCGTCGGGGCCCGATACATCGCGCGCATCGCCGGTCACCGTCGCCACGCGTCCGTCGAGGGACTGGCCGATCTGCGCGACGACGCCGGGCCCGAGATCGCGCCGCGCCAGCGGCCCGTAGAGATCGAGGGCGGCGCGCTCGCCGGGGGTCCACTGTCCGCAGCAGGTGCACGCGCGCCCCTGCCGCACAGCGAGCAGGCGGCGCCAGACCCTCGCCGTGACGTCAACCGCGAACAAGATGAGGGCCGACGGCCGCGGAGCGGGGGATAGCGAGGATATCCAGGTGGCCTATTTCGCAGCGGGTCACATCGGCCGCTTCGCGCCGCCGGCGGCCCCAGGCGGCCGCCTCGGCGACGCCAGCCTCACTCGCCGCGGCCGCGATGCCGTCGATGAGCTCGCGCTGCAGCGTCGCCATCCCGGGGCCGAGCCGCCACGGGCTCGGCGCGCGCGCCACGTCGAAGCCCGCCGCCTCGAACAGCGTCGCTGCGCTCTCGGCGGCCTCCGGGCCCAGCGCCGGCCCCATACCCTTGTCGCTCCGCTGATGGCGGTTGAACGACGCGGTAATCGCGGCGTCGCGCGGGTCGGAAGGGGCCCACCGCATCGTGCCGCCGTAGCTCAGGGTCGCATAGAAGGGGACCCGCAGGCGGCGCACCAGCTCCTCCAGCCAGGACCGGGACACGAGATCGAGCAACGCCGAGGCCGTGACCAGCGTCGCGCGGTCCAGCGGCAGGGAGGGGAAATCGGCGAGGTCGGCCTCCACGACGTCTGTCGCATCGCCCCCCGCCTCGGCGGCAGCGGCCAGCAGGCGCGGGTCGTTGTCGACGCAGCACCACCGTGTCCCGGGGGGCAGATAGGGCGCAAGCGCCCGCCGGCTGGCTCCGGTGCCGCAGCCCAGATCGACGATGAACGGCGCGGGGCCGGCCGCCCCGGCGGCGCGGCGCGCCAGCGCCTCGTCACGCGCCGCCCGGTCGGCGGGCTCACGCAACGCGAGCCAGTCGGCGGCGAAGCCCAAGGCTCAGAGATCCCCCTCGAACCAGGCCCGGGCCACGTGGCTTTCGTGCAGCGTGATGCGCAGCTTCCTGACACGGCCACCGTCTTCGAGCCTGCCGGCACGGACCCGCTCGGCCAGCGCCTCGAAGAGGTGGCCGCAGAGGAACTCCGTCGTGGTGAACCGGCCTTCGAATTCCGGGACCTCGTCCAGGTTCGCATAGCGCAGCGGCGCCAACGCCTCCGCCAGCACTTGCGTCGCCAGCCCGATATCGACGACCAGGCCGTGAGCGTCGATGCCTTCAGTGAAAAACGCGGCGTCGACGGTAAAGGTCGCGCCGTGCATGCCCTGAGCCGGACCGAACACGGGAGCGGGCAGCGAATGGCCGATCATGATGTGGTCGCGGACTTCGACGGCGAACATGGCAATCCTCGCTTAACAGTCGTAGCGGATACGGTGACAGAGCGTTCCCGGGTCAGCCAGGATCCCGGCGTAGCGCGACGCCAGCTCCCGGAACGGCGTCTCGCCGCTGACCAGGACATCCAGGGCCGGATCCAGCAGCAGGTCCAGGGCCTTGGCGATGCGGCGCGCGTGGCTCCAGCGCGGGGCGCGCAGCGGCGGCAGCCGGCCCACCTGGGAACTGACGAGGCGCAGTCGCCGGCTGTGAAACGCTCCCCCCAGCGGCACCGCCGTCGTTCCCGCACCCTGCCAGCTTCCCTCCACGACGGTCCCCTCCGTGCCGGCGCAGTCGATGGCGCTGGCCAGGCCCTCGCTCGTTGCCGACAGGTGCAGAACCACATCGCAGTCCCGCGGCGCACGGGCGGGTGTCGCAAAGCGGCAACCGAGGCTGTCCGCCAGCGCCGAGCGGTCCGGGAGCACGTCGACGAGGGTCACCTCGGCGCCGGGCAGCCGGGCGGCGAGGTACCCCGTGAGGGCGCCGACGACGCCCGCGCCGATAACCGCGACTCGATCGCCGGCTCCCGCGCCGCTGTCCCAGAGCAGGTTCAGCGCGGTTTCCATGTTCGCGGCCAGCACCGCGCGCTCCGCGGGCAGTTCCTCGGGGAGGGGCGTCAGCGCCGCCTCGGGCAGCCGAAAGCGTGTCTGGTGGGGGTGCAGGGCGAAGACGCTGCGCCCGGTCAGCGCGCCCTCGGCCACCCGGCCCACGGTGCAATAGCCGTACTTGACCGGAAAGGGAAAAACGCCCTCCTGCGCCGGGCCGCGCATTCGCTCGTACTCGCTCTCGGGCACCTCGCCGCGGAAGACGAGGCGCTCGGTACCCCGGCTGATGCCGGAGTACAGCGTCTCGACGAGCGTGCCCTCACCGAGGGCGCCCGGGCGCAGTTCAGCCCGTTCGACGTCGGTGCACCAGAGTGCGCTTGCGACCGTCACGCCGCCCGCTCCGTCTTCGCCGCCGTCGCGTTATCCTTGCGGTAATTCCTCAGAATGGCTCCTCGCATGAAGCGCTGGCTGGGCTTCACCAGATCGCTGGTGACTTATCATAACCCCGCAACCCTGTGGGCGTGGCGTCGATTCTACGCCGAAATCCTCGGCCCCGGTGACCTGGCCATCGACGTCGGTGCCCATGTCGGCACGCGGGCGCGCGCCATGCGGACGGCCGGCGCGCGGGTCATCGCCCTGGAACCCCAGGCCCTCTTTGCGCGCTTTCTCCGGCTCACGCTGCCGCGGGACATCGTCCTGATCGAAGCGGCCGCCGGTGCGCAGGAGGCCACGGGGGAGATGGCCGTCTCCTCGCGCCATCCCACCGTGTCGTCCCTGCGCAGCGCCTTCGTAGCCGGCGCCGCCCGGGCACACGGGTTCGACCGCGTGCGCTGGGATCAGACCGAGGTCGTCAGGATGATCACCCTCGATGGGCTCGTCGCAGAGCACGGTCTGCCCGCCTACGTGAAAATCGACGTCGAAGGCTTCGAGAGCGAGGTGCTGGCCGGCCTGTCGTCGCCGGTGCCGCTGCTGTCGGTGGAATACCTGCCCGCTTTTGCCCATCTCTCCGACGCCGTGATCGCGCGGATCGAGGCGCTCGGTGACTATCGCTTCAACCCCGTGGTGGGCGAGCGCTCGGGGTTCCTCTGGGCCGACTGGCGCGACGCGCGGGCGGTGCGCGCGTGGCTCGATGGGCTCCCGGCCGACGCGCCGTCGGGCGATCTCTTCGCGCGGATTGCGCCGCCGTCCTGACTCGCGGGACGGGTGCGGGTCGAACACGGAGCCGTCGCGTGCTAACCAGCCCGCAAGCACGCGGAAAAGGCGGGAAACAGCCCGGGGGGGGCGGCGATGACCGTGCCGCTCGCCTCGGGCCGCTCCCGCGATGTCCAGCCTTCCACCCGGGCCCCGGCCTCGCGCAGCAGGACGAGCCCGGCGGCGATATCCCAGGGTTGCAACCGTCGCTCCCAGAATCCGTCCAGGCGCCCGGCAGCCACATAGGCGAGGTCCAGCGCCGCCGCCCCCAGGCGCCGCACGCCGGCGCAGCCGGGCGCCAGCCGCGCGATATCGGCGGCATGGTCGTCGATATGGGGCATATTGCCGAAGGGAATGCCCGTCCCGAACAGCGCCGATGTCATGCTGTCGCTCGCCGCCACGGCGATGGGCGAGCCGTTCAGTGTGGCGCCGCGGCCCCGGGCCGCGGCAAAGGTCTCGCCGCGAAGCGGGTCATGGACCACGCCGAGCGACAGCGCGCCCCTGTCCTCGAGGGCCACGGACACGGCCCAGTGGCCGATCCCGTGCAGGAAGTTCGTGGTGCCGTCGAGGGGGTCGACGATCCAGCGCCGCGCACCTCCTGCCGCCGCCCCCGTCTCCTCGCCGAGCCAGCCATCTTCGGGCCGGGCGCGCGCCAGCCCGCGGCGCAGGTGGGCCTCGGCGTCGCGATCCGCCGCGGAGACGAAATCACCGGCGCGCTTGGTCGTCGCGGTCAGCGAAGCGCGCTCGGCCCAGTGCGCGAGCAGGATCTCGCCGGCTTCACCGGCGAGGCGCACGGCCAGCGCCAGGTCTTCCGTCACCCGGGCGTCAGCCATGGAGCGCCACGCGGTCGAGCACGCGGGCGACCTGCCGCGCCGTCTCGCTCCAGCCGGGCAGCGCGGCGCCCGCCGCGGCGGAGGCCGCCGCCATGGCGGCGAGGGTCGACGGTTCGTCGAGCACCTGCGCGAGGGCCCCGGCAAAGGCCGCCGGATCGTCGGGCGGGACCAGGAGACCGGCCCGGGGCGCGACGGTATCCGGCACGGCGCCCACGGCACAGGACACGATGGGCAGACCGCCGGTCATGGCCTCGTCGAAGACCATGCCGTGGCCCTCGTAGCGCGTGGCGAGCGCGAAGAGAGTCGCCCGGCGATAGAGCCGCGCGAGTTCCGCGGCGGACACACTGCCCGCCAGGTGGACCCGGCCGGCGAGGTGAAGCTCAGCCGCCAGCCCGACGAGAGCATCCCGGCAACTCCCGTCGCGCGCCGCGCCGGCAATGACCGCCTGCCAGGGCCGGTCGGACAGGCGCGCCAGGGCGCGGAGCAGCACATCGTGACCTTTGCGCGGCACCAGGGTGCCGACGGCGAGGATCAGCGGCGGATCGACCGGCGAGGCGCGCCCCCGGCGCCGGTCCGCGCCCGGGCGGGCGACGGTGATGCGCCCGGGCGCCACCCCGTAATCCGCGGTCAACAGCGCAGCCGTGTGCGGGCTCGTCACGACAACCTGGGCGGCGAGCGCGAGATTGCCGCGCTCCGAGTCGAGCAGTGCCCGGCTCCGCGCCGGGTCGAGTCCGCTCTCCCGGGCCAGCGGGTGGTGGATCAGCGCCACGACCGGCGCGCGCATGCCGGTCAGCGCTGCCCGGTCCATCGCGCCCAGCGCCAGGCCATCGATGAGCACGGGGCAGTCCGCCGGGACCGCCGCCAGCCGCTCTGCGGCATCGCGATTGTCGGCCGGTGACGGGTCGGGGAAGGACGCAGCGAGCGGGATGTGCGCAACGCGGCGCCCCAGCCCGCGCAGCCCCGCCAGCAGGCGACGGTCATAGCCGTAGCCGCCCGTCGGCGTCATGAGGTCGCCGGGCACGGCGAGGGCGGCGCTCGCTGCGGTCATCGGCCGCTGTGACTCCGCGGGGAAAGCGTCACGACTCCACCGCGCCGGGGGTCCCCGCGAGGGCCAGCGCGGCGAGGCCGGGCAGGGCCGCGATGATGATCGCGAGGCCGAAGGCGATGCTGGCAGCAAGGCCCTGCGCGGCCGAGGCGCCGGCCAGGGGCAGCAGCGACGCGGCCGCCCCCTCGCGCAGGCCCCAGCCGCTGATCGTGAGCGGGATCAGCATACTCAGCAGGATGAGCGGCACCAGCACCTGCGCGGCGGGGGGCGACAGCGTCAGCCCGATGGCCGCGGCGCAGAAGGCGAAGGCGGCGATGTTGCACAGGGCCGTACCCAGGCTGAGGACGACCTGCCGCGCACGGACCTCGGGCGCCGCCACCGCATAGCGGAAGGCCGCGCCCGGCCCGCGCTCCGCGGATCCCGGCGGCGCGCTCCCGGAAACCCAGAGCACCAGCGCCGCGCCGGCGGCAAGCGCGAGCGCGGCCGGTGCCAGCAGCCAGGCCGGCCCGTCGAAGCCGCCCGGCACCCCCTGCGTGACGACCACGCCCACGGCGAAGACCGCGAACAGGGCGACCTGTCCGGTCAGGCGTTCGAACAGGACGGCCTGCCCGGACGCGAGCAGGCCGGCCTGGGCCCGGGCGCGAACGGCGCGACCGGCATCGCCGAGCACGCCCCCGGGGAGCACCTGGTTCACGAGCTGGGCCAGGTAGTATTCCGCGAGCGCCGCGCGCCGCTGCAGGGCGATGCCCAGCCGAGCCGCCGTGAGCCGCCAGCGCAGCGCCGACAGGACAGTCTGCAGCGTCAACGCCGCGAGCGCAGCGGCCAGCCACCCCGGCTCGGCGGCGGCGAGATGCCGCAGCGCCGTCTCGCCGTCCGCCGCCCGCCAGAGCACGGCCAGGCAAGCCGCCGTCGCCGCCAGCTGTGCGGTCCTGACAAGTCGCCGATTCAGGGCCATGCGTTCAGCCTCCCGTCCCGGCTGCGGCACTCGACCAGGCAGTCGACCCGGCAGTCGAGAACGTCTCGAGGATCCGGTCGCGCATCCGATCCATCGCCACCACCGGCGTCGACCCCGGGGGGATAAGGCCGCCGGACAGTCCCCAGTCGGCGGCGGCGCGCTCGACGAGGTGTCCCGGGCCGATGACGTGCATGGGTACGTGCGGCCGCTCGTCCAGGGCGACGAAGCCGGCCGCCTGGTGGTCGCCCAGGACGATCATGAGCGGGGCGTCGTCGGCGTGCCGGGCGGCGTAGGACAGCACCGTCTGCAGGGCGTAGTCGATGGCGAGCCGGTACTGCCGGCGAACCCGCTCGCGATCGCGCCAGACCACGTCCGGGGGGTCGCCCGACGCGGCCACCGCATCGAAGCCATGCCCGTCGCCGATCGCTTCCCAGGCGAGGAGCTCGGGCACGGGCACCCAGGGCGCATGGGACGAGCCGGTAGCGACCTGGACGAACAGCGGCCGCGCGTCGTCCCGGTCATCCCGCAGGAGGCGGTCCATCGCCGTGAACGTGAACTGGTCGGGCATCGTGACCCAGTTGAAGGGTTGCCCCCGATAGCCGAGATCCGCCGCCGCGAGGATCGTCTCGAAGCCCATCGCCGCGCTCTCGGGCCAATCGAGGGTGATCTGCGGCATCACGGCGGCGGTGTGGAAACCGGCCTCGCCGGCGAGGTGGTAGAGGGTCTGCCGACCGGAGGCGAGCACGGCGCCGTAGCGCGTCTGTCCATCCACCCAGAGGCCGTTGGCAAAAGTGGCGTGGGCGAGCCAACTCTGGCCGCCGCGGGTCGGCGAGGCGAGGAGCCCCGAGGCCATGGCCAGGCCGCGCGCCGCCAGCGCCGCCTCGGCCGCCGCCAGCGTGGCCCGGTGACGATCCGCGAAGAACGGCGTGTCCAGGCTCGTGCGGCCGTAGCTTTCGACGAACACCACGATCACGTCGCGGTCGATGGCATCGAGCAGCGGCCCGCCCCCGGCGAAGGGATCGTCGGCCGCCGCCAGCTTGAAGGCCCGCAGATCCGCGAGGGTGGAGCGCACCGTCCCCAGGCGCTCGACCCCGACGCGGGCCGTGAACGCCGCGCCGGGCACGCCGACCGGGAGCTCCCAGCGTCCCATGGCGGCGCCGACTTCCGCGGTGGCGATGCCGGCCCAGAGGAGCGCAGCGGTACCCGCCAGGCCGCGCAGGCCGCCGCGCGCCGGCGCGGCCCGGGCCCAGACGCCGGCCGCCCACCAGAGTAGCGCCGCCAGCGCCGCAACCAGGAGCAGGGCGCCCAGCGCCGCAAGGCCAGTGAGCCAGGGACCGATTGTGCCGGCCAGGAGCCGGAGGCCGGCCCCGACCAACGCGAGATCGGCGACGGGGTTGAAGCCCCGGGCCAGGGCCGTGAACATCCCGTAGTCGGCGGCCTTGAGCACCGCGATAAGGACCAGCAGCCCTACGAGCAGGACCCGGCACGCCCGGCCTGCGCGTCCTTCCCCGAGGGCGAGCAGGGCCAGCAGGACAGCCGGCCACTCGAGCGGAAAGGCGCCGAGCGCGTCCCAATGCAGCGCCGCCGGGTGATTCGGCTGCACCAGGACGAGATAGAAGACAAGGGCGGCAAGGACCAGGGGCAGGGCGATGGTCTTCACGGCCTCGCCCGCCACAGCCAGAGCACATCCCGGCCGAAGGACCAGCCGAGGGCAGCGAGGGTCGCGCCGACGACGACCCCGGCGGCCGGGCCCGGCAGCGCCGGGAGCTGCAGCGCAATGAGTGCGCCGATCTGCACGACGCAAACGACCTTGCGGCCGGCGCGCTCGGGCAGGGGGCGGGCCAGCCACGGCCGGGTCCGGGCCGCGGCTGCGAAGGCGTAGCGCGGCAGCCCCAGCAGCAACACCGCCGGCCCGGCGCTGCCCGCCACGAGGGCGTTGAGCGCCAGGATCAACCCGAGCGCGGCATCCACCTCCATGTCGAAGCGCGCCCCGAAGGACGACACCCGGCCCTGTCTGCGCGCCAGCCACCCGTCGACCCCGTCCAGGGCGAGCGCCAGAAGGGCCAGACCGACAACCGCCCACGGGGCGGCGGGCGCCAGCAGCGGGGCGAGGAGAGCGGTCGTCAGCACCAGGCGCGCGAGGGTCACCAGGTTGCCGAAGCCCAGATCCGCGTAGGGGTAGCTGCGGCGCATAAGCACAGTCACCAGGGCCACGCCGCAGAGATACCCGGCCATGGCCAGCCCCAGGGCGCCGGGCGCGGCCCCCACGAGCACGTAGCCCACGGCGGGCAGGGCCACCGCGCCGGCAAAGGCAGCGAATTGCAGGCGCGCGACCGGGCCGGCAGGGCGTGCGCCGGCGCCCGGCCCCTGGCGCGGCGGTGCGGGGGGTGCCTGTGGAGTCAGATCGTCGATAGCACGATCTTAGCACCGCTATCCCGCCGCCGCCCCAGAGCGTGACGGCGGAAACGGTACAGCTTCGAGTCAAACCCTAGTGTCCTGAGTCAGAAGTTCGCGAGCGTTATACAATTTGTCGACAACCGTTAAGATGCCACTATGGAAAACGGGCGCTATGCCAACCCTGCACGGCTACTCCACTGGCTGATGGCAGCACTGATCCTGCTGACGATCCCGGCGGGCCTGATCAT
The DNA here is from genome assembly GCA_964346365.1 of uncultured Alteromonadaceae bacterium. Classification (GTDB taxonomy): domain Bacteria; phylum Pseudomonadota; class Gammaproteobacteria; order Pseudomonadales; family Halieaceae; genus Pseudohaliea. The sequence continues at coordinate 10,580 of CAYFVG010000053.1, forward strand.
GGTCCGGCCCGAGATGGGCCGGGAACTGCAAAACGCTCTCTTTATTTTCCACAAGAATGCGGGTGTGCTGCTCCTGCTGCTGATCGTCCCGCGGCTGATCGTACGCTGGCGACACCCGGCGCCACCGAAACCAGCGAGCCTGCCCGCCTGGCAGGTTCGCGTTGCCGGCCTGACGCAGGGGGCACTGTATGTCCTGCTGGTCGTGCAACCGGTTGCAGGGTATGTGCGCGTGCGGGCGGGCGGATTCCCCATCGAGGCGCTCGATGCGCTCGGTCTGGGCACGCTGCTGCCGCAAAGTGATGCGCTTGCGGAGGCGGCGAAGACGGTGCACTACTGGGCGGGGCTCGCGCTGCTCGCACTGGCCGCGCTGCACATCGGCGCGGCGCTTTATCACCGCGTCGGGAGGCGTGATGGCGTTTTTTCGCGGATGTGGCCACCGATCGGTGATCCATCGCGGTAACAGGGTCCCCGCCTGACCCGCTCAAGCGATTTGCGCGCCGCTCCGGAGACGAGCTGTTCCGGGGGGCGCCATGGCCCTGGGGAGGGGTCAGTGCGACATGTCATTGGCAGAAACCACCATGCCCGGGAGTGGGCCCGCGAGCGGGCCCGCAAGTGGCATGCGCGCCGGCGCCATCGGCTGGCGCTGCAGCAGCTGGCTCGCGGCCTTTCTCGCGCTGACGGCCCTGGGTGCCACGGCGGTGGTCCTGATCGCCGCCGCCGCCGTGGAGCTGTGGTCGCCGGCGGCAGGGGTGGCCCTGGCTCTGGTGGCGCCGGGCGCTCTGTGGGTTTCCGGCGGGGCCGCTACGGCGATCCTCGGGTTCGTGCAGAGGCCCGCGCCGCCGCCCGTCGTCCCCGATAACTGGCGTCCGGCGCAGCGCACGGCGATCCTGGTGCTGCTCTGCGGTGAACCCGCCGACGCGCTGTCGAGCTATCTCGCAAGCCTGCGCCGTCAATTGACGGCGCAGGGCCTGGCCGATGCCAGCACGGTCTTCGTGCTCTCGGATACGCGCGACCCGGCCCGCATCGCCGACGAAGAGGCGGCGCTCGCCGGGCTCATCGCCAGGGGCGCCATCGTCTACCGCCGCCGCAACGAGCGCGTCGGCCACAAACCCGGCAACATCGCCGAGTGGCTGGCGACGCGTAGCGACGGCTTCACCTTCATGACGGTTCTGGACGCCGACAGCCGCATGTCGGCCGAGCGCCTGCGCGCGCTGATCCACCGCATGGAGCGGGCGCCAGAGCTCGGGCTTCTGCAGGCGGGGATAGCGAGGGTGCGCGGACGCAGCCTGTTCGGCCGCCACCAGCGCCTGTCCGGGCGGCTACTGTCGCCGCTCTTCGGCCGGGGGCTCGCGGCCTGGTCCGGGGAGGCGGGCAACTACTGGGGCCACAACGCGATCATGCGCATCGAGGCCTTCCGCAGCGCCGACCCCCTGCCGGTCCTGCCCGGCCCGCGGCCTTTCGGTGGCCCGCCCCTGTCCCACGATTTCGTCGAGGCGGCCTGGATTCGGCGCGAGGGCTGGGCCGTCGCGCTCGATCCCGACACGCGCGGCAGCGCCGAGGATGGACCTCAGACCCTCGCCGATTTTCACCGCCGCGACCGGCGCTGGTGCCAGGGCAACCTCCAGCACCTGCAGGTGATCGGCAAACCTGGCCTCGACCCGGTCAGTCGCCTGCATCTCGCCCTCGGCATTATGGGCTACCTGGTGGCGCCGGTCTGGCTGGCGCTGATGGTCCTGGTGGCAACGGACGTGGTCGCGATCCACGGCGCCCTGCCCCTGCTCGCCATCGCCACCATTCTGATCGCGCCCAAGCTCTGTGCGCTGGCGCACTGGCTGGTGCGCGCCCGCACGGAGCGCCGCCGGCGACTGCTTCTCCGGGCCGGCCTGAATGAGCTGGCACTGTCCACACTGATCGCCCCGCTCGTGATGCTGCGCCAGAGCGGCGCGGTGCTGTCCGTGCTGTCGGGGCGGGACTGCGGCTGGAAGCGTGAACGCGCCGGTAACGTTGTGCTGCCGCAGTGGCTGCCCGAGGTCACAAGCGGCGCGGGGCTGTTCGTACTCGGCGCCACGACGGGACCGGCGTCCTCGGTGGCGTGGCTGCTGCCCGTTGCCCTGCCGCTCCTGTGCGCGCCGCTGTTGCAGCGCTGGCTCGACCGGGGCGCCTGATGCGGCGGCCCCTTGCCGTGCTGGCGGCGACGGCGCTGCTCGTGGCGGCGGGGCCGCTGCGGCCGGCAGCGCCGGACGCGACAGCCGCAGACACATCGCTGCTCGACGCCGCCCGGGCGCTGGCGGCGGCACCCTACGCGCCGCCAACGGGGCGCCTGCCGCCACCGTTCGCCGGGCTGAGCTACGATGCATACCGCGCCATACGCCCGCTCAGGGGCCGCGCAGCGATGCTGCCCCTGGGACCGCGCTGGGCCGCTGACCTGCTGCCGCCCGGCCTCTACTTTGCCGATGCCGTCACCCTGGAGCTGCCTGCCGAGGGCGGCGGGTTTGCGCGGCAGACCTTCACGCCCGACCTTTTCGAGTTCGACCCCCGCTACTTCGACGCGGTCCCCGCCGCGGCGCCCGGGGCCGGGTTCTCCGGCCTGCGCCTGCGCTATCCGCTGAACGCTCGCGGGCAGATGGACGAGGTCATGGTCATGCAGGGCGCGAGCTATTTTCGCGCCATCGGGCGAGCCATGGTCTACGGACTGTCGGCGCGGGCCGTGGCGATCGGCACCGGCGGCTCCGCGTCCGAGGAGTTTCCGCGTTTCGTGCGCCTTCGTCTGCATCGCGCCGAGGGCGACGAGATCCGCCTGGAGGCGGTCATCGACAGCCCCTCCCTCGCCGGCCATCTCACCATGACGCTGCGCCCGGGCGAGGACACGGCGATGGACATCGTCGTCACCCTGCTTCCGCGCCGCGAGATCGCGGACATCGGCGTGGCGCCGCTGACCTCGATGTTCCTCAAGGGGCCGCTCCGGGCAGCGGTGTCCGACGACTATCGGCCACGGGTTCACGATAGCGATGTGCTGGTGATAGAGAACGGCGCCGGCGAGACACTCTGGCGGCCCATCGCCAACCCGGCCCGGGTGCAGACGTCCGCGTTTCTCGATGCCGATCCCGTCGCCTTCGGTCTCTGGCAGCTGCCGCGTCGCTTCGAGGACTTCGAGGACAGTGAGGCGCGCTATCACGACCGGCCCTCGGCGCGGGTAGTCCCCGCCCGGGACTGGGGACCGGGCGCCGTGGTGCTCGTCGAGATCCCGACCGGTGACGAGTTCATGGACAA
>CAYFVG010000054.1:0-13724 GCA_964346365.1 uncultured Alteromonadaceae bacterium
CCTGCGCCGCCAGCAGGCCGGCGTTGGTCGCGTTGTCGATGGCCACGGTGGCGACCGGGATGCCCGCGGGCATCTGCACGATGGACAGGAGCGCGTCCTCCCCGGCGAGCTTCGTGGCGCTGATCGGCACGCCGATCACGGGCAGCACGCACAGCGATGCCACCATGCCGGGCAGGTGCGCGGCGCCGCCGGCGCCGGCAATAATCACCCGGATACCCCGGTCCTCGGCCTCCTTCGCGTACGCGTAGAGCCGGTCCGGCGTCCGGTGGGCGCTGACGATATCGATGTCGTGGGGCACCGCGAGCTCACCGAGCACGGCGGCCGCGGCGCGCATGACCGGCAGGTCGGAGTCGCTGCCCATGATGATGCCGACCTCTGCGTTCACGCGGCTGCTCCCGCGCTGCCCGCCAGGCGCCGGTAGGCACTTGCGGCGCGCTCGCCCGCCTCGGCGGCGCTGGCGCCGGTCGCGGTGATATGGCCGAGCTTGCGCATGGCGCGGACCGGTGCCTTGCCGTACCAGTAGGTTGCCACGGGGCCGTCGGACCCGCGGCCGGCTTCCCGGTCCCGGGCCGCCGCGGCGATGGCCTCGGTGCAGAGCAGGTTGCGCATGGCCGCCGGCGTCACCAGGGCGGTCGACGCCAGGGGCAGCCCGGTGACGGCGCGCACGTGCTGCTCGAACTGGGAGGACGCCGTTCCCTCCAGGGTGTAGTGGCCGGCGTTGTGGACCCGCGGGGAAAGCTCATTGATGAGCAGCCGGCCGTCCGCGCAGTGGAACAGTTCGACGCCGAAGGTGCCGACGCCGTCCAGCGCCTCGACGGCGCGCCGGGCGATGCGCTCGGCCTCGGCGAGCACCGCCTTGCCCGCTTCGCTGGGCGCGTAGACCCATTCGAGGACGCTGTAGTCGCCGTCGAAGGTCATGTCCACCGGCGGGAAGGAGCGGAGTTCACCGTCCTGAGCGCGGACCACGATCACCGCGATCTCCGCGAACTCCCCGGCGTGGGCCTCGTAGAGCGTTTCGCCGGGCCAGGCTTTCGCCAGGTCCGCGCTGTCGCGCAGCACCTGCACGCCGCGGCCGTCGAAGCCGCCGCGCAGGGCTTTCTGCACCAGCGGATAACCGAGTTCCGCCGCGGCCGCCCCGGCCTCGCCGGCCTCGCCCGTGGCGAGGACGAAGGGCAGTGTCGGGAGCTGTGCGTCGGCGAGCCAGCGTTTCTGTTTCGCCTTGTCCTGGATGGTTTCGATGACGTCGAGGCCGGGGAAGCAGCGGACGCTGCCGGCGGCCTCGGCCTTGCGCAGCACCTCGATGGCGGTCGGGTGCACGTCCTCGCGCTCGTAGGTGACGATGTCGCAGGCGTCGGCCAGGGCCGCCACCGCGGCCGCGTCCTCCATGGCACCGACGACCGCTGCGCCGGCCCGCCGGGCGGCGGGGCTGGCCGCGTCGGCGGTGAGAATGACCGTGTCGATGGCGAGGGCCCGGGCGGCCTCGCAGAGGAACATGCCGAGCTGGCCGTCGCCGACGATACCGACGCGAATCTTCATGCTGCCCCTCCTGTTCAGGAAAAGCCGCGCACTATACCTGCCCCGAGGGCAGCATCAAGTCCCGGGGTCGGCCGCGCGGGGCTCCGGGCCCGCCCGCGGCGGCGCAAGCACGCGGGCAACGCCGCGGCCGCGGCGATCGGCGGCCGCGGCCAGGCCGAGGGGGCCGGCGGTAACCAGCTGGGCATCACCGAGGTGGCCCCAGCTGTTGGCCTCGACCCGGTAGCCGAGCGCCTCGAGGCCCCGGCGGGTCGCCGCCGGCACCGGCCCCGGGTCGTGACGGATGAGCTGCGCCTGTGGCAGCTGATGATGGTAGCGCGCTGCGTCCACGGCGGCCTGCGGCGAAAGACCGGCGTCCAGCAGGTTGAGCAGCACCTGGAAGACGGTTGTGAAGATCGTGCTGCCCCCCGGGGTCCCGAGGACGACCGCGGGCGCGCCGTCGCGCAGCAGGATCGTCGGCGTCATGGAGGAGAGCATGCGCTTGCCCGGGGCGATGGCGTTGGCTTTTCCGCCGACCACGCCGAATTCGTTCGGCACGCCCGGCGCGGCACTGAAATCGTCCATCTCGTTGTTGAGCAGAAAGCCGGCATTTTCGACCACCACGCCGGAGCCGAAGCTCCAGTTCAGCGTATAGGTCAGGGAGACGGCGTTGCCGGCGTGATCGAGGATGGAAAAATGGGTCGTGTGCGGCCCGTCGAGCCCCGGCGTGACGCTCTCGGCCGGGCTGATGGCCGCCGGGTCGACGCCGGCGGCGCGGCGCGCCAGGTAGGCCGGGGCGAGGAGGGCGGCCGTGGGGACCGGCACAAAATCCGGATCCGCGAGGTAGCGGGCGCGATCCGCGAAGACCCGCTTTTCGAGTTCCGCCAGCAGGTGCAGGTAGCGCGCATCGTTGTGCCCGGTATCGGCGAAGTGTTCCGCCGCGGCCTCGCGCAGGCCCAGCAGCTGCAGCAGGGCAATACCGCCGGAACTCGGCGGCGGCGCGGTCAGCACCGTGTAGCCGCGCCAGCTGCCGGAGAGGGGCGCGCGCCAGCGGGGCCGGTAGTCCGCCAGGTCGTCCGCGGTGATCAGGCCGCCGTCCCGGGCCTGCTGGGCTACCAGGCGTTCGGCGGTGCGGCCGGTGTAGAAGTCCTCCGGGTCGGCGGCGAGGCGTTCGAGGGTCTCCGCCAGGGCCAGCTGGCGGAAGGTCTCGCCGCTGCGGAGCTCGCCGAAGTGCCGGTCGAAGTTGGTCTCGCCGGCGAGGTACTCGCTGGTCTCCGCCGCGGCCTCGGCCAGGCCCCGGGGGACGGGGAAGCCGTCCCGGGCGAGGCGGATCGCCGGCGCCAGGAGCCGCGGCCAGGGCAGCGTGCCATGGCGCGCGTGGGCGGCGGCAAGGCCGCGCACCGTGCCGGGGACACCGGAGGCCCGGGCGCCCACGAGCGCCTCGCGGCTGCGGAACGCACCGTCGCTGTCGAGGTACATGCTGGCGCTGGCTGCGGCCGGTGCGACCTCGCGGAAGTCGAGGAAGGCCCGGTCGCCGTCCATCACCGCGACCAGGAAACCGCCGCCGCCGAGGTTGCCCGCCTCCGGGTAGGTGACCGCGAGACTGAAGGCGGCGGCCACGGCCGCGTCCATCGCATTGCCGCCGTCGGCGAGGATCGCCTCGACGGTTTCCGCGGCAAAGCGGTCGGGCATGGCGAGGGCGGCGGCGCGTGCCTGCCCGCCAGGGGCGAGGGAGAGGGAGAGCGCAAGAAGGAGGGCGACGCAGAGCCGGTGGATCATAGCGAACGGGTCCCGGACTGAAAGAGCACCGACGATAGCAGAGGGCTGGCGACCGGGCTACGGCTAGCCTGCCGGGTCGTCAGTGCTCGTCGTCGGCCTGTACGAACTCGGTGACTTCGAGGTTGAAACCGGACAGGGCATTGAAGTGGATCGGCGAGGACATAAGCCGCATGCGACTGATGCCGAGGCGCCGGAGGATCTGCGAGCCGGTGCCGATGACCCGGTAGTTCTGTCGCCCGGACGCGGGTTCGGAACCGGTGACAGACGGGGGCTCGGGAAAGACGTCGATCTCGTCGAGGAGCGTCTCCCGGGTGCCGGGTTGGCCAATAAGGACGACCACGCCGCGGCCGGCCTCGGCGATGGCCGCCATGGCGCGCCGGTAGGACCAGCCCTCGGCCCCATCGATACGGGTGGCGAGCACATCGCGCAGCGTGTTGATGGTCTGCACGCGCACGAGCGTGTCCTCGTCGGGGGCCAGGTCGCCGGCGCTCAGGGCGAAATGCAGCGTGTCGTCGATCTGATCGATGAAGGTGTGCAGGGTGAACGGGCCGAACTCCGTGTCGACGGCTTTGCTGCCGTGCAGCTCCACGGATTGTTCGTGCAGGCTGCGATACTCGATGAGGTCGGCGATCGTGCCCATCTTCAGGCCGTGGCGCTCGGCGAAGGCCTCGAGCTCCGGCCGCCGGGCCATGGTGCCATCCTCGTTCATGATCTCGACGATCAGCGCCGCGGGCTCGAAGCCGGCGAGGCGGGCGAGATCCACCCCTGCCTCCGTGTGCCCGGCGCGGCGCAGGACGCCCCCGGCCTTGGCCACGAGTGGAAAGATATGGCCCGGCTGGCGGATGTCGTCCGGGCCCGCGTCCGTTCGCGCGGCGACCCTTGCCGTGTGCGCCCGCTGCACCGCGCTGATGCCCGGGCCCCGGCGCTCCGCGGCGTCGATGGACACGGTGAAGTTGGTCTCGTGCTGCGAGCGGTTGTCGCGCACCATCAGGGGCAGCTGGAGCTGCCGGGCCCGCGCCTCGGTGATAGGCATGCAGATCAGCCCGCAGGCCTCGGTGGCAAAAAAGTTGATGAGCTCCGGCGTGACCGCCTCGGCGGCCACGATCAGGTCGCCCTCGTTCTCCCGGTCCTCGTCATCCATGAGGATAACCATCCGCCCGGCGCGGATGTCGTCGATGATTTCCGGGACGCTGGCGAGGGCCACGGCGCGCCTCAGCGGAGCTCGATGGCGACGGCGGTGGCTTCGCCACCACCGATGCACAGCGCCGCGATGCCGCGCCTGCCGCCGGTCTTCTTGAGGGCGTACATGAGCGTGACGATGATCCGCGAACCCGTGGAGCCGATGGGGTGACCCTGGGCGCAGGCGCCGCCGTGGATGTTGACCCTGTCGTGGGGCAGGCCGAGGTCTTCCATGGCGAGCATGGTCACCATGGCAAAGGCCTCGTTGATCTCGAACAGATCGACTTCGTCCGTGGACCAGCCGGTTTTGTCGAGCAGCTTCCGGATCGCGCCGATGGGCGCCAGCGTGAATTCCTCCGGTGCCTGGCTGTGGCGGGCGTGGCCGACCAGCTCGGCGTTGCCGGTCACGCCGCGGCGCTCTGCCTCGCTGCCGCTCATGAGCACAAGGGCGCTGGCGCCGTCGGAGATGGAGCTCGCGTTGGCGGCGGTGATGGTGCCTGCCTTCGCAAAGGTCGGGCGCAACTGGGGGATCTTGTCGATGGCGGCCTTGTGCGGCTGCTCGTCGTCCTCGACCACCGTCTCGCCCTTGCGGGACTTCACGGTCACCGGCACCGTCTCGGCCTTCAGGGAGCCGTCCTCGATGGCGGCTTTGGCCCGGGACAGGGACTCGAGGGCGAAGGCGTCCATGGCCTCGCGGCTGAGACCGCGCTGGTCCGCCGTCTCCTGGGCGAAGGCGCCCATGGCGCGGCCGGTGTAGGCGTCCTCGAGGCCGTCCATGAACATGTGGTCGTAGAGCGTCGCCGGGCCGAGGCGCGTACCCGAGCGGCCCGCGGGCAGCAGGTGGGGGGCATTGCTCATGCTCTCGAGGCCACCGGCAACGACCAGCCGGTTGGTGCCGGCAACGATGCTGTCGTAGCCGAAGATGGCCGCCTGCATGCCGCTGCCGCAGGCCTTGTTGACGGTCACCGCGCCGGTGGCGCTCGGGATGCCGGCGCCGATCGCGGCCTGGCGCGCGGGGCACTGCTTCAGGCCCGCGGGCAGGACGCAGCCCATGAACACCTCGTCCACGGCGGCGCCCTCGACGGCGCTGCGCGCCAGGGCATCGCTTACGGCGGTGCTGGCGAGCTCCGTGGCCGGCACGCTGCTGAGGCTGCCCATGAGGCCGCCCATGGGGGTACGGGCGCCGTCAACGATGATGACTGTTTCCTTTCTGTCCACGATCGGGTCCACGCTTGGGTTCATATTGGATCCGCGACTGGATCCATAGTTCGGTCCGTGTTCGCGGGCTGCTGCGGCGCCACCGCCGGGAGGCGAACCGCGCTTAAACAGCCCCGCATTTAGCCATAGCTCCGTGGCCGCCTCAAGGCGGGTTCAGGCGCCCCGCGTCGGGAAGCGCTTGCTTTCCAGGGGCAGCGTCAGGCCGATGGCGCGCGCGTCCGGTCATTGCAGCGCGATGGCGGGATCGGAGAGGATGGGCCGGGCTCTCGAACTATGAGCGAACTACACGCGAACTACAGAAAATGCCGTTTTCTGTATATTCTGACGCGTTCGGTTTTCGCAGACCGCGCGCAAGGTTCAGCAGGAGGACGTTTCATCGTGGGCCAGCCACTACCGGTCATTGTCGCCAGCGGCGGCATCAACAGTGCGGGTCGGACCTCGGGCGGCCATGCTTTCGCCCGCCTGGTCGAGGACCGGCTGCCCGTCGCTGACCGGGAGCGCATGCTCGCTTCGCTGCGCCAGCTGCGGGGCCTGCCGGCGGACGGCGCCGCGGCAGAGGTGCTGGCCGGGACGCTCATCCGGCGCCTGGAACCGGCCTGTTTCGATCCGGCGGCGCTTCCCTGCGGGCGGCGTATGCGCAGCGACGGCGAGCGTCCCCTGGTGGTGGACATGCCCCGGCGCAGCCTGCCGGTGCCGCTGCCCCCGGGCTGGACGGTCGAGGAAAAGGATGCGACCCACGCGCGGGTGGTACTCGCGGGGCCGCAGGAATTCATCATGCCCGCCACCCGTGAGTTCGAGGTCAAGGTCGCGGGCCAGCTGCCCTCGGGCTTCGACCCGGGCGCGCAGTACCCGTCCCGCAATCACCCCCGGGGCCTGCAGCTTGCGATCTACGCCGCCTCCGACGCCCTCGGTGATCTCGGTATTCCCTGGGAACAGCTGCGCGAGCGGGTCGCCGCGGACCAGGTGAGTGTCTACGCCGGCAGCGCCATGGGCCAGCTCGACGAGGCCGGCACCGGTGGCATGCTCAAGGCCCGGGTCAGCGGCCAGCGCGCGACCAGCAAGTTCTGCGCCCTGGGTTTTGCGGAGATGCCCGCGGACTTCCTCAATGCCTACGTGCTCGGCTCTCTCGGCACGACCGGTGCCAGCCTCGGCGCCTGTGCATCCTTTCTCTATAACCTGCGCCACGCCGTCCACGATATCCGCAGCGGCCGGGCGCGGGTTGCCGTCGTGGGGGCCGCCGAGGCGCCGGTCACCCCCGAGGTGATGGAGGGCTACGCCGCCATGGGTGCCCTGGCCACAGACAAGGCGCTGCGCCAGCTCGATGGCCTCGGCCCCGATGCCTCGCCGGACTACCGCCGCGCCTGCCGGCCCTTTGCGGAGAACTGCGGCTTCACGATCGCCGAGTCGGCGCAGGTACTGGTGCTTTTCGACGACGCCCTGGCCCTGGAACTCGGGGCCGCGGTGCGCGGCAGTGTGGTGGACGTGTTTGTCAACGCCGATGGGCACAAGAAGTCCATCTCCGGACCGGGCGTGGGCAACTACGCGACCGTGGCCCGCGCCTTCGCGGCGGCCCGCGCGGTGCTGGGTGAAAAGGCTTTTCGGCATGGCGGCCTGGTGCAGGCCCACGGCACCGGCACGCCCCAGAACCGCACGACCGAGTCGCAGATCCTGAGCCGCTGTGCCGGCGCCTTCGGCCTCGAGGACCTCCCGGTGGCGGCCCTCAAGTGTTACCTCGGCCACTCCATCGGCGCGGCCTCGGCCGACCAGGTGGCGCTGACCCTGGACAGCTGGCGGCAGGGCATGGTGCCGGGCATTGCCACCATCGACGCCATCGCCGACGATGTCACCGATGAACACCTCGCCTTCTGCCTGGAGCATACGGAGCTGGCGCCGGCGCAGTGCGCCTGGGCCGTGGTCAACGCCAAGGGCTTCGGCGGCAACAACGGCAGCGGCACGCTGCTCGGGCCCGATCCGACGCGGCGCATGCTGGAGGCCCGGCACGGGGCCCGGGCCCTGGCCGCCTCGGAGCGCGCCGGTGAAGCGGTCGCCGAGCGCCGCCTCGCCCACGAGCAGGCGATACTGGCCGGCGAGGCGCCGGCGCGGTACCTCTTCGACCACGACGTGCTCGGCGATGGCGACGTGGCCTTCCACGGGGGCGCCGTCAGCCTCGGCGGCGCCCGTATCGATCTCACCTATCCCTCCCCCTTCGCGGATATGCACGGCGACGATTGACGGGCCTGCCGGGCGGTGATGCCCCGCGGTGCCATCGAGCTCGCCCTGCCGTCGCCGCCGGGGCCCCTGCGGCTGCTGGTGCACCCGCCGGGCACGGACCTGATCTCGGACCGGCTGCGTCGCGATCGCTGCTGGGAGCCCTTCGAGACCCGGCTCTGCCTGGCCCTCGTGCGGCCCGGTGCCTGCTGCGTCGATGTCGGTGCCAACCTCGGCTACTTCACGGTGCTCGCCGCGGCGCAGGCGGGGCGCGCGGGGCGCGTCTTCGCCTTCGAGCCCGACCCGGACAACTTCGCCCTGCTGGCGCGCAACGTTGCCCTGAACGGCTTCCGTGAACGCTGTGACCTGTCGCCGCTTGCGCTGGCGGCCTCTCCGGGGGAGGGCGGGCTGTACCGTGCCGACGGCAACCTCGGGGATCATCAGATCTACCCCGGCGACGGCGAGCGCCCGAAGCTGCCGATCCGCCTGGCCCGGGGGGAGACGGTGCTCCGCGCGGCGGGTGTGGCGGCGATCGACTTCCTCAAGGTCGACACCCAGGGCAGCGAGGCCGCGGTGCTCGCGGGCCTGCTACCGCTACTGGCGCGGCAGCCCCGGCCGCCGTCGATCCTGGTGGAGCTGACGCCGTTTTCCCTCGCCCTCGCCGGCAGCTCCGGGCGCGCCCTGGTCGAGGCCCTCGCCAGCCTGGCTCTGCCATTCTGGATCGTGGATCACCTCGCCGGCCGCCTGGTGCCGAGCGACGCCGGCGCCCTCGCGACCTGGTGTGACAACGTTGCCGCCACACCGGGAGACCGGGGTTTCATGAACATCCTCGTCGGCGAGGCGCCAGCCCTGTAGAGGCTGCTATCATCTGAACTCGTTGTAACTCCCCGGAAAGCCCATGATCGATGCGATGACTTTGCTTACCGAGCGCAACTCGGCGCCGAGGCTGACCGAGCCGGCCCCGGATGCAGCCGCGCGCGAGGCCATGTTCGCCGCCGCCCTGCGCGCGCCGGACCACGCCTGGCTTCGCCCCTGGCGCTTCCTCACGGTGGAAGGGGAAGGGCGCCGGGACCTCGGCGGTGTGCTCGAGCGTTCTCTGCTGCGGCGTATGCCCGATGCCGACGCCGCAGCCCGGGAGAAGGCCCGCGGCGCACCGCTGCGCGCGCCGCTCGTGGTCGTGGTCCTCGCCCGGCTGCAGGCGCACCCGAAGGTGCCCCCGCTGGAGCAGCGCCTGTCCGCCGGCTGTGCCGCCCAGGCGCTGCTGCTCGCGGCGGAAGCTCAGGGCTACGCCGGCATCTGGCGCACCGGCGCCGGTGCCTATGACCCCGAGGTGGTGCGCGAACTCGGCGGCGGCGAGGACGAGGAAATCGTTGCGTTCATCTACCTTGGCAGCCGCAATGGCAGGGCCAAGGCGCTGCCGGCGCTGGCCGTCGACGATTTCGTTGCGCCCTGGGAGGGCCCGGAAAAAGACAAGGAGCTTGCATGATCCCCGACTTCGAAACCCTCGCCCTCACCGTCGACGAACACGTTGCGACGGTGACCCTGGACCGGCCGGACAAGGCCAACTGCATGAACGCGGCCCTGTGGCGGGAGCTGCAGGCCTGCTTCGAGTGGCTGGACGAAAGCGACAGCGTGCGTGCCGTGGTCCTCGCGGGTGCGGGCCGGCATTTCTGCGCCGGCCTCGACCTCGGCATGTTCGAGGGTCTCCACGGCGCCTCGGGCGACCCCGCGCGGCGCGCGGAGGCCTTCCGTCGCAACGTGCTGCAGATGCAGGGCAACCTGACGGCGCTCGAGCGCTGCCGCAAGCCCGTTCTCGCGGCCATCCACTCCACCTGTATCGGCGGCGGTATCGACCTCGTGTGCTGTGCCGATATGCGTTTCGCGGCGGAGGACGCCTGGTTCTCGGTGCGCGAGGTCGATATCGGCATGGTCGCGGATGTCGGCACACTGCAGCGGCTGCCGAAGCTCATCCCCGACGGCATCGCCCGGGAACTCGCCTACACCGGCCGGACCATGGCTGCGGAGGAAGCGCGGGAAGTGGGCTTCGTGAATCGCGTCTTCGAGAACCGGGAGGTCCTGCTCCGCGAGGTCACGGCTATCGCCCGGAGCATTGCGGCGAAGTCGCCGCTGGTGGTGCGCGGCACGAAGGAGATGCTCCTGTATACCCGCGACCACAGCGTCAGCGAGGGGCTCAATTACATCGCCACCTGGAACGCGGGCATAATGAGCCTGGTCGACCTGGAAGAGGGCATCACGGCCCAGGCCGAAAAGCGCCCGGCGAGCTACGAGGATTGAGCCCGGGCGCTCAGGGCGTGCCGGGCCAGCCCTCCCAGGGGATGAACGGGTGCAGCGCCAGGCGGATACCCTCTTCAAGGTGGCTCTCGTTCTCGAGGATATTGCGCCGCCGCGTGAAGGCCCCACTGGAGGAGCGGGTGTCGATGGCGTCGGTCGCAGCGAGGCCGCCGCGGCTGACAAAGAGGCGCTTGAGCTCCATGTCGAAGACGGTCACCTGCAGCGATGCCACCGCGGCCGGCCGGCCCCAGTCGAAGTCGGAGGTGACACCGCTGCCCGGGCCGTCGAGGGTCGGACGCCGGGACACGCCGTCCCAGCGGGCCACGTGTTTCAGCCCGCCGCTGAAGGGAACCTCCAGCTCGACGATATCGGTGAACAGGAAGGCGTCGAGGTCCGTGTCCTCCGCGAGGCGGTCGCGCACGCTCTGCATCAGGCGGGTGAAGGTCTTCATGTTGACCCGGCCGGTGGTCGGGTCCACCGGATCGCCGAAGGCGCGCGCGGCGGTGTTCCAGTGCTGGCGAAAGAGGCGCTGCGGCAGGACCTCGTAGCCGTTGTCCTTGAGGTAGCGGGTCAGCCGGCCGTCGAGGCGCGGTGCCACCGGCTCCAGGTAGTTGCGCGACGGGGAACCGAGGTTCACGTGCGGAATGATCACTGTCTTGACCGGACTGGCGGCGATACGTTCCTGCTCGATCTCGTAGGGGAATACCGTCGGGTTGTAGGTTGGCCCGCCGGCGCAGGCGGCGAGGAGCGTGATCATCGCCGCAGCGGCGACGCGAGCGGCGGTGTTCCTGGGTTCGGGCATGCGCGCTGGGTGGCCTCTCCGGTATAGTGGCGCGATGGTAGCAGAAAGTCCCTGGCACCACAGGCCATGACCCCCACGACCCTCCACGCGACTTCGAGCGGCAACGCAGGCCCCGACGTACTTCTGTTGCACGGCCTTTTCGGTATGGGCAGCAACCTCGGCATGCTCGCCCGCGCCCTCGAGGACGGTTACCGCGTGCACAGTCTCGACCTGCCGGATCACGGCCGCTCCCCCTGGAGCGGCGGCACGGACCTGCCGCGCATCGCAAATGCCGTGCGTGGCTGGATGCGCGCGGCGGACGTCGAGCGCGCCCACCTCGTCGGCCACTCTCTCGGCGGCAAGGTCGCCATGCAGCTTGCCCTGGCCGAGCCGCGCGCCGTCACCTCCCTCGTGGCGGCGGACATCGCGCCGGTCGCCTACCCGGGCTCCCACGATGCGGTGTTTGCCGCCCTCGCCGCCGTCGAGGCCGCGGCCGTGGCTAGCCGCCGGGAGGCCGGCGAGCTGCTGCGCCGTTACCTGGAAGAAGAGGCTGTGGTGCAGTTCCTCCTCCTCAGCCTGGCCCGGCGGGACGACGGGCGCTGGGCCTGGCGCTTCGACCGGGCGGGGCTCGAGGCGAACTATCCGGCCTACCTGGCGGCACCGACGGCGCGCGGTCCCTACCCGGGGCCGGCGCTGTTTCTCCGTGGCGGGCGTTCGCCCTATGTCGCCGATGAGCATCTGCCCGCAATCCGGGAACGCTTCCCGGCGGCGAAGGTGGAGACGCTCGCCGACTGCGGCCACTGGCTGCATGCGGAAGAGCCGGCACGTTTCAATCGCCTCGTGCGCAGCTTCCTCGACGGAGCGGCGGGCTGATGATCATCGAGCTGGTGGACCTGTTGGTGCTCGCGCTCTTCGGTTCCGCGGGCTTTTACCTGTTCAGCGCCACGCGGGTGCGGGAGCTGGCCATCCAGGCCGTGCGCCGGGCGGCCCGGGACGGTGACTTTCAGTTCCTCGACGACAGCGTTGCGCTACAGCGGGTCTCCCTGAGCCGCGACAGCGCCGGCCGGTGGCGGCTCTGGCGTCAGTATCGCTTCGAGTACAGCTACGACGGCGTGCAGCGGGAGACGGGGGCCGTGATCATGCTCGGCAAGCGCCTGCAGGCGCTGGTGGTCACGGAGCCCGGCCAGGTTATCCACTAGCGAGGCCCGCGGCCGCCATCCATGCGGCCAGCGCCAGCAGCCCGATCCCGAAGGCCCGGCCCAGCCAGCCGCCGCGCCTCTCCAGCCGGCGCCGCAGTCCCGGTGCCCCGATCAGCAGGACCACGGCGCTGTACCAGGCCACATCGATGCCCGCGGCAGTGGCCACCATCACCCCTTTCTCCAGCCAGCCGGCGCCCGGGGCGAGAAACTGGCTGAACAGTGCCAGCATGAACAGCGCCATCTTGGGGTTGAGGAAGGCGATGAAAAAGCCGTCGCGTGCCGGCCGTGCGATGCCTGCGCCGGCCAGGGCAAACGCGGCGGAGCTGCGGAGCGCACGCAGGCCGAGGAAGGCCAGGTAGGCGGCCCCGAGCAGCTGGATGCCCCGGAGCAGGGCGGGGGCTCCGGCGACGATGAGCGCGAGACCGGTCACCGTCGCCAGGGCGTAGAGCCCGACGCCTGCACCGTGGGCGAGGGCGGCGGCGAAGCCCGCCCGGCGATTGCCGCCGAGGGTCGCCGCCGCGATGACAGCGAGGCTGGGGCCCGGCGATGCCGCGCCGAGCCAGCAGACCGCGCACAGGGCGAGCCAGTGATCGAGTGCCATCAGCGCTTACGCCCCTTCATGCTTTTCCACAGTATCTGTGGATAAAGCAGTGGGTAATTTGTTTAACTCGACCCGAAGGCCCGATAGCTCATGCATTGTGACAAATTGGTTAAAAAACAGGCAATCCTTATAATTGCTTTAAAAACAATAAGATATGAATATTCATTCAACCTGAAACTGTGATACCAAGGATAACTCAAGTCTTTAGGAGTTTTCCCTTGCGCAAGCCCCAATTGTGTGCATAACCCTGCACCGCTGCTACTTTTCGTAATGTCAGATCGTAATGTCTGGGGTGTTAAGGGAACATCTGGGTGCAGGGTCGGCTCAGTCGCCCCGATAAATACACCCGGAGGTACAGGTCTCGCGGATCTCCACCGCGCTGAGCGTTGGCAGCGCAGGGGCGAGCCGTGCCCAGATCCAGCGGCAGAGATTTTCGCTGGTCGGGTTCTCGAGGCCATCGATTTCGTTCAGGTAATAGTGGTCCAGGCGGTCGAGCACGGGCTTGACCGCGGCCTTGAGGTCCGCAAAGTCCATGACCCAGCCGCTGGGCTCGGGGGCGTCGCCGCTGACCGTCACCCGCAGCTGGAAGGAGTGGCCGTGCAGCCGGGCGCACTTGTGGCCCTCGGGCACGTTGGGCAGGCGGTGGGCCGCCTCGAAGCGGAAGTCCTTATAGATGTCCATGCTGTTCCGTCATTGCTGGCTTTGGGCGTCTCGCGCCCTGCCGCGCATTGTAGCGCGGGGCCGCGGTGGCAGCGACGGGCACGGCCGGGTCATCGGTGCCGGAAGGCCCTGCACCCCGGCGAAGCCCCGTGGGAAGTTGCCCGGCGACCGTCGCGGGCAAATGCGCCATAAGCGATTGACAGCGTCAGCCCGATCCCTATAATGCGCGGTCTCGACCTTGGGTGGTTAGCTCAGCTGGGAGAGCATCTGCCTTACAAGCAGAGGGTCGGCGGTT
>CAYFVG010000055.1:0-13589 GCA_964346365.1 uncultured Alteromonadaceae bacterium
CAACGCACAGCGTGGCAACGGCCGCGACCACCAGCACCGGCGCCGGGTAACCCGCGCCGGCGAGCGAGGCCACCGCGGCGGCGGCGAGCAACGGCCCGCCGGGGAGGGCGAGGCGCGCCGGGGTGATCACGAAGCCGCCCCGTGGCGGGGGGCCGTAGCCGCTATCGTCATGCTGCTGGTTCCCGCGGAAGACACGCCATGCTGGCGCAGCCGATGGTTCAAGTAAAGGCCGTGGCCGCTTGGAGAAAGGGCCGGCAGCCGGGTACACTCGGAATTATGCCCACTCCGCTCCCGGAAGAGCTGGTCGACGCCTTCGGCCGGCAGATACGCTATCTCCGCCTGTCCGTCACGGACCGCTGCGATTTTCGCTGCGTCTACTGCATGGCCGAGGACATGACTTTCCTGCCGCGACGGGAAATTCTCAGCCTCGAGGAGCTGGAGCGTGTGGCCGCCGCTTTCGTCGACCTCGGCGTCCGCAAGCTGCGCCTCACCGGCGGCGAGCCACTGGTCCGCCGCGGCATCGTCGACCTGGCACGGCGCCTCGGGCGGCTGCGAGGCCTCGACGAACTGGTCCTCACCACCAACGGCTCGCGCCTCGCAGCGCTCGCGGCGCCGCTCCGGGACGCCGGGGTGCGCCGCCTCAACATCAGCATCGACAGCCTGCGGCCCGAGCGCTTCCGCGCCCTAACCCGCACCGGCGAGCTCGACCGCGTGCTGGCGGGCATCGAGGCCGCCCGCACCGCCGGCTTCGAGCGAATCCGCCTGAACACAGTGGTGCTGCGGGGACGCAACGACGACGAAGTGGTCGAGCTGGTGGCCTACGCCCGCGACCGCGGCCTGGATATCGCCTTCATCGAGGAGATGCCTCTCGGGGCCATCGAGGAGCACAGCCGCAGGGAGGCCTTCATCAGCAGCGCCGACCTGCGCGAGCGCCTTGCCGGCCATTTTCGTCTACAGGCCCTCGGCGACCCCGCGGGCGCCGCTGGCCCGGCCCGCCGCTTCCGCATCGCTGGAACCGACAGCACCGTCGGCTTCATCTCGCCGCACAGCAACAATTTCTGCCACCTGTGCAACCGGGTGCGCGTCACCGTCGAGGGCCGCCTCCTGCTCTGCCTGGGCAACGAGCACTCCCTGGACCTGCGCGAGCTCCTGCGCCGCCCGCAGAGCGACCCCTGGGCCCTGCACCGCGCCATCGCCGGCGCCATGGCGCGCAAACCCGAACGCCATCACTTCGGTCACGCCGACGAGCCGGAGATCGTGCGCTTCATGAATGCGACCGGCGGCTGACCGAGGTCACCCATGCAAATACCGGCATACAGTGAGCTTGCGTCCGTGGACACGATCGAGCGGGGCTTCGATGAGCTCGGTTACATCTGCAGCGAAAAGATCGCCACAGCGGTGTTCCTCGCCGCCCGCCTCGGCAAGCCGGTCCTCGTGGAAGGACCGCCGGGGGTCGGCAAGACGGAGCTGGCAAAAACCACGGCGACGCTCCTGTCGCTGCCGCTGGTGCGCCTGCAGTGCTACGAGGGGCTCGATGAGGCCAAGGCCCTCTACGAGTGGAAGTACGGCAAGCAGCTGCTGTACACGCAGGTTCTGAAGGAAAAGCTCGGCGACCTTCTCCAGGGGGCCGAGGGTCTCGCCGAATCCGTGGCGCGGCTGCACGACTTTGGCGATATCTTCTATTCCGAGGAGTTCCTCGAGCCGCGCCCCCTGCTGACGGCTATGCGCCAGGAACAGGGGGCGGTGCTCCTCATCGACGAGATCGACAAGGCGGACCACGAGTTCGAAGCCCTGCTCCTGGAGCTTCTCTCCGATTACCAGCTGTCGATCCCGGAGATCGGTACGGTGCGCGCCCGCAGCCGGCCGCTGGTGTTCCTCACCAGCAACAATACCCGGGAGATCTCCGACGCCCTCAAGCGCCGCTGTCTACACCTGTACATCCCCTTCCCCTCCCGGGATCTCGAAGAGCGCATCGTGCGGAGCCGGGTACCGGAGGTGGCGGCGGCGCTCCGGCAGCAGCTCGTGGCCTTCGTGCATTCGCTGCGGGACCAGGACCTGCGCAAGACGCCGGCGATATCCGAGACCATCGACTGGGCCCGCAGCCTGGTGCTCCTGCACGTCGATGAGCTCGGAGAGGACGTTGCTCGCAGCACGCTGAACATCCTGCTCAAGTTCGAACAGGACATCGAAACTGCCGAGGCGGCCCTGCCGGAACTGTTGCGCGCGAGCGCGTAGGCGGATGGATCGCTCCCTGATCGGCTTTGTGCGCATCCTGCGCAGCCACGACCTGCGCGTTTCCCCGGCGGAAACCCTCGACGCCCTGAGCGCCGCCGAAGCCCTCGGCTACGGCGAGCGCAGCCGGCTCCGGGACGGCCTGGCCGCCACCCTGGCCAAGAGCGAGCGCGAAGAAGAGGTGTTCCGGGGGCTTTTCGACCGCTACTTCGACCCGCGTGCGGGGGCCTTCTCCGGCCCCGACAGCACGGCTCCGGCCGACAGCGTTGCGGGCGAGGCCGCGGCGGCGCCTCCGGTGGCTACCGGCGACGGCCAGGGCAGCGGTGGCGTCGGCAGCGGGGATACGGTCCTCGAGCGCGCGGCCGCCGACAGCGAACCTCTGCGCGAGCTCCTCGCCTCGTCGCTGATGCAGGACCTTGTCGAGGGCCGGCGCGGCGACCTCAGCGCCCGGCTGCGACGCGCCGGCAACGCGGCCGGCGTCGACGCCATCCGCCTGTTCACACAGAAAGGCCTGTACACGCGCAGGATTCTGCAGGCGATGGGCGAGGACCAGCTGCGCGCCGCAGTCATCGATCTCGAGCGCCGCCAGGACCCGGCCCTGGATCGGCTGCGGCGCTACCGCGACCTGCTGCGCGAACAGGTTCGCGACTACGTGGATGGACAGTACCTGCTCCACGCCGAGGGCCACAATCGGCAGTTCATGGACGATGTGCTGGCGAAGACCCGCCTCTCGAATATCGAGCAGCACTACAGCGCCCGGGTTCGGGAGCTCGTGCAGCGCATGGCGCGCAAACTGGCAAGCCGCCACAGCCCGCGACCGCGGCCGCGGCGCCGGGGCCGGCTGGACATGGCCCGAACCCTGCGCGCCGGCATCCCCCACGACGGGGTGCTCCTGCAGACCCACTGGCGCGACCGGCGCCGGGACCGCGCGCAGGTGCTGGCGATCTGCGACGTCAGCGGCTCTGTGGCTGCCTACGCGAAGTTCCTGCTGATCTTTCTCTACAGCCTTCAGGATGTGCTGCCGCGCATGCGCAGCTTCGCCTTTTCGAGCCACCTGGGGGAGGTCAGCGACCTGTTCGCGAAGGAGCCCGTCGAGCGCGCCGTGGAACTGGTGAGCCGGCGCTACGGCGGCGCCACCGATTACGGGGCCAGCCTGCGCGAATTTGCCGGCCTGGCCCTGAATGACATAAACCGGCATACATCGGTTATCATCCTCGGAGACGCGCGCAATAACCGGGGCGATCCGGAGCTACCGATCATGCAGAGCATTTACCAGCGCAGCAAACAGGTCATCTGGCTGAACCCGGAATCGCGGCGCGCCTGGGGCACCGGCGATTCCGAAATGCAGCGCTACCTGAGTGCCTGCCACCTTGCCGCGGAGTGCCACAACCTGCGCCAGCTGGAAACGGTGGTCGACCAGCTGCTCCGCAGCATCCGTTGACGGCTGGCGGCCCGTCGCGATGACGTTGCCGAACGAACATCTGCCGCTCCCCTGCTCCCTTCGCGAGGTAGTGAATCGCTGTTTTACCCATCCGGAGCCGGGCCCGGACGCGGAGCCACTGGATACGGAGCAGCTGGTCGCGTTGCTGAAAGAAGCGGTCGGCGCGGACCAGACACCGCTGGCCTTTCTTCGCGGCCACGCCCCCGGCGAGGGTGGCGCGGGAGCGAACACCCCTATGCTGCGCGCCGAGGATGCCGCGACCGTCGAGTGGATCACCCTCGCCTTCGACCACTGGCACCGCGACTACCCGGTCGAGGCACCGCTCGCTGAGACGCTCCACCGCCTCCTTCCCCTGGCCATCGCCGTCGCGCTTACCGACCAGGGCTTCCATACCCCGGGCAGTCACTCCCTGCACACGCTGCTCGACCGGCTGCAGCAAAATGCGGTCGGCTGGCAGGCCCGCCTCGAGCGCGCCGGGCAGATGCTGGAGCAGCGGGTGCAGCGCGCCGTGGACCGCGCCCTGCGCTGGTTCGAGGACCGCGACACGGATTTCACAGCGATCATCGGAGAACTGGGGGAGGCTGCCCGGCGGGATCAGGATCGCGCCGCACGCATGGTCCACCGGCTGGAGGAAACGGAAGAAGCCGCGGTAAAGACCCGCCAGGCCCGGCGCGAGGCCGCCGACGTCATCAACCGGGGGCTCGCCAGCTGCGAGCTGCCCATGGCCATCGGTGAGTTCCTCAAGGGCCCCTGGTACGACAGCCTGCAGCTCGTGGCCCTGCGCCACGGCATCGCTTCCCAGGAGTGGCGGGAAATCAGCCGGGTCAACCAGCAACTCCTGCAGTCTGTGCAGCCTTCGGCGGACGGCCGGAACCAGAGCAACGACGCTCTGCGACGACTCTCCGGGGAGCTGCGCCACTGGCTTATCAGCCTGCAGCACGACAGCGCCGCGGCGGACGACGCTATCGGCCTGGTCGAGTATGTGCACCTGCGCATGAGCCACGGCCAGGACCTCGGGCATACCCACATCCGCCCGCTGCCGGTGCCGGGCGAGCAGGCGGGTGAGAGCACTGGCGACGACCCCGCCATCATGCTGGAGACCGGCCAGTGGTACCTGCTCGAGGACGACGACGGTGAGCTCCGGGCCCAGCTGTCACTGCAACTCGAGGAGGGACAGCACCTGCTGTTCACCAACGCGGTCGGCCTCAAGGCCTTCGATCTGAACCGGGCCCGCTTTCTGCAGCGCCTGAGCGAGGGCGAGGTGCGCCATCTCGCGGCGGAGGACAGCTTCAGCCTTTCCCTGGCTCACGCCGCGGGTATCGACGACCAACACAAGCTCCGCGCCCTGATCGAGCCGGGCTACCGGCCCCCGGAATCCGAAACGCCCCCCGGCGCGCAGTCCGGGACCGCAGCCGGGCAGCTACCCGATCCGGCTGCGGACGCCTTGCCGGCAGGCGCGACCGAGGCGACCCCGGAGCCGAGCCTTGACCCACCGCCGCGGCCGACGGGGGAACCGGCATCACCGGCCGGGGAGCCGACAGTCGCGCACCGGCCGGAGCCGGAGCGACAGCCGGCGCCAGCGCCCGGACCCCCGCCGCCCGACAGCGGCCGACACGCCGGCGGCGGGACAACGGAGCCCCTCTCCAGGGAACGGGAGCTGGAGCTGGCGGGTAGCGCTCGTGCGCAGCGCGAAGACGCACTCGCGCCGGCACGGGAAACCCGGGTAAGCGCCCCGACACCGCCCCCGCAGCCCGGGCAACCGACGCGGCGCCGGCGCGCGCCGCCCGGGCCGGAGATGGACGTGCCCATGGGCGCCTGGCTGGGTTTTCACGACGGCGAAACGCCGATCATGGCCAAGCTCGCGGTCTATGATCCGCGCCGGGACAACTACATCTTCGTCAATCGCCGCGGCATCGCCCTGCGCGAGCTGAGCCGCAGCGAGCTGCTGGAACTGATCGACGAGGGGCTGGTGGACATCCTCGAGACCCGCAGCTACTTCCGCGACGAAGTGCAGCGGGCCCGGGAGCGCCGGGATGACTGACAGGGCCGGGGGCGGGAGGACGCGTGATGGCTGATGAACAGGGGCACAACAAGCGCCGCTCCGCGCGGCTGCCGCTGGCCAGCACAATCTTCATCGAGCTCGAGTCGCCGCCGCCAGGCGCTCTCGGGCCCGGCAAGGTGGTGCGCTGCCACACCCTCGAGGTATCCCGGCGGGGCCTGCGGGTGCAGCTCGACCAGCGCGTGACCGTGGGTGCCATCCTCCAGGTGGGCGTGGATATCCCCGGCGAGGCCGACCCTTTTTACCTGGTCGGTCAGGTACGCTGGCGGATGGGCGAGAAGGACCGCCCCGGCAGCTGGATCGCCGGCTTCGAGATCCTGGAGGCGGCGGGCTCGGACATACTGCACTGGGAGGCGGCGCTGCAGTACATCGACATCCCGGAGGAAGGCTGAGCCGGCGCCCGTGTCTCGCTGGACCATGGCTCGTTGAACCATGTCTCGCGTTGAACAGGGCCCCGCCCTGTACTCGCTCCCCCTTCGCCGCTAAACTCTCGCGCTTTCTCCGGGCCCGCAGCAAAGGACGACCCCTGATGGCGCACTGGCAGCTACAGCTCGAGCGGCTGGCGGCGGGACAGCCGTCCCTGCTCACGGGAATCCGCCGCGGGGTCGAGAAGGAAAGCCTGCGCATCGGCCCCGAGGGGACCCTGGCGCAGACACCCCACCCGCCCGAGCTGGGGTCCGCACTCACCCACGGCAGCATCACCACGGATTATTCCGAGGCGCTGCTCGAATTCATCACGCCGGTGAGCACGGGGATCGGAGAAACACTCGAGACGCTCGCGGACATCCACGGCTTCGTCTACCGGCAGCTCGGCAATGAGCGCCTCTGGGCCCTCAGCATGCCCTGCATTGTCAGTGGCGACGCCGGCATTCCCGTGGCCCGCTATGGTCACTCCAACGTGGCGCGCATGAAGACGGTGTATCGCCTGGGGCTCGGCCACCGTTACGGCCGCATGATGCAGACGATCGCCGGCATCCACTACAACTTTTCCCCGCCCGAGGCCTACTGGGATGCCGCCTGGGAGGACGACGGCACACCCGGCTCCCGGCAGGACTACATCACGGATCGCTACCTCGGCCTGATCCGCAACTTCCATCGCTGGTCCTGGCTGCTTATCTACCTGTTCGGCGCTTCACCGGCGGTCTGCGCCAGCTTTCTCCGGGGACGCCGGGACCACGCGCTCGCGCCCATGGACCCCGAAGGCAATACGCTCTACCGGCCGCACGCCACGTCTCTGCGCATGGGCGGCCTGGGCTACAGCAGCGAGGCACAGAGCGGCCTGTCGGTATGCTACAACACCCTCGATGCCTACCTTGAGGCGCTGCGCGACGCGATCCTCACCCCGCATCCACCCTATGCCCGGTACCCGAGCGGCGAGGACGGGGACTACCAACAGTTGAACGACAGCCTCCTGCAGATCGAGAACGAGTTCTACAGCACCATCCGACCAAAGCGCGTCGCCGTCCCCGAAGAGACGGCGCTGACGTCGCTGCGCCGCGGCGGCATCGAGTACATCGAGGTGCGTTGCCTCGACGTCAACCCGTTCACCCCGCTGGGCCTCGACGAGGAGACCATGCGCTTCCTCGACGCCTTTCTCCTGCACTGCCTGGTGGAGGAAAGCCCGCCCTGCTCCGGCGAGGAGCAGGCGAGGCTGGACGCCAACCTGGCAACGGTAGTGGACCGCGGCCGCGAGCCGGGGCTGACCCTCGCCAGCGGGAGCGGCACCCGGCCCCTCGCGGAGCTGGCCACGGAGCGGCTCGCCGGGGTTGCGCGGTCCGCCGCTCTCCTCGATGCCGCCCACGGCGACGGCGCTCACCGGGCCGCCGTCGCGGCCCAGGAGGCCAAGGTCGCCGACCCGTCCATCACGCCCTCGGCGCGCATGCTCGGGGAGATGGCCCGGGACGGCCTGCCGTTCTACCGTTTCGGCTTACGCTACAGCGAGCGCTGGGCGCAGTATTTTCGCGAGCGGCCTCTGAGCGCTGCGGCGCGCGCCGCCCTGGAGAACGAGAGCGAGCGCTCCCGCACCGCTCAGGCCGAGCTGGAAGCCGCCGACAGCCAGGACTTTGCCCGCTACCTTGCCGCCTATTACGATCAGTACGCGGCGCTCTGACGGCAACCGGGGGTTACCCGCACCATGCAAGTACTGTTGTCTCCTCGCTCCGTGTTCTTTCTGCTGTTTCTCGGCACAGCCTTCGCAATGCTGTTCGCGGTGCTGTTCCTGCAGGAACACCTGGGGCTGGCACCGTGCCCGCTCTGCGTTACCCAGCGCGGCTTCATGATCCTGACCGGGCTGTTCGCACTGCTGGCGGCCCTGCACAACCCCGGCGTGATCGGTCGTCGCCTCTACGCCGGCCTCTGCGTGCTCGCCGCCGGCGGCGGTACCGCCGTCGCCGGTCGCCACGTGTGGCTGCAGCACCTGCCGGCGGACCAGGTACCGGCCTGCGGCCCGAGCCTGGACTATCTGCTGGACACGCTACCGCTGACCGAGGCGCTGTCGATCATAATAATGGGGGATGGCAACTGTGCCGACACGGCCTGGGAGTTCCTCGGCCTCAGCATCCCGGAGCAGACCCTGGCGGGTTTCCTGGTGCTGTGTCTGCTCGGTCTCTGGCAGCTGCTGCGGCGCTGAGGGCAGCGGTATTCTTTAAGAAACGCAGTACGGGAGGCGGCTGCGCGCACGGAACCGGCCCGGAGGCACCGCTCCCACCGCCTGTCGGGCAGAGAAGAAGGACCCGCCCCCGGCGAGGCGGGTATTGGTATCAGCCTTCCGCTGAGGCCTCGTCAGCCGCCGCATCGTCACCCTCGCTGGGCATGGACAGGAGCTCGACCTCGAAGGTAAGCGCCGCGTTCGGGCCGATCACATTGCCCGCGCCGCCGGCGCCATAGGCCAGCTCCGGCGGAATGTAGAGCTTCCAGGTGGCGCCGACGGGCATCAGCTGCAGCGCCTCGGTCCAGCCGGCGATGACCTGGTCGACACCGAAGACCACGGGTTCACCGCGTTTATAGGACGAGTCGAACTCCGTGCCGTCGAGCAGCGTGCCGCGATAATGCACCTCCACGCTGTCGTCGGCACCCGGGACGGGGCCGTCACCGGCCTCGATGACCTCGTACTGCAACCCGCTCTCGGTGGTCGTTACCTCTTCACGGGCGCTATTCTCGGCCAGGAAGGCCGCCGCTGCCTCGGCATTCGCCGCGGCCAGGGCCTGCTGGTTCGCCTCCTGCTCGGCCTGGAGCGTCTCCTGAAAGGTCACCATCTCGCTCTGGATCTCTTCCTGGGTCAGGCGCTGTTCCGCACCGCTGAAGGCATCCCGAAGGCCGAGGGAGAAGGCATCGATGTCCAGCTCCATACCGTCGTTCTTCATGTTGCGGCCAAGGCCCAGGGCAACGCCGTAGCTGAGGCGTTTGGTGGGGGTGTCGAGGGCCACCGGCTCGCTGCCTGAAGCGCTCTCGCTGCCCGAGGCGCTCTCGCTGCTGCCGGACTGCTGCTGATCACAGGCCTGGAGGCCGAGGACGAGGGCGACCGCGGCCACGGGCGTGACGAATCTGTTCATAGCGTGCTTTCCATCGATTGCGGGAATCAAGACTTGCCCACGCCTGCACCCTTGCGGGCTGCCGGGCGCGCGGCCTGAGCGCATGTTTCAGCGCCCGCCATGGTACTACCCGTCGGGGGCGGGTCGCCACCCCCGTCCGAGTGCCGCGGCAAGGCTCTCCCGGCGCGCCGCCGGCAGGTCCGGCGCGACGGCGGCGAGGTTTGTGCGCAGCAGTGCGGGCCGCGGTTCCGCGGGCGCGCCGGCGAGGCGCGGCGCCATCAGCTCGAACTGGGATCGCTCGGCGGCGAGCTCCAGAACCTTGAGCCGCTCCCGCAGGGCCTCTACCCCCGGCAGTCCCCGCCAGCGCCGGCGCAGTGCGCGCAAGGGCAGCACCACCTCACTGCGCCAGCGCTCCACGGCCGGCTCCTGCGCCGCGGTCGCAGCAGCCAGGCTCACTCCCCGGCGCGCCTGCACGGCGGCGGCGAGCAGCAGCAGCACATCGGCACCATCCGCGTCCTGCGCCGCCAGGCAGGCGTCCGCGACGCCGGGCTCGCCGTACAGAGCAGTCATCTCGTTCCACAGGGGCCCGGCCTCGCTCTCCGCGCTCATGCGCTGTCCTCCCTCTGTGCTCCCATCATGCTCCCATCGTGCTCCCGTCGCTGGCCGTGGCGGGGCGGCACCGCGTAGAATGCGGCGCCCATGGTGATTTTACGCGAACTCTCTCTGCGCCGCGGCGACCGGCTGCTTCTCGACCGGGCCCGGGCCACCCTGCAGCACGGCGAGCGCATCGCCCTTATCGGGGCCAATGGCAGCGGCAAGAGCAGCCTGTTCGCGTTGCTGCTCGGCGAACTCGGCGCCGACGGTGGCGAGGTCGAGGGCCTGGGCGGCCTGCGGCTGGCGCACATGGCGCAGGAAGTGGCGGCCGGCGAGCAGCCGGCGGCAGAATACGTGCTCGCCGGCGATGCCGCGCTCGCCACGCTGCGCGAGCGTCTGCGCGCCCAGGAAGCCGCCGAGGACTTCGCCGGCGCCGCCGCGACGCACGCTGCGCTGCAGGACTGCGGCGGTTACAGCGCGGACGCCCGGGTCGAGCGGCTCCTGCACGGCCTCGGCTTCGCGCCCGGCGACGGCGAGCGCCCCGTGTCCGCTTTCTCCGGCGGCTGGCGTATCCGCCTCAACCTGGCCCGGGCGTTGATGACGCCCTCGGACCTCCTGCTCCTGGACGAGCCCACCAACCACCTCGACCTCGACGCCAACCTCTGGCTCCAGCGCTGGCTGGCCGACTACGACGGCACGCTCCTCCTCATCTCCCACGATCGGGACTTCATCGACGCCACCTGCAGCCGCGTACTTCACCTGGCCGGCGGCCGTCTGGAGGGCTACCGCGGCGGCTACAGCGACTTCGAACGCCAGCGCGCGGAGCGCCTGGCGACGGAACAGGCCCAGCAGGAGCGCCAGCAGCGGCGCGCTGCCGAGATCGAGGCCTTCGTGCGCCGCTTCCGCTACCAGGCCAGCAAGGCACGCCAGGCGCAGTCCCGGCTGAAGGCCCTGGAGCGCATGGAGCAGGTGGCGGCGGCGCATGTGGACACCCCGTTCAGCTTTCGATTCCCGTCGGCGCCCGCGCTCACGGACCCGGCCCTGGCCCTGGAGGGCGCCCGTCTGGGCCACGGTGGACACAGCGTCCTCGATGGAGTCACCCTGCGTCTCACGCCGGGCGACCGCATCGGTCTCCTCGGCCGCAACGGCGCCGGCAAGAGTACGCTGCTCAAGGCCCTGGTCGGACGCCTGCCGCTGCTCGCCGGCGAGCGGCGCGCCTCGGACCGCTGCCGTATCGGCTACTACGATCAGCAGCAGCTCGAGGTGCTGGACCTCGCTGCGAGCCCGGCCCGGCACCTGCAGCGCGCGACACCGGAGGCCCGGGAGCAGGCCATTCTCGACTTTCTCGGCGGCTTCGACTTCCGCGGCGAGCGCGCGATGGCACCCATCGCGCCGTTCTCCGGCGGTGAGAAGGCGCGCCTCGCCCTCGCCCTGGTGCTCTGGCAGGCGCCCAACCTGCTGGTGCTCGACGAGCCGACAAACCACCTGGATCTCGCCATGCGCGAGGCCCTCGCCGAGGCGCTCCAGGGCTACGACGGCACCGTGCTGCTCGTCAGCCATGACCGCCACCTGCTGCGCTCGACCGTCGATCGGCTGTGGCTTGTCGCCGAGGGCGGCGTCCGGGACTACGACGGCGACCTCGGCGGCTATGAAGCGGCGGTGCTCGCTGCCACCGGTCCTGCCGCCGCGCCCGCCGAAGATGCCCCGGCTGCCGGCGGCGACCGCCGCAGCCGGCGCCGGGCAGCGGCGACACACCGGAAGCGCCTGCGACCGCTGCAGCGGGAGGTCGATCGCCTGGAGGCGGTGCTGGATAAAAGGAGCGCCGAGCTGGCAGCGCTGCAGGAAGAGCTGGCGGACGAGACGCTCTACGACGAAGAGGCAAGCGAAAAACTGACGCCCCTGCTCCGGCGCGAGGGCGAGCTGCGCGGCGAACTGGCGACCCTTGAGGAGCAGTGGCTGGCGGCGCAGGCCGCGCTGGAAGCGGCCGCAGGCGAACTCACGGACGCAGCAGACGCAGCTTTTGCCGGCGCGGCCAGCGCTTGATCCGCGCCTCCTGCCGCTGGGCCTCGCTGCGGCTCGCGACGACCGTGCTCCAGGCGAGCGCCACGGGGCGTCGGCCGCGGGTGTAACGCGGGCCACCGGCGAGCTCCCCGTTGTGTTGCCGGAGCCGCCGCAGGAGATCGCGGGTGACACCCGTGTAGAGAGAGCCGTCGGCGCAGCGCAGCACGTAGACTGTCCAATCGACTATCGTGGATTGGTCGTCGACCGGCCCGGTGTTAGCATTGATGCTGGCAGCCATTTTCGACCGATACCCCACCAGCTGGAGACCCCCAATGAGTGAGAACATCGTACACGTGACCGACGCCAGTTTCGAACAGGACGTGCTCGGCGCCGACGTCCCCGTCATCGTCGACTTCTGGGCCGAGTGGTGCGGCCCCTGCAAGATGATCGCACCGATCCTCGACGAGCTCTCCGCCGAGTACGCCGGAAAGCTGAAGGTCTGCAAGGTCGATGTGGATTCGAACCCGGAAATCCCGCCGAAGTTCGGCATCCGCGGCATCCCCACGCTGATCCTGTTCAAGAACGGTGCCCCGGAGGCGACGAAGGTCGGCGCGGTGTCGAAGACCCAGCTCGTAGAGTTCATTGAAGAAGCTCTCTGAAACCGTGCTTTCCGGGGGCGGCCGCGGCGGCAAAAACCGGTAGACGCCCCCCCGCCACCGTGCTAACTTCTCTCTCGTGCCGCTCTTCTGCGCCGCGATAATAACCCCGTAATTCGACCGGCTGCCCCAACATCAGGGTGCCCATGGCGCCCCTCAGCTGTCCGCACGGCCCGTCATTTCTCCCTTCAATACCACACCCCAGAACACGTCTATGAACCTGACCGACCTGAAGACCAAAGCGACCCAAGAACTCATCGACATTGCCCAGGGCGTCGGCCTCGACAACATGGCCCGGTCCCGCAAGCAGGACATCATCTTCTCGATCCTCAAGAAGCATGCGAAGAGCGGCGAGGACATCTACGGCGACGGCGTGCTCGAGATCCTCCAGGACGGTTTCGGCTTCCTGCGCTCGGCGGACAGCTCCTACCTGGCCGGGCCCGACGACATTTACGTGTCGCCGAGCCAGATCCGCCGCTTCAACCTGCGCACCGGCGACACGATCACCGGCAAGATTCGCCCGCCGAAGGACAGCGAACGCTACTTCGCCCTGCTCAAGATCGGCGAGGTCAATTTCAACAAGCCGGAGAACTCCAAGAGCAAGATCCTGTTCGAGAACCTGACGCCGCTGTTCCCCACGCAGCGGCTGATGCTCGAGAAGGGCAACGGCAGTACCGAGGACCTCACCGGGCGCATCATCGACCTGGTCGCCCCCATCGGCAAGGGCCAGCGCGGCCTGCTGGTGGCGCCGCCGAAGGCCGGCAAGACCATCATGATGCAGAGCATGGCGCAGGCAATCATGAGCAACAACCCGGAGTGCTACATTATTGTCCTGCTCATCGACGAGCGGCCCGAGGAAGTGACCGAGATGCAACGCTCTGTCGGCGTCCGCGGTGCCGAGGTGGTCGCCTCCACCTTCGACGAGCCGCCGGCCAGGCACGTGCAGGTGGCCGACATGGTCATCGAGAAGGCCAAGCGCCTGGTCGAGCACAAGCGCGACGTGGTCATCCTCCTCGACTCCATTCCCCGCCTCGCCCGAGCCTACAACACCGTGATCCCAAGCTCCGGCAAAGTGC
>CAYFVG010000056.1:0-13362 GCA_964346365.1 uncultured Alteromonadaceae bacterium
CGTTTCGGTACCAGCACGAGAGCCGTGCCGGAAAGGTAGTCGTGCCAGTAGCGGCCGCGGCGGTCGACCAGGCACCAGAGGTAGCCGAGGCCGAGGCAGGCAATGGAAACCAGCGCGCCGAGGCAGCGCAGCGCACAGCGCGCCACCGTGATGCGCTTACCCGGCAGCGCGATGAGCTTCACGCGCCAGGCCTGCATCCCGAGAGTCTGGCCGCTCTGGGTCCAGAAGGCGGAAAAAAAGCCGATCAGGCAGAGCAGGATGAGCCCCTGGGCGAGCCAGGGATTCAGGGGTTGCACCGGGTCACCATCACCGGGCAGGGCGACCACCGCCATCGCCAACACAAAAGCCAGCATGATCACGGGCAGCACCAGAAAGGTGTCGTAGACCATCGCCATCAACCGGCGCGGCAGGGCCGGGCTGGGCGCGTCGCTGCTGTCCGGCGTGTCGAAGCGGTCGCTCAGGGTTCGAGCTCCAGGTGGTCCGTCGCCGGTGGCTCGCTATCGTCCCGGCGCCGGAAGCGCGCTTCGAGGACATCGGCGCCGGGCTCGGCGAGGTCGAGGTCCGGGGCCGCGAGCTCGGCGGATTGCGCGGGCGCCGGTGCCGACAGATCGCCTTCCGCAAGGGTCAGGGCCGACACGTCCGGCGCTGCGGGCGGCGCCTCCCCGGCAAGCCCGGGCAGGGTTTCGCCGGCGGGCGCGAGGCTGAGCGCGTCCGTTGCCGGCGGGGCCGGGGGCGCCTCGGCCACGGGTCCCAGCCGCTCGCCGGCCGGGGCGAGGGACAAGGACGCCACATCCACCGCCGCGGGACTGTCGCTGCGGCGATCTTCCGGGCGCAGCACGTCGGCTCCCGGCGGGGCCAGGGTAAGCCCCGGCGCGGTGCTGCCGGTCTGCTCGTCCGCTGCGGTGCGAGTCACCCGGGGCCGGGCGCCTGCGCGCTCCATGGCGGCCTTGTAGCGCATGGCCTGCTCCCGGTCGAGGCCGCGGCGGATCAGGTGTGTGGCGCCGGAAAAAAGCTTGTCGAGGGTGCTGTCATTGGCGTTGAAGAGCACGGCGAGACCCCTGCGCACCCCGGCGGAGTCGTGGCCCTCGAGGACCTCGCCGGCGTAATAGATGTTGAAGGTCTCATCTTCCATGGTTTCACCTGCTGCCGACGCCAGTATAGGGGGGCAGGGCGAGGCGGCCAAGGGCGGGGCGACCACCATGATCGTCGCAAGATCGCAGAGCCCATTGCGCTAAAGTCGATGAGCTAGCACTGCGCCCAGCGACGCACCAGGTTGTGGTAGAGGCCGGTCAAGCGGATCAGATCGGGATCGTCCTCGCCATGGCGTTGTCGCAGGGCCATCAGGGCCTTGTCCATCTCGTAGAGATGGCGCCGGCTCTCGCCGTCCTGTATGACGCTCTGCATGAACAGGTAACAGGCCAAGCGCTCGCCGCGGGTGACGGGCTGGACTTCGTGAACGGAGCCCGATGGATAGACGACGAGACAGCCAGCGTTCAGCTTGACCCGATGCTCGCCGAACGTGTCCTCAATGCAAAGCTCACCACCCTCGTATTCATCCGGTCCGGACAGAAACAGCGTTGCCGACACATCCGTGCGCAGGTAACTGCCATCCGGCAGGGGCCTCAAGGTGTTGTCGATATGCGCCCCGTAGCGGCTGTTGGCGACGTTGTAGCGATTGAAGTTCGGCGGCAGGATCTTGTAGGGCAGCGCGGCGGTGATGAGCAGTTCGCTGCGGTTAAGTGCCCGCATGACCAGGGTACGCATCTCCTGCAGCCCCGATACATCTTCCGGCAGCTGTTCGTTGTGCTTGGCCAGTTTTGCCTGGGGACCGGCGCTGATGGACCGGGCCCACGGCGCCTGGCCGAGCCACTCGCGTAGAGCGGTCAGCTCCTGCGTCGTGAGCACATTGTCAATCGTGACTACCATCAGACATCAGAAATCATAGCGCAGCGTTGCGATCACCTGCCTGCCGGTCCCGGGAATACCCTGGGCGCCGCCCTCGGCCATCTGCGAGATGTATTCCTCATCGAAAATGTTGAAGGCATTGACTCGAATCTGCGCCCGCTCGCTGAGCGTGTAGGTAGAGTACAGGTCCACAACCGTGTAGCTGTCAATGGACACATTGCTACGCCGCGGCGCCGGGTCGAACACGGGCTGCGGGGCGCTGATCTGCTCGTCGACCCACTGCAGTCCACCGCCGAAGGAGAACCTGTCGGTCACATCATAAGTGGTAAACACGTTGACGGAGTGCTCCGGCGTGCCGCCCAGATCCTGCCCTTCGAGCTGCGGAAAAGCCACTGACTCGCGCACTTCGGAGTCCATGAAGGTATAGCCACCGAACAGGCGCCACTCTGGTGTCACCTGGCCGGCGACCAGCAGTTCAAAGCCGTCGACACGTTGCTCCGTGTCCAGCACCGACGGGTCATCGGCACCGAGTCCCGGTAGCCGCGCTTTGGTTTTGTCGGTTCTGAATAGCGCCGCATTGATATCCAGGCCGGACAGGCCCTGCCACTTGAAACCGAGTTCATAGGCCTGCGTTTCTTCGGGGCTCACGTCGAACAAGTCCCGGGAGGACACCCGGTTGCCAGGGCCGCCTGCGAGCTGGACCTGATTGCGGTCAAAGTTGCCCGATACCTCGAAGGCATTGCTGCTCGCGAGATACAGAGAGGAGTTATCGCTGGTGCTGTAGACCAGCCCGACGCTGTACGTCCACTCCTCATCCGTCCGATCCAGGGCGCGGGCGTCCGGGCGCCCCAACTCCTCGGCCTCGGCCTCTACCCGGTCCCAGCGCACGCCCAGGTTGAGATCGATCCTGGAAGAAAAGGCGATAGTATCGAGCAGGAAAAAACTCAGTTCCTCGGTTTCGAAGCTGTGCACCGTGCTCTCGTCCGGGTCCTCTGCCGTCGCGTACGGTGCTGCTGGCCGGGTGCGCTGCTCGGGGTCCAGCAGACTGGTACGCGGGCCCTTTACATCCGGGCGGCGTCGGTTCTCATAGCTAAAGCGCCCGACGTCAAAGCCGGTCACGACGTCGTGTATCAGCCCGCCCGTCTCGAAGTGAAAAATCAGGTCTGTCTGGTTGAAATAGCCCTCGTCCACCTGATCGCGGGGCTTGAGGTCACCCTGAACCAGTGCGACCGAGAAGTCACCGGAGCCCCAGAACTCCTCCGGTACCTTGATGCGCGGCGAGGACGTGATGGAATCGTTCTCCACCCGGGTGTAGCGGAGACTGCTGCGCAGGCTGACCCGATCGCTGAAGACGTGCTGGATTCCTGCCGTGAAAATATCCACCTCGATATCCTGGTAATCGTCCACGTGGCCGAAGAAATCGCTGAACCCGACCTGATCGGGGATTTCCCCCGTAGCGAAGCCGTCGCCGCAGCGCTGGTTACCGACGCGGCCGACGCGGCCGTTGTCAGCCTGATCGCACAGTGCCTTAGGGCCGGTAAAGCCCTCGCGGTCGAAAGGCAGGCCCTTGTCCTCGATGTTGTCCTGCTCGGTGTGTAGCCAGTCCACGCTCAGCAAGGTGTCGCCGGTGAAGCCCCAGGTATAGGCGCCGAACATTCCCCAGCGCTTGTCGTTGACGACATCGCGCCCCGGGATGTCGGCGGCGTGACCCAGCAGGTTGAGACGAAAGGCACTGTTGTCATCAATGGGCTGGTTGATATCGGCCGTGACCCGCTGATAGTCGTCTGTTCCGGCGCTGAGTTCAACGCGGTTGGAGGGTTCAAGGCTCGGTTTCTTGGTCACGAAGTTGATGGTGCCGCCGGGCGAGCCGCGACCGGTGATGGTCGAGTTCGGGCCCTTGACCACCTCCAGCTGCTCCACGTAGAAAGGATCGCGGAAGTAGTTGCCCATGTCCCGGATGCCGTCCACTTTGATGTCGTCGCGGGCGTTGAAGCCCCGGATCTTCAGCTGGTCACCGCCGGGCGGGTTGCCCTCACCGGCCTGCAGACTGATGCCGGGCACATTGCGCATGGCGTCGCGCAGCGAAGTGACGTTCTGTTCCTCGAGCAGGTCGCTGGGCAGCACCGAGATGATCCTCGGGGTATTGAGAAGATCCCGCGTATACCGGGAACCGTTCATACGTTCCCCCCGAAAACCGGTGACTTCGACGGTTTCCATAACCAGCGGGCGGACGCCGGTCGCTCGTTCGTCGTTCTGGGCGCTTGCCCCGCCGGCGAAGGCGAGGCCGGAGCCAAGCACGCTCGAGACCGCCAGTTCCAGGGCTCGCCGCCGGTAGCGTGCGGGCGCGCTGAGGCACCGGGTTGCCACGGCACAGCCAGCTTGACCGCGCTGCGCAGAAAGCGGCTGACGGGTGGGAGCTACTGTTCCCCCAACCGGGTTGCGCTGCGCCTTGTGATTGCCGTTCTGCTCTGAAAATGCGTTGAAGTACATACTGGTAAAGCTCCCTCTCGAGTTCGACCGCCGGGCGGTCATTGCCGGATCGAGAAGCGCAGCGAAAAATCGATCACACAGGGCCATCGCTCGAGGGGGACGACACGACTGAGGGAATCGGCTGTTCAGTGCGCTACGTTTTTCATAATGTAATCTTAATGATTGTGATTTTCAATACTCTTATGCCGTGCTGTGCCGCAGGGTGGCCTACCATTCCTTATCAAAGCAGCACGCAATGCATCTCGCCGTCTCCTCAAGGAGGGCGGGACGGATCGCGTGTGTGTCATCCCGAAGCTATAATCCCGGCGGGAGGGATGTGCTATGTCTGTTGAAAAACGTATCGAAGAGCGGCTGCTGGCGGCCTTCGAGCCTGTGCACCTGGAGCTGGAGAACGAAAGTCACAGCCACAGCGTGCCGGCGAACTCGGAAACGCATTTCCGCGTGGTGCTGGTCAGCGGTGCTTTCACTGGCAAGCGGGCGGTGGCCCGTCACCAGGCCGTCTACGCCGTCCTCGCCGAGGAGCTCGCCGGTCCGGTGCACGCGCTGGCGCTGCACACCTACGACCCCGAGGAGTGGCGGGCGCGCGGTGGCGACACCCCGGCATCGCCGCCCTGCCTCGGCGGCAGCAAGGCCGAGGGGGGCGCCTGATGAGCACGGTGGTGGCCGCGTTTTACCGGTTCGCGGCGCTGCCGGACTACCGGGAGCTGCGCGAGCCCCTGCTTCGGTTCTGCCGAGATCGCGGTGCGCGCGGTACGCTTCTGCTCGCGGAGGAGGGCATCAACGGCACGGTCGCCGGACCGCGGGCGGTCGTCGATGCGGTGCTGGCGAGGCTGCGGTCGGACCCGCGCCTCGCGGGCCTCGAGCACCGGGAGAGCCTGCACGACGCGCCGCCGTTCCAGCGCATGAAGGTCAAGCTCAAGCGCGAGATCGTCACCATGGGCGTTCCGGGCATCGATCCACGGCGCAGCGTCGGCAGCTACGTGGAACCGCAGGACTGGGACGCGCTGCTCGATGACCCGGAGGTCTTGCTGGTCGATACGCGCAACGACTACGAGGTCGCTATCGGCACCTTTCGCGGTGCGGCGAATCCGGGGACGCGCTCCTTCCGCGAATTTCCGGCCTGGGTCCGGGCGCAGCTCGACCCGCAGCGGCACCGCAAGGTGGCCATGTTCTGCACCGGCGGTATCCGCTGCGAAAAGGCCACGGGCTACCTGCTGCAGGAGGGCTTCGAGACCGTGTACCACCTGCGCGGCGGTATCCTGCGCTACCTGGAGGAGGTGCCAACGGCCGCGAAGCGTTGGCAGGGCGAATGTTTTGTGTTCGACGAGCGCGTCGCCGTCAACCACCAGTTGGAGCGGGGCAGCTACGCGCAGTGCTTCGCCTGCCGCCGGCCCCTGGCCGCTGCGGATCGCGAGTCCCCGAAGTACGAGCACGCGGTCTCCTGTCCGTACTGTTACGACAGCCTCGATACGGCGCGGCGGGCACGCTTTGCCGAGCGCCGGCGCCAGGCGGAACTGGCCCTGGCCCGCGGGGAGCGGCACATCGCCGCGACACCGCGGCGACGCTCAGCGTAGCCGGCGGGTAACGGCCACAAAGAAGCGCGCCGCGGGCACATAGATGCTCCGCCCACGGCTGTCCCCGCGGGACAGAACCCCCACCAGCCGTCCGCCACGAAAAGCTCCGCCCCCGGAGGCGCCTTTGTAGGCCTGGCAATCGGTCAGTCGGTCCGCGCCGCTGGCACCGGTCAGCCGGCACGCGGGATCGTAGGTCAGGCGTTCACCGCCGGCGCCGAGCCCCGGATCGCCCGAATAGCCGGCCATGGCCAGCAGTGCCCCCGCGCGCACGGTGCTCGTGTCCAGCACCGCTCCGGTGCTGTGGTCTGCGGGAATCGGCGGGTCGAGTTCCAGCAGTGCCCAGTCCGCGCCCATGCTGCCGCCGTCGGCGACGGCCCGGGCGAGAGGGCGCAGGAGCCGGCCGTCCGCCGCCCTGATCTCGAAGCGGATGTCGCGGGAGAGATCCGTGTAGTACTCCAGGCAGTGCCAGGCACTGACAACGAAGCGAGCGGCGCGTTCGGCATCGGGCGCAGCGAGGAGTGTCCCGCTGCAGCGTTCGTCGTAGTGCCGTCTGCGCCCGTCCTCGCGGCGGCTCGTGGGAATGTCGAGGCGGCCGACGGCACGCAGCCAGGGGGGCGCGTCGCCGGCGACCGGCAGGCGACGCTCCCCGGCCGCCGGCGCGGCACTGACGGCGGCGCTGAGCCCCAGGCTGAGCGCGACTATGATGAGCCAGGCCATGAGCCAGGTTGTGAGAGAGCCGGGCAGCAGCGCCATCATAGGGCTATTTTTTATCGCGGCACCATTCATCCCGGCAGTGTAGTGGCCTGTTCGCTACAGCGAAACGCTGCCGAGGCTTGATGGGTGTCAATGCCTCCTCTGCGGGCGAGTTATACTCTGCGGGCAACGTTTCGCCGGCTGACAGACTGGCCCGCTGCACTGACCCCCGCAAGCCACCTCCAGGCAAGGAGCGAATTATGAAAACGACACTGGCCGCTGCGGTGACCGCGGCGATGGCGGCCGCCGGTACCTTGACGGCTCAGGCTCACGAGGCCGGTGACATCATCATCCGCGCGGGTATCGCCAACGTCTCGCCGAACGACGACAGCGACAGCATTACGCTGCCCACGGACCCGGTGACCTCCCTGGCGGGCGGTGTCGACGTCGAGGACGACACGCAGCTCGGCATCATGGGCGCCTACATGATCAAGGACCGCTGGGCGGTGGAGCTGCTGGCCTCGACGCCCTTCGAACACGCTATCACCCAGCCGGATCTCGGCATCGACGCCGGCAAGACCAGACACCTGCCGCCGACGATCAGCCTGCAGTACTACCCCCGGGGCGGCAGCAGCGAGGGCTGGCAGCCCTATGTGGGCATCGGCGTCAACTGGACCTACTTTTACGACGAGGACGTCGACCCGGCGCTCGGCGACGCCCTGGGCGACGTCCTCGGCGCCAGCAGCGCGCAGCTGGAGCTCGATGACTCCCTCGGTCTCGCCGGTCAGATCGGCGTCGACATTCCGCTCAACGACAGCTGGATGCTGAACGCGGGGGTCTGGTACATCGATCTCGGCACCACCGCCGATGTGGAGACCGACGTCGGTACCGTGAGTTTCGACGTCGACATCGATCCCTGGGTCTACAACATCGGCATCGCCTACAGGTTCTGAGAGACGACGGATGCCGCGGGCCGCGGGTACCTGCCCGCCGCCGCCCCGGATCAGCTATTTTTTCATGCGCCTGGCATGCAACGGCCCCGGTGCTCAGCCGTGGTGTCCGTGGCCTTCCATCGGCCCATGCTCCATGGGCATCGAGGCCGGCTCAGCGCCGGGCTCGGGCAGGCTGCGCTCCAGCAGGTGACCGCCATGGCTGGCGACCATGTAGAGCGTCCAGATCCCGGACGTAATGAGCAGCAGGGCGATCAGTACCTTGAGACCGCGACGGCGCAGGAGGCTTTGCACGCGGCCGGCGCCGAAGCTGGTGCTGAGCATGGCCGGCAGCGTGCCCGCGCCGAAGGCCGCCATGAGTGTGCCGGCGCCCCAGGCACTCTGTGCGGTCGCGGCCCAGGCGAGGCCGCTGTAGATAAGCCCGCAGGGCATGAGGCCCCAGCCGAGGCCGAGGGCGAAACCCTGGCCG
The DNA here is from genome assembly GCA_964346365.1 of uncultured Alteromonadaceae bacterium. GTDB lineage: Bacteria > Pseudomonadota > Gammaproteobacteria > Pseudomonadales > Halieaceae > Pseudohaliea. The sequence goes on from CAYFVG010000056.1 coordinate 8,082, forward strand.
GGTCGTTGCACCGGGAGAAAGCGCGTGGAGAAACGCTGTACCGGGCGCCAGAGCACGGCGCCGGCACGCTCGACGGCCGTGAGCCCGCGCCACCAGTCGCCGATATACAGACCCATGAGAATCAACAGCACGCCGGCGAGATAGCGCAGGCCGATGGTCCAGGCGGACAGGTTGATGCTGCCGGCGAGAAAGCCGAGCAGCGCGCCGAGGGCGCTGTAGCTGACGATGCGGCCGCCGTGGTAGGCCAGCGTGATCGCCGGTCGGGACTGACCACCCAGGCTGAGGGCGGCGGCGATGCCGCCGCACATGCCCAGGCAGTGCCCGGCGCCGGCGAGGCCGATACCGAAGGCGGCGGCGTAGTCCGACGGCGTCATGGGCGATCGCTCCCGGCGCCGCCTTCGTCGGTCCGTCCATCGCCCTGGTCGTCGCCCCGGTGCTCGGGCCGGTTCGCATGCCCCGGCGCCGACTCCTCGTCGGCGAGGATGCGCCAGCCCTCCTTGTCCAGGTCGTCGTACTGGCCATTGTCGATGGCCCAGAGCAGCAGCTTCGCGGCCACGGCCACGAAGACGAGCGCCACGGGGACGAGCAGGTAGAGGCTATCCATGGAGGCTCCTTGAGGGGCGGTGACAGCGGGCGAGACGCAGCGAGTTGCCGACCACCAGCAGCGAGCTGAGGGACATGCCGATGGCGGCGGCCCAGGGCGGCACGTAGCCGAGCGCTGCCAGCGGGATACCCACGCTATTGTAGCCCAGGGCCCAGGCCAGATTCTGCCGTATCACGCCGCGGCATTTCGTCGCGTGGGCAAGCAGCAGGCTGACCCGGTCGAGGTCGCCGTCGGCGACCACGAAGTCGGCCTGGGTGCGGGCGAGGTCCGTGGCCCCGGCCACGGCCAGGGAGGCGTCCGCCATCTTCAGCACCGGCGCGTCGTTGAGGCCGTCGCCGACCATGACGACGCTCTCCCCGGCCTGCTGTCGCGCCGCCACTGCGGCGCTCTTGTCGGCAGGTGTCAGGCCACAGCGGACCTCGTCGAACCCCAGTTCCGCGCCGATCCGGGCCCCGTGGCCGGAGCCGTCGCCGGTCAGGAGAGCGAGGCGCAGGCCGCGGCGGCGCGCGTCCGCGAGCACCCCGGCAACGTCGGGGCGCAGGGGGTCTTCCAGGGCAATGAGCGCTGCCGGTCCGGCCGCCGAGCAGAGGCCGATCCAGTAACGCCCATCGTCCGGCATGGCCTCCATCGCGGGACAGAGAGTCCGGCAGTGGGCCAGGGAGCCGAGGTGCCAGCGCCGGCCGCGCCAGGTGCCCTCGAGCCCGGCGCCGACGCGGTAGCGGACCGCCCCGACAGCGCTGGCGGGCTCCACGGCGGCGAACGCCTCCGCCAGCGGATGGGTCGACCAGGCCTGCAGGGCCGCTCCCAGAGCGAGTACTGCGTCCTCGTCCAGCTCCCCGAGGCAGCGAACCTCGTCGATCGCCAGGCGCCCGGCCGTCAGGGTGCCGGTCTTGTCGAAGACCAGCACCGTGGCCCGCGCCACGGCCTCGAGGGCGTTTTCCCCGCGCACGATGACCCCGGCCCGGCGCAGGGCGGCGGCGGCATTGGCGAGGGCTGCCGGCGTGGCGAGGGCGAGGGCGCAGGGGCAGCTGATGACCAGTACCGAGAGGGCGATCCAGAAGGCTCTCTCTGGCGCCAGAAACCACCAGGCGGCGGCGGTCGCCGCCGTGGCGAGGAGCACGCCGGCGATGAACCAGGCCGCGATGCGGTCCGCGAGCCGGGCGATGCGCGGCTTGTCCGTGGCGGCCACCTCGATGGACCGCTGCAGCGCGGCGAGGCGGGAGTCGCGGTAGCTGCCGGTGGCGACGAGCTCGATGCCATCCTCGACGTTCACGGTCCCGGCGTACACCGGGTCGCCGACGGCGACCGCCCGGGGCAGGGGCTCGCCGTTGAAGGTGTCCTCGCGCACGGCGCTGCGCCCCGCCACAAGTTCGCCGTCTATGGGGATGGTTTCGCCGGCGGGCACGAGGAGCCGGTCGCCGGCCGCCAGGCGCTGCCGCGGCCGCGTCTCCACCCGGTCCCCGGTGCGCACGCGCACGGCCGCGGGGAGCGCGGCCTCGGCGTCGCTCCACAGGAAGGCATCCCGGTGCCGCAGGCGTTTCTCCGCGAAACGCGCAAGGAGCAGGAAGAAGGTGAACATTACTACCGAGTCGAAGTAGACCTGCCCGCTTGCGGTGACTGTGGCGTAGACGCTGGCGCCGAAGGCGAGGCCGATGGCCAGGGCCACGGGCAGATCCATCACCAGCGCGCCCTGGCGCAGGTGGCGCCAGGCGCTGTCAAAAAAGGGGCGGGCGGAGAACAGCACCACGAAGCCGGCCACCAGGAGGCTGAACCAGCGCAGCAGCCCGCGGTATTCGTCGGCGATCCCCTGCAGGTCACCGGCATGGAGGGCGATGGCAAACATGCCCACCTGCATCATGCCGATGCCCGCGACCGCGAGGCGGCGCAGGTCGGACCGGTGCTCGCGGCCCAGCTCCAACTGCTGTGCATCGCTGCGGAAGGGCGCGACCCGGTAGCCCATGGCCGCGACCCGGGCGAAGACCTCGGCGAGGGTGAGCTCCGCCGGGTCCAGGGTGACATCGAGGCGGGCCTGGGCGAGGTTGACGTTGGCGGTCTTGAGCCCGGGCAGCCGGCGCAGGCTGCTTTCCACGAGCCAGGTGCAGGCGGCGCAGGTCATGCCGCCCAGGAGCAGGCGTGCGCGCACGAGACCGTCCCCGCCGCGTTCGCTGAAGGTCGCGGCGAGTTCCGGGTCGTCATAGATCCGCCACGGGTCCGGGTCCGCCGTGGGTGCCTCCGGCGGTCGCTCGTTGTAGGCCGTGCGCTGATCGTAGAAGCGGCCGAGGCCGCTCTCCGCGATCAGCGAGGCCACCGCCCGGCAGCCCGGGCAGCACATGGGCTGGGCCTCGCCGTTGATCGCGACCGAGAAATCCGCGTACGGCGGAACCGCCTCACCGCAGTGGAAGCAGCGCTCGCTGCTCGGGGCCCTCGCCTCAACCGCCGCGTTCATGCCGGAAGTTTCCCGCCTGCAGGGAGCCGTCGAGGCGCCAGGCCCCGTTTTCGCCGGCGTCGAGGATCCAGTGCCAGTGGCTGGCCACGGACGCCGGGAGCGTGGCCTCGTAGCGCGTGGGCCCGCTGCGCTTCAGCTGCAGCGTAAAGTCCCGATCCGCTTCCAGGGGATGGGACAGCTGCAGGCGCAGGTTGGCCTGGCCGTCGATCCCCTCCGTATCGACCCGGATGCGCTCGCCGGCGACGCTGAGGTCGGCCCGGTAACCCCGGGCACGCGCACGCTCCTGCTTGGCCAGTTGGCGATTGATGGCGAGGCCATCCTTGTAATATTCGTCTACCACCAGGTCATCGGCGTGTCGATTGGCGATGTAGAGGGTCACGAAAGCCGCGATCACCACCGAGCCCGGCAGGACGATGAGGAACCAGGGCCAGAACTGCCGGTACCAGGGCGCGCTGTCCTCCCGCGCCGGAGAGCCCGGGCGCCGGCTCACAGGGGCCGCATAAAGCGCGACTCGGCCACGACCCGCAGCGAGGGCATGTCCTCGGCGATGGCGGTGAAGGTCATCTCCGTACTGGGCGCTGTCAGGGCTTGTGGCTGCGCGCGAACGCGCAGGCTGATGGTCCGGGTCTCGCCGCCGTCGAGCGCGTGGCGCTCTTTGCCCAACAGCTCCGCTCCCTCGATGCCGTCGATAGACAGGTTGAAGGCGTGCGGGTCGCCGTCCATGTTGACGAGGTGCAGCTGGTAGATGTTCTCCACGGCGCCCCCGGCCGTTTCCACGAAGAGCTGGTTGCGGTCGCGCATGACGGTCATTTCCAGCGGCATGCGGGTCGCTACGCTGTAGCTGAACACGCCGACCATGAGCACGAGCATGGCGCTGTAGCCGAGTACCCGGGGGCGGAGCCAGTTCGTGGTGCCGCCCTCGAGTTCGTTCTCGCTGGTGTAGCGGATAAGGCCGCGGGGGTAGCCCATTCTGTCCATGACCGAGTCGCAGGCGTCGATGCACAGGGCGCAGCCGATGCATTCGTACTGGAGCCCGTCGCGGATATCGATGCCCGTGGGACAGACCTGCACGCAGAGGTCGCAGTCGACGCAGTCGCCGAGGCCGAGCTCGCCCCGGTCCGCTTCGCGCCTGCGCGAGCCGCGGGGCTCGCCGCGCTTCGCGTCGTAGGAGACGATGAGCGTGTCGCGGTCGAACATCACTGACTGGAAGCGCGCGTAGGGGCACATGTACTTGCACACCTGCTCGCGCATCCAGCCCGCGTTGATGTAGGTGGCAAGGGTGAAGAACACGGTCCACAGCACCTGCCACTTGCCCGTGGAGAGGGTGGCGAGCTCCCAGACCAGTTCCCGGATCGGGTAGAAGTAACCGACGAAGGTCATGCCGGTCGCGAAGGCGACGAGGAGCCAGCCGGCGTGCTTGGCCCCCTTGCGGCCGACCTTGCCGGCGGACCAGGGCGCCCGGTCCAGCCTGATGCGCTGGTTGCGGCTGCCCTCGGTTTTCTGCTCGATCCACATGAAGATCGAAGTCCATACGGTCTGCGGGCAGGTGTAGCCGCACCAGACCCGGCCGGCAGAGACAGTGACTGCGAACAGCGCGTAGGCGCTGATGATCAGCAGGAAGGCCAGCAGCGGAAAGTCCTGGGGCCAGAAAGTGAGGGCGAAGATATGGAACTCGCGCTCCGGCAGATCGAACCAGACCGCCTGGCGGCCGTCGATGCTGATCCACGGTAACAGGTAGTAGCCGAGGAGCAGGGGCCAGCCGGTGAGCACACGCAGCCGCTGATAGAACCCCTCGATCTTGCGCGTGTAGATTTTTTCGCGGTGCTCGTAAAGATCGAGCTCGGCCACCTCGGCCGGGGCCGCTTCCTGGACAACTTCGATGAGGTCGGGGTCTTTCATGCGGGGTACCACTCAATGAACCGGCGATTGCCGGGAGCGCCGTGCGCAGGCGCGCCCGCGCACGGCCGGGCCGGACGCTACAGCTCCTGCCTGCTGGAGCCGTAGATATAGGCCGTAACGATATGGATCTTGTCTTCACTCAGCGTCTGGCCGAAGGCCGGCATCTTGCCGTTGCGGCCGTTGCGCAGCGTGAGCTGGATCTGCTCCTCGCTGCCGCCGTAGAGCCAGATGCCGTTGGTCAGGTTTGGCGCACCCATGGCCGGGTTGCCCTTGCCCTCGGGACCGTGGCAGGCAATGCAGTAGGTCTGGTAGTGCTTCTCGCCGCGCGCGGC
>CAYFVG010000057.1:0-13355 GCA_964346365.1 uncultured Alteromonadaceae bacterium
CCCGGCCCCCTTCTGGCAGCGCGAGGCGGGAGCCTACCACTACGTCAACGTTCCGCCCGGGGCAACGCGCTACGACACGCAGCGGGCGCCGGCCCGGGGCGACGCCTTTACGGCGCTCGCGCAGTTCCGCGAGGAGCTGCTCGACCCGGACACGCCCGCGCCGCGGCGGGCGCTGGCCCTGCGCTTCGCGCTGCACATCATCCAGGATCTGCACCAGCCGCTCCATGCCGGCGGCCGCGACGATCGCGGCGGCAACGACTTCGCGGTCATCATGGGCGGGCGACGCAGTAACCTGCACCGCGTGTGGGATTCCGGCCTGCTGGCCAGCGCCGGTGACAGTGACGGGCGCCTGCGGGCACGGCTGGAGACGCGCTACGCCGGGGAACTCGATGGGCCCTGGCGGACGGCCGACCCCGCCCGGTGGATCGCCGAGAGTCTGGCGCTGAGCCGCACCGTCTACCCGGCGACGCCGCGTATCGACGCGGACTACCTGGCGCGCTTCCGGCCCGTCGCCGAGCGCCGGATCGCCCAGGCCGGCGCCCGCGGCGCCGCCTGGCTCAATGCGCTCTACGGCGGCGCTGCGGCGGCACCAGCGCCGCGTCGCAGCTGGTGGCAGCGGCTAAAACAGCTCCTCGAGGAAATTGTCTAGCGCACGATGCGACCGCCGGTCCGCGTCGTCGCTGTACACGGTGCCCAGGTCCGGATCGTTTGCCTCCGGGTTGGTGAACGCGTGCAGCGTGTTGCCGTAAGCGTGGAGCTGCCAGTCCGCCCCGGCGGCGGACAGCTCCTTCGCCAGCTCGAGGACGCTGTCCGGTTGCGCCATGGGGTCGTCCCAGCCGTGCAGGCACAGCACCCTGGCGCGGATCGGCCGCGGTGCGGCAGCGGCGTTCCCCGGCGGGGAAAAGATGCCGTGAAAGGACACCACGCCGAGCACGTCGCTGCCGCTGCGCGCGAGATCGAGGACACAGAGCCCGCCGAAGCAGAAGCCGATGGCGGCTACCTTCGCGGCATCCACCTCCGGCTGCTCCCGGAGCACCTCGATGGCCCGGTGCATACGGCTGGCGACGAGCTCCCGGTCCTCGAGGAAAGGCGCCAGGAGCGCCTGGTTTTCCTCGGTGCTGCTGCCGCGCACGCCCTTGCCGTACATGTCGAGCGCGAAACCCGCATAGCCCTGCTCGGCGAGGGCACGGGCCTTGCTTTCCTCGAAGGGGGTGCGCCCGGCCCAGGCGTGGGCCACCGCCACCGCCGGTGCCGGCCCCCGCTCCGGATCCCAGGCGAGGTAGCCCTCCAGCGTGACGCCGTCGCAGTCGTATTCGATCAGCCGTTCCCGAATTGCCATGGTATTGCCTCCGTTGGGTTCTTGAGCTTGCTTGATCAGGCGGCCGGGTAGGCCTCCGGGTCGAGGCGGCGCATTTCCGCCTCGATCCAGGCCTCCAGGTCGCGCATGAGCGGTTCGGGTTCCCGGCCCGCCGCGTCAACCGGCGGGCCGATGGACACATCGATGACCCCCGGCAGGAAACGGAAGGAGCGCCGGGGCCAGCAGCGCCCGGAGGTCACGGCGATGGGAATCACCGCGGCCCCGGTGGTGCAGGCCAGACGCGTGGCGCCGGCTTTGTACACGCCCTGCTTGCCGCGCTCCGTCCGCGTGCCCTCGGGGAACATAATGACCCACTTGCCGCGGTCCATCAGTTCCGCCCCCTGCCGCGCCACTTTGTTCCAGGCCCTGGAACGCTTGCTGCGGTCGATGTGGATCATCTCGAGCCGGCTCAGGGCCCAACCGAAGAAGGGAATCCGCAGGAGCTCGCGCTTGAACACGAATGCCAGCGGGTGAGGCATGACGGCAGGAAAGAAAAAGGTCTCCCAGGTCGACTGGTGCTTGGCACAGAGAATCACCCGGCGCTCGTCGTCGGCCAGAGGCAGGTGCTCCCAGCCCTGGATCCGGTAGCGCACGCCGCCGACCAGGCGCACCGCGGCGATCACGCCCCGCAGCCAGGGCACCGCGATGCCCCACCACAACCGGTTCGATGCGACGAAGGGGGACAGGAGCAGGAGCAGGAAACCCGACGGGATCACCGAGAGGACGATCCACAGGAACACCAGTGCGGAACGGACAGTGCCCATCACGCGGGCACGGGCTCACCACTGGCGGGCTCACCACTGGCGCCCGCACCGGCGCCGGCCCGTCCCGCCTCGACGGTCGCCACGAAGTCCGCCATGGCCGCGTAGGCTTCCTCTGCCTCCGGCAGCTCCGGGGTGAACAGCTGCCAGACGTGGACCATGTGCGGCCAGGTCTGCAGCGTCACCGGCGAGCCCGAGGCCTGGGCCCTGGCGGCGTAGCGGCGCGCATCATCGAGCAGCATCTCCGCGCGGCTCGCCTGAATGAGCACCGGCGGCAGATCGCGCAGATTGCCGCGCAGCGGCGAGACCCGCGGGTCCCGGGGCGGAATGCGCCAGCTGATCCAGTAGAACCACCAGAGCAGGATCGTCGGCAGCCTCAGCAGCTTGCCGAAGGCCGGGCCGAGCATCGGGTCCGTTGCCTCATTCGCGCGCAGGCTCGGCGAGGTCATGGTGACATCCGTGGCCGGGGACAGGGCGATGGCGGCGTCGGGCAGGCGCAGGCCGGCGTCCCGGGCCCAGGCAATAACCTCCAGGGTGAGATTGCCGCCGGCGGAATCCCCGGCGACCAGGAGGAACGCCGGCGGCTCGCTGTCTTCCGGGCCGTTGTGCAGAATCCAGCGCAGGGCCTCGCGGCAGTCATCGATGCCGTCGATGCGCCGGTACTCGGGGCAGAGCCGGTAGTCCACGGCGAAGACCGCCGCCCCGAGGAGCCGCGACAGGCGATCTGTGATCGGCCGGTGGCTGGTGGGACTGCCGGCGAACCAGGCACCGCCGTGGAGGTAGAGCACCCGGCGGCGGCTGTCGGCCCCCGGCGCCAGCACCCACTCACCGCGGATCGCGTCGCTCTGCACCGGCTCGATGCGGCTCTCGAGGACTTTGCCTTCCCCCAGCTCATCCATCATGCGGCGGATGGCGCCAAGGCGTTCGCGACCGCTGTAGCGCTCGATATCCGCCGTCAGTTCGCGCGTGGCACGCACCACCTCGCGATGGGCATCGCTGGGCGGGGCGGCGTCGGGTGGCGGCAGGGGCTCGTCGAGGTAACGCAGGTTTTCGCCGCGCAGGTAGAACACGCTGAAGGCGACAAAGGCGATGATGATGAGCAGCACCGTGACCATGGAGGGGCTCCGGCAGAAAAGGACCCGCATTAAACCAGACCGGCCCTGGCATACCAAGATCGCCGCCCCTGTCCGTTCTTTCGGCGTTCTTTCGGCGCTGTACACGCTGCCCCAAACCCGTATATTGATCGGTCGGGTATCGCCGTCAGGGCGACAATCTCCGGGTGGGAACCAGCCAGTCGCATGAAGAAACCGGTCAGCAAGGACGATCTGCGCGCCGAACTCGAGGAGGCTATGGACCGCTTCCTCGGCGACGGCGGCCGTATCGAACAGGTGGCCCAGGGGGTCAGCGGCCGCGAGGGCGATGCGCCGCCGAAGCTCGGCACGCGGGACCTGTTCATCGAGCCGAAAACGACGCGGACGCAGATCCCCGAAGTCATCGCCGCCCTCGATGCCCGGCGCCGGCCCCGCAAGGGTCAGCCCCCGCGCGCCGGCCGGGGACCGCGGCGCAAGCTGATCTACGACGATTTCGGTGAACCGCTGCGCCACGTCTGGGTCGAGGACTGAGCGGCCCGTGAACTGCCGCCCGGTCGAACCCGTATAGTGCCCATCGACCGGAGAACTGCATGATCACCCTCGAAGAGAGCATCGACGTCGCCCGCCCGACCGCGGAAGCCTTTCGCTATGTCAGCGATTTCCGCACCACCGCTGAGTGGGATGCCACCGCCTTCCGGGCGCGCAAGACCACCCCGGGGCCCGTCGGCGAGGGCACCGTCTACGAGGTGGACTGCCGCCTGCCCGTCGGTTCCGTGCGCATACGTTACGAGGTCTCCAGCTACAGCCCCGACGACCATATCGAACTCACCGGCACTTGCAGTTTGTTCACGGTTACCGACCGGATTACCTTCACGGCGCTGGACGACGGCGGCACGCACATCGACTACGTGGCGGACTTCGCCTACAACGGGCCGTTGGCGCGCCTCGAGGGCGCGCTGCGGCCGGGCATGGAGCGCATGGGCAAAAAAGCCCTCGAGGGCATGCGTCACGCCCTCGAAGACCGGGCATCACCGCCGACGATTTCCCGCTGCAACGAGCGTGCGGACCGGCTGGTGCTGCCGGGGCTGGCCCTGTTCAGCCGCCTGGGTTACCGCCGCGGGCGCCGAAATTGGGAGCCGCTGGCCGCGGACCTCGGGGGACGCCATGCCGTCGTTACCGGAGCCAACTCCGGCATCGGCCGGGCCACCGCCCTGCGCCTCGCCGAGCTCGGCGCCACCCTCACCCTGGTCATGCGCGACCCCGCGCGGGCGCAGCGCACGGTCGACGAGCTGCGGGAGGAAACCGGCAACGACGCCATTGACGCGGAAATAGCCGATCTCAGTCTCATGGCAGACGTCGACAGCCTGGTCGAGCGCCTGAATGCCGCCGGCAGACCGGTCGACGTCCTGGTCAACAATGCCGGCGCGCTGTTCAACCCGCGCCGGGAAACCCCCGAGGGTCTGGAGGCGAGCTTCGCCCTGCTGCTCCTCAGCCCCTACCGCCTCACCCGGGGCCTGCTGCCGTTGCTCAAGGCGGGCTCTGGCGCGCGAGTGATCAACGTGGTCTCCGGCGGGATGTACTCACAGCCGCTGGCGGTGCGCAAGCTTATCGCCCGGGAGGAGAACTACTCCGGCTCCGTGGCCTACGCCCGCTGCAAGCGTGCGCTGATGGTGACCACGGAACAGTGGGCCGAGGACTGGGCGGACGACGATATCGTGGTCAATGCCATGCACCCGGGCTGGGCCGATACGCCGGGCGTGGAGAGCTCCCTGCCCGGCTTTCACCGGCTGACCCGCCAGATCCTGCGCAGCCCGGAAGAAGGCGCAGACACCGTGGTGTGGCTGGCCGCAGCCCCGGAGGCCGGCGAGGCCAGCGGCTGTCTCTTCCTCGACCGCGAGCCGCGCACCACGCACCTGATGTCGCGCACGGCGAAGGAGGAGTCCGACGAGGAGCGCGAGGCGCTGCGGGCCTTCCTCGCCGAGCAGGACGCGGCCGTTGCAACGGGCGCCGCCGACGGCTAGGGTGACAGCGTCCCTGCCCGCCGAGGTCCATCTGTGAGCGACGACCTGCGCCCCTTCACTATCGACGTACCCGAAGCGGACCTCGAGGACCTGCGCCAGCGCCTGCGCCGCACCCGCTGGCCGGACCCCGAGACCTGCGATGGCTGGGGTCAGGGCACGCCCCTCGCCTATGCGCGGGAGCTCGCCAGCTACTGGGCCGAGGTCTACGACTGGCGCCGCTGCGAGGCGCTCCTGAACCGCTGGCCCCAGCTCATCACCAACGTCAACGGCCTGGACGTGCATGTCCTGCACCGCCGCAGCCCGAACCCGGACGCCCTGCCCCTGGTCATCACGCACGGCTGGCCCGGGTCGCTGATCGAGTTCCACAAGGTTATCGATCCGCTGGCGGACCCCGCCGCCCACGGCGGCGACCCGGCGGACGCCTTCCACGTGGTGGTGCCCTCGCTGCCCGGTTACGGCTTTTCCGGCAAGCCCGCGCGCAGCGGTACCGGCGTGGAGGCCATCGGCCGCTGCTGGGGCGGGCTCATGGCCCGCCTCGGCTACGACCGCTATGTTGCCCAGGGTGGCGACTGGGGCAGCGCGGTGACCCTGAGTATGGCGCGCACGGAAACAGACCACTGCGCCGGGGTGCATGTGAACATGCCCATCGTCGCCCCGGACCGGGAGACCCTCGACGCCCCCACGGCGCTGGAGCAGCGCGCCTTCGCCGCCATGGAGTTCTACAACCGCTGGGACTCGGGCTATTCGAAACAGCAGTCCACGCGGCCGCAGACGCTGGGCTATGCGCTGGCCGACTCGCCGGTGGGTCAGCTGGCCTGGATCGTCGAGAAGTTCCAGGCCTGGACGGACTGCGAGCGGGACGGCGTGCGCCACCCGGAGCACGCCCTCGACCGCGACGAGCTGCTCGACAACATTACGCTGTACTGGCTCAGCAACAGCGCCGCGAGCTCCGCGCGCCTGTACTGGGAAAGCTTCAACGACCCGGACCTGTCACCCATCGACCTGCCCGTGGCCTGTTCCCTGTTTCCGAAGGAAATCTTCCTGTGCAGCCGGCGCTGGGCCGAGCGCCGTTTCCGCAATCTCGTGTACTGGAACGAGCCGCCGCGCGGCGGGCATTTCGCCGCCTTCGAGCAACCGGCGCTGTTCGTCGAGGAGCTTCGCAAGGCCTTCCGCCCGCTGCGCTGAGCGCGGGCTTCGATCGGCGACCGGTGGCGCGGTAACCCGGGCCGGGCTCACCGCCCCGGGCAGGCCACCTCCCCGAAAAGAATGTCCGCGAGCCGGGCGCGATGCCAGGGGCCGTCGCCCCAGAGCATCTGGCTGTGCTTCTGGCGCTTGAAGTACAGATGCAGGAAGGCCTCCCAGGTAAAGCCGGTACCGCCATGGCACTGCACGGAGCGCCCGGAGGCGAAGGCCGCCATGTCCGCCGCCGAGGCCTTCGCCATGTGCGCGAACTGCAGCGCCTTCCCGGGCTCCTCGTCGAGGGCGCAGGCCGCGTTGTAAAGCAGGGACTTGCTCTCGTCCACGAGCACCATCACGTCCACCAGCTGGTGCTTCACAGCCTGAAAGAAGCCCAGGGGCCGGTCGAACTGCTTGCGCACCCGGGCGTACTCCACCGTGGTCTGCAGCTGCCACTCGCCGGCGCCGACCATATCGGCGGCGAGCAGCAGCCACAGGGCAGGCATCGCAGCGTGGAAGGCCGCCAGCCCGTTGCGACCCACCGCCTCGGCCGCGGCCGACTCGAAGGTCACGCGGCCCTGGTCGCGGGTGAGATCGACGATCGCATCCGGCGCGATGCTCACGCCCGCGGCGTCGCTGTTGAGCCAGTAGAGACCGAGACCGTTCTCGTCCTGCGCGGCGACGAGCAGGCGCTCGACCTTGCGCGGTTCCTGAACGTAGCAGGCTGTTCCCGAGAGACGCCCCGCGGTCGCCGTCACGGCACTGTCGCCGGGCAGCCAGGAGCCTGCGGCGTTCGCGAAGGCGAGGGTCGCGGATCGACCGGCGGCGATCTCCTCGAGGGCCGCGGCGCCGCCGTCGGCGGCGGCGAGTACATAGCTGCTGGCGAGCGTTGCCAACAGGGGCCCGGGAAATGCGGCCCGGCCGTGCTCCTCCACGAGCCCGGCCACCGCCACCGCCGGCAGGCCCAGACCGCCGGCACTCTCCGGGATAGCCAGGGCGGTCCAGCCGAGGTCGACCATCGCCGGCCACAGGTCCTGCCGCCAGGGGGCACCGCTCGCCGCCTCGGGGTCCGGGTCCGCGGCGACCAGCGCGTGCAGCCGCTCCACCGGGAGGTGCTCCGCAAAGAACTTCCGCGCAGACTCCTTGAGCAGCGCACACTCGTCGCCGAAGCCGAAATTCGTCGGTTGCGTCACGGGGGCCTCCTGCTTCGACCTGCTACTTTGATTTCGCCAGGCCGAGCACCCGCTCGCCCAGGATATTGCGCTGGATTTCACTGGTACCGGCGGCGACCGTCATGCCGTAGGAATTCATGTACGCCAGCGGCCACTGGCCGCCGGTGGGCGCGTGATCATCGGCGAGGTAGAGCGTCGACGCCGCGCCGGCCACGTCCAGGCCGAGCCGCGCGGTATCCTGCGCCAGCTCGCTGGCGAGGAGCTTGTACTGCAGCTGCAGGCGCATGGGGTGGTCCTGCAGCGCCGGCACCCGGGAGCGCCGCTGGTTCTGCTGCAGGGCCTCCTCGCGGATGAACTGGCGCACCATGCGATCGCGCAGCAGCGGGTCGTCGGCGGCCGTGCCCTGCCCCCGCGGCGTTTCCTGTGCGAGCGTGCGCAGGTTGCGCGCCGTGGGCGAGAAGCTCGTCTTCGAGGTGAGCCCCCCGGAGCGCGGCGTCACCAGCTCACCGCCGCCGCGTTCGTGCAGCAGCGTGGTCATGGCCACCTGCCAGCCCTTGCCGAGCTCGTCGAGACGGTAGCTGTCGTCGATCTCCAGATCCTCGAAAAGCACCTCGTTGAAACCGGTCTCGCCGGTGATCTTGATCAGCGGTCGCACGGTGACGCCCTTGCCCAGGGCCGAGCGGATCGGCACCACGAAGTAGGACAGGCCGTCGTACTTGTGGCTCTTGTCGGTTCGCAGCAGCAGGATCATCCACTCGGCGAAGTGAGCCAGGGAGGTCCACACCTTATGGCCGTTGATGACCCAGCGCTCGCCGCGCCGCTCGGCGAAGGTCTGCACGCTGGCCAGGTCCGAGCCGGCACCGGGCTCCGAGAAACCCTGGCACCAGATGTCCGCCCCGGAAAGCAGCCGGGGCAGCAGGCGCTCCTTGAGCGGCTCCTGGGCGTGGTAGAACAGCGTCGGCGCGGCCATGCCGAGGCCGATGACGTTGGGCAGGAACGGCGTGCGCGCGGCCTGCATCTCCTCGTTGGCCACGCGCTGGCAGTCCGTGCGGCCGCCGCCGCCGACCGCCGCGGGATAGTCACAGCCGACCAGCCCGGCGTCGTAGGCGGCCTTCTGCCAGGCCTGCAGCCAGTGCAGCTGCGGCTCGGTCATGATCTCGATGGGGGACTGGGGCAGGCGCACCGGCGCCTCGCCCGGGTGGTTGTCGCGCAGCCAGTCGCGGCAGTGGGTACGGAACTGCGCCTGTTCCGGCGTATCCTTGCGTTCACTCTCAGCCATGGCGGATGTCCTGTTGCTCTGTCCGGGGCGCAGGAAGTGTGGAGCATTGCTCGATCAGCGGCAAGAAACGCTCAACGAAGGATCGGCGTGCCCCACTATTAATAGTGCGGCGGCTAATAGTGCGGCGGCGGCTCGTCCGCGTCCCCGTCCCCACCCGGCACCCGCTCGTCCAGCGCCCGCAGCCGCGCCGCCAGCAGGCTCAGCTGTTTCCTGAGCTCGAGGATCGTCTGCTGCTGTTCGCCATAGGCCCGATCGAGGGCCTGCAGCGCATCGCCCTGGAAAGCCAGCTCGGTCTGCAGCGCGTCCAGCGCAGCCTGCAATTGTTGCTCCGCCTCTTGCTCCATCCTGTCATGCACCCGTTATTCACCCGGGGGCCACCTGTGCGTCGGCCTCCCGAGGCCGATAACATACACCGCAGCGCCAGCGACACAAAGGACAAGCCACCATGGCAGGACGCATCGTCTACCGGACCGACAGTGGGCGCGGCTGCCCCGACTGCGGGCAGCCGATGGGCAACTGCTGCTGCCCGCAGGGCGCCGCAGCGCCGGCCGGCGACGGCATCGTGCGGCTGCGCCGGGAGCGCAAGGGGCGGGCCGGCAAGGCCGTCACCGTGGTGGACGGGATACCGCTCCCCGGGACGGACCTGAAGGCTCTTGCCCGGCGCATGAAGCAGCGCTGCGGTGTCGGCGGCGCGGTCAAGGACGGCCTGATCGAGCTTCAGGGGGACCAGCGCGAGGTGCTCAAGGCGATGCTGGAGGCTGACGGCTATTCGGTAAAACTCGCCGGTGGCTGAGAATGATCTTTTTCCGCCCGTTCATCGCTTTTATAAATTTTTCAGCGTTTTTGGATACACGATTACTACTTTTGAAGGCCGTCTCACGCCCGCTCCAGATGCAGTTTACGGTGACTTTGCGATCCAATAAGTAAATAAAACACCGTAAGCGACTATTTTTCCTTGAATTTCATTTCCAGCGTGTGCTACACCTAGCCTTGCACGTTGCTCCAGGGCACGGGCGCAAGGTCACGGCACACTGCGAGGAAACGGTCATGTATATGACGGCGGAACACCTGAGGGAGGAGGTCATCCGGCCCACCCTCAGCTATCTGGGCGCGTGGAGTGAGGCCCTGGGGGAGCGACTGCTTACCGCGGCCATCGACGGCCCGGAGGTGGGGCTCTTCGCCCGCGGCGGCGAGGGCCTCGGCCTCTACCGCATTACCGCCGCCCAGCATCGCGATATCTGGGATCGCTACCTGGCCTTCCGGCCGGAAATAGCGAGCCGCGTGCGCGGCCTGGCGAGCCAGCGGGCCTTCCTCAGCAACCCGGACCACGAATTGCGCACCAACCTGTCCTACAGCACTGCCATTGCCTGGCTGCTGTGTGAGCGTGCCGGCCTCGGCAACCAGCCGCTGGCCGCCGCCGCAGCGGCGCCGGCCCGCAGCCGGGCCTTCAGTCTGCGCTGAATGCCGCCCGTGCCCGCTCCCAGGCCGCCAGGTCGCCGGGGCGGTCGATATCCCGCCGCGGCGCGAGCAGGGCGACGTCCCAACGCAGGGCATCGGCCCGCGCCAGCGTCTGCGCCAGCACCTTCCCGGTCCCCCAGCTGACGCCCTCGAAGAGCCGCCAATCGAGCCGGCGCGCACCGATCAGCACATAGCCGCCATCGAGGGCGGGACCGAGCACCAGGTCCGCCGTCGCCAGTGCCGAGAAGGCCTCTTCGACGTAGGCGGCGTCGAGCCCCGGGCAGTCGCTGCCGACGAGCACCGCCCGGGGCACCCGCTGCAGGGCCGTGCGCAGCGCGTGGTGCATGCGCTCGCCGAGGTCGACGCCGACCTGCCGCCGCGCTCTCGCCCCGCCCGGGGCCAGGGCCTGGCGCAGGGCCGGATGCGCCGGGTCGCCGGCCACCCAGAGCTCGCGCTCGCAGCGGGGCACGGCGGCCAACTGCCGCGCCGTATGCGTCAGCAGGGAGACGTGGAGCGCGCAGGCGGCCTCGGCATCGAGCGCCGGCAGCATGCGCCTCTTCACCGCGCCGGGCACCGGCTCCCGAGCGAACTGCAGCAGCAGGCGACCGCCCGCGGGCCCGGGGACCTCAACCATCGTAGCGGGCCCTCAGCGTGGCCGGCGATGCGCCGAGGGCATAGCGCAGGCGCAGCCACCACATAAGCCCGACGGTGCGCAGGATGCCGTTGTCCTCCCAGCGCCGACTCGACGTGCGCACGGCCAGGGGAGCGCCCGCGGGGCGGGCCCGGTGCCGCAGGCGGCTGCTCAGGGCGATGTCCTCCATGAGTTCGATCGGCGGATAACCGCCCACGGCCTCGAAGAGCGTCCGTCGCAGGAACAGCAGCTGGTCACCGGTACCGATGCCCGTGAGCCGCGAGCGCAGGTTCATGGCCCGCTCCACGAGCCGCAGGGCCGGCGCCCGGCCGCTCAGCTGCACCCGGCAGAAACCCCAGGAGACCGCGGGGCCGAGCGCCGCCGGGAGGGCCTCGGCGGTAAACAAAGGCTCTGTGTCCGCGTGCAGGAACCACAGCCATTCACCCTGCGCGGCCGCCGCGCCCAGGTTCATCTGCGCCGCCCGCCCGCGCTCGCCGAGGAGCACGAGGTCCGCGACGCCCAGGGCCTCGGTCACCGTACCGTCCTCGCTGCCGCCGTCCACGACAATGCACTCCGCACCGGGAAAGTCCCTCTGCAGCCGGGTGAGCAGTGGACCGATGCGCCCGGCCTCGTTGAGCACGGGAAGGATAAAGCTGTGGGTGGCCGGCATACTCAGCTCAGTAGCGGGCAGCCCGCTCCCCGGGCCGGAACAGGCTGGGCGTGCCCCCCTGGAGGTAGTCGAAGAGCACCCGGTAGGCGAGCACCGCTTTCACGTAATCCCGGGTCTCGCGGAAGGGCAGCGTCTCGATCCAGACCTCGAGGGGCAGGTCTCCACCACGCCAGTTGTCGACGCGGTTCGGGCCGGCATTGTAGGCGGCCAGGGCGAGCACCCGGTTGCTGCCGTAGCGCTCGAGGAGTTGCCGGTAGTAGGCGCTGCCGATGAGCACATTGTCCTTGACGCGATAGAGCGAGGCCGCCTGCGTGGCGACGCCCAGGCGGCTGGCGACCTGCCGCCCGGTGGCCGGCAGCACCTGCATGAGCCCGCGGGCCCCGGCGCTGGAGTGCGCGGCCGGGAAGAAAGCGCTCTCGCGGCGGGCGATGGCCATGAGTTCGCTCTCGGGCAGGCCGAACTGCCGGGCCTGCGCCGTGAAAACCTCCCGGTAGGCCAGCGGAAAGCGCAGCTCCAGCGCGTCGTGGGCGGCGGCCTCGTTGGCGGCGTCGATGGCCAGGCGATACCAGCCCTCGGCGGCGGCCAGGGCGGCGAGGGTCAGGCGCGCGTCCCGGTCCTGATCGCGCAGCACGCCGCGCCATTCGGCGTGCGCATCGCGGGCCGCGCCGTGGTGGTTCAGCTCGCCCACGCGCCGGAGCCCCGGCTCCGCGAGGAGCGCCGGGGGCGCTGCGCGCGGCGGCAGTCGCCGGTGGTTGAAGGCGTGGGGCACATCGAGCTGCTCGGCAGCCAGGAAACCGTAGTAGCTTCGATCCCGCGCGGCAGCGGCGAGCAGCGCCTGCCCCGCGTCCCGCTCGCCCGTTGCGGCCAGGGCCACACCGCGCCAGTAGCGCCACCGGGCTGTCGCCGCCTCAGCATCCCCGAGGGCCGCGGCGACGGCGAGGAAGCGCGGCCAGTCCGCCTCCGCCAGCAGCCAGCGCAGGCGCATGGCCGTGAGCTGGTCATCGCCCCAGCGCGCCAGCTGGCCGTCGATCCAGGGCGCCACGGCCGCGTGCCTGTCGAGCAGCGCCCGGAAGGCGATACGGCGCTCCGTCTCGCTCCGCGCCGGGTCATCGGCCGGCAGCGCGGCGGCCCGTGCCCGCCAGGCCGCAAGGGCCTGCGCCGGGTGATAGCGCGCCAGGCGGCGTACCGCCCGGTGCAGCGCGTCACCGCGCCGATCCGGAGAAATCGCATCCAGGTGACGGGAAAGGTGCTGCGGCTCGCGATAGAGCCGGGCCAGGGCCGCGGCGTCCGCAGCCAGGGCCGGGGGCGCGAGGCTCACAAGGTAGCGAAGCAGCGAGCGCTGCCGGGCGTCGAAAGCGAGGCCGAGACGATCCCAGACGCGCTCTGCGGTGGCACCGCCGGCAGCCAGCCAGGGGTCGAAAAGCGGATCGCAGGCCCGGGGACGGGAATAACCGTGGACCCAGAGCCGCGCGGCGCCGGCGAAGGCGGCCTCGCGCTCCCCCGTGGCGAGCTGCGCCCGGTGGTAATAGCACTGCAGGGTCACATCCCGCGGCCGCTGCGGCGACGCCGCAAGGAAGTCTTCCCAGCGGCGGTCGCGGCCGGCCTGGCGCAGGTAGGCATCGAGAAAACGAGTGCTGACCGGCGATCCCGCGCTGCGCTCGACGAAGCGCGCCGCCTGCGCCCCGGGTACGAAGCGGCGCTCCCGGGTGAAGTGGTAATAGTCGAGATAGAGGGCCAGG